>CAXXTG010000140.1:0-46376 GCA_963666855.2 Vicinamibacterales bacterium
GCGGATGGCGGCGCGCTCGTCCTCGCTGCGGTCGGCGAAGACGCGGTCGAAGACCTGGTCGAGGGTCTGGCCGGTCGGTGACGATGACCACCGCCGGCTGCCGCTGCGCCTCGTCGCGGCGCAGCTTCAGGGCCAGCCACAGCATGGTCAGGCTCTTGCCCGACCCCTGGGTGTGCCAGACCACGCCGCCCCGCTCGCTCGGCCGCCGCGCCGTCCAGATGCGCCGCATCGCCTCGTTCACGGCGATGAACTGCCGGTAGCGGGTCAGCTTGCGGACGGTCCGGCCGCCGTCCACCTCGAACGCCACGAAGTTCCGCACGACGTCGAGGAGGTTGCGCGGTTCCAGCAGGCCGTAGAGCAGCACGTCCTGCGGCGTCGGTTCGCGCCCGAGCCGCTCGCCGAGCTGCGCCGCGCTCAGCGGATACGGCTCCTTCCATTCGAGGAAGAACCGCTCCGGCGTCCCCACCGTGCCGTAGACGGCGCGCTCGCCGCAGGTGCCGACGAGCACCTGCGCCGCTTCGAACAGCCGCGGCGCCCCCTGGTCCTTCCAGCGCGAGTCGGCCTCCTGGTAGCGGCGGAGCTGCTTCACGGCTTCGGCCTTCCACGCGTCGCCGATGGTGGGGCTCTTGCACTCGACGACCGCGAGGGGCAGGCCGTTGACGAAGGCGACGACGTCGGGGATGACGTGCTTCTTCGACCCGATCACCCGGTACTGGCGGGTGACGATCCACTCGTTGCGCTCGGGCCGGTCGAAGTCGAGGAACCGGACGGTGTGGCTCTTGCGCCCGCCGCCGCGGTCCTGTTCCAGGGCGATGCCGTAGGTGAGCGACGTGTAGACCTTCTCGTTCGCCTCGGCGAGGCTGGCCGCGGGGACCTGCGTCACCGCCTTCACCGCCTTGGCGACGTTCGTCTCGGACAGCCAAGGGTTCAGCCGCTTCAGCGCGGCGGCCAGGCGTCCGGTGAGAATGGTCGCCTTCGGGCTCGCGCGCTCGGGCTCGAGGTCCTCGGGCGGGATGTAGGTGTAGCCGAGAGATTCCAGCAGCTCGACCGCGGGGTTCTCCGCGAGGTGCAGCTCGTCCCATCCGGCGGTCTTCGGGGTCATGGAAGTGGGCGCCGTTCACGCCTCGATCAGCGCGAGCCCCGCGGCGCTGGCGGCGCGCAACAGCGCATGGTCCAGCGTCGCGAGTGGTGCGTCCGACCGTTGGGCCAGCTCAAGATACACGGCGTCGTAGATGGACAATCCGTGGGCTCGAGCCAGCGCGAAGGCGACCGCGACGCGCGGCTCCGTGTCGGTCCGCACCGTCAGTTCCTCCAGCGTGCGCAGGCGCTCGTCGACTTCATCCGCGCGTATCCGGCGGCGGCGTTCTGCGCCGAGCAACGCGCTCCGGACCTCGAGATGCCAATGCTGCGGAACCAACGCCGCGTCAGTCTCAAGCCGAGCCAACGCCGCGTTCGCTCGCCCATCGCCTTCGTCGTCGAGGAGCCATGCCGCCGCCACGGACGCGTCGAGTACGAAGCGGCTCACTAACGTCGGCCTTCGCGAATCGAGGTGAGTATCTCCTCGGTCGTCATGTCGATGCGCCGCCACGCTCGGCGACGGGCTCGGAAGCGCTCAACGGCTGCCCGTTGCGAGGCACGCTCGTGGTCGACCGCCGGAATCAGGTGCGCGACCGTCTTCCCGTGGCGGGTGATCGCCAGCGACTCGCCGTGCTCGACGACCCGCAGCAGCTCCGCGAGGCGCGCCTTGGCCTCGGTTGTCGGTACTTCACGCATGTCCACTCCGGTGAGCCTGCCGCGAACTGGTCCGCAACCTCCGGGCCAGCGCATCGTCGTTCAGAGTCTCGGCCATTTCCCTGTCGTCCGCGAACTGCGCCTCCCGGGCCCGTTCGAGGGCTGCGGTGACGATGAGATTCGACAGCGAGCGCCGTTCCGCTGCCGCCGCCTCCCGTAGCTCTTCGTACGCGTCCCGTTCCAGCCGTAAGGTCACGACCCTGGTCATGCTTCCTCCGGTACGCCGGCGAACTCGGGCTCGCTGTCGGGCAATGGGGCGAACTCGGTGGCGACCCGTGCCACGGTCGCACTCGCAACCGGGTCCTCCTCGTCTTCGAGGAGCCACGCGCCCACGACGGATGCCTCGAGCGCGAAATCGTTCACCAGCGGTGGCCCTCGTGCCGCGTCGCGAGGGTCTCTCGCCGGGACATGCCGGTACGGAGCCGCTGACGCCGCCACGCGCGGAAGCGCTTCACGGCTTCCTGCTGCGGGGCACGCTCGTGGTCGACCGCCGGAACCAGACGCGCGACCGTTTTCCCGTGGCGGGTGATCGCTATCGCTTCGCCGCCCCGGACAACCCGCGGCAACGCCGCGAAGCGTGACTCGACCTCGGTCGTCGGTTCTTCACGCATGTGTTCCTTCGGAAATCCGGTCATCCTGACCGGTCAGAATACCACGGCCGTCGATTGACGCCACCGAAACCGCTGTCTGTGGTACACACTCCCGGCAGATACTTGACATGGCACGACGCAGCCGAGACTGGAACGAATGCCTTGCGCAGGACCTTCGCGACCCCGAGTTCGCACGCGATTTCCTCCTCGCCGCGGTGGATGAAGGGGTGCCGGTCCAGACCGCCCTCGGGAAGGTGATTCCGGCGATGGGCGTCAAGGAGTTCGCTGAACAGGCCGAGATGGCGAGCCCGAACGTCCTGCGGGCGATCGACCCACGGCACAGCCCTACCCAGGCCACGCTGAACCGTCTCCTGAAGCCGCTCCGGCTCCGGCTGAACCCGGCTCGTCTCGGCGGTCCCGGAAGCCGTCACGTCGCTTGATTGTCGCGGGTCGGCCCGCCGCAAGGCACGCTCCTGGCCGACAGCCGGAACCAGTTGCGCGACCGTCTTCCCCCGGGGCGGCCGTGCGGGCTCATGGTTATCCCAGCTCGGGGAGTGGCCCGATCAGCGAACGCCCTTCGGCGACAGCGGCGTCCGCCAGCACCCGTTGACCGTGGCGAGCGGCGCGTCGGCTCGCAGCGCCGGCTTGACGTAGAGCGCGCCGTAGGTCGTCAGCCGGCGTCCCCTCACCAACGCGAGCGCGGTCCCGAGATTCCGCTCCGTGTCCGTCCGTATCGGCAGTTCCCCGAGCCGACCGAGGCCGTCCTCGATTCCCGTGGTGCTCCCGCATCCGCGCCGTTCCGCCACGACCGGCACGTGCGCACCTCCAGATGCCAGAGTTGGGGCACCAGGGCGAACTCCGCCGCGAGTTGCGACATCGCCGCGCCCGCGACCGGGTCGTCCTCGTCTTCGAGGAGTCATGCGATAGCGACAGACGCGTCGAGCACGAAGCGCCTCACCCGCGATGGCCCTCGTGCCGCGCGGCGAGAATCTCTGCCCCGGTCATGCCGGTACGAGGCCCGCGGAAGCCGTTACGCTGCTTGATTGCCGCAGGTCGGCCCGAATCCCGACGCTTCTTCGTTCCGTCGCCAACAGGACAACGGTGCCTTGTTGGTGCCGGCCGAAGTAGACCCGGTAGCCGGACCCTCTGTCGACCCGCAGCTCGATACGCCATCCCGACGCAGCGATGGTCCCCGACGCAGATTCTCATTCCAGCCTCATGGCAAGCTTGTTGTTCGACCTATCAGGTTCGCTCAGATATACCCAAGTACTTACTGATTGCCGCGCTCACCCCCACGTTCTGTTTCTCATCCAGGGCATAGTTGTCAATAAGCCAATTCAATGCCTCAAAATGGCGTTCCACAAAACCTATCAAGTCCGCCCCGAAACTGACCACTCCTGGCCTCACCTTGGCGACCGAACACAAGCAGGATGCGATCATACGCAGCGTCTCCCCGTCAGCCGAAAGAAAATAGAACCAATAGGGAAACCTGTCATCAAGCCTAGCGCAGAAACGTCGTACTTCCGGTATCTCATACAGTTCTCGCGAATCGTTGGAGTATCCGTGAAAGGCCACGTACACTCGACCCCGATACCGCTTCACCGCTTCTCTGTCGACCAATACCCGCGACAATCTCTTCGCTGCGGGCAACACGTTGCAGGACTCCACGTCTGTGCGATCTACGATCACACCGAACCAGTCGTCACTCCTGCCCTCTCGGAAACCCGCTCCATTGGACCCTTCGATTCCTCCGTTCCGTCGCATCGTAGCGGCAGTCCCGTCTTTCTCGGCCACGCCCGGTCCAACCGCCTCGCTGGTTGCGGAATCTCGCGCGGTAGCGGCCGCGCTTGGCGAGTACACTACCGGTCCATTCGCACGAAGACCGAAGCGGCTGCGTGGAAACACGCCGTATTGGGCAGCGGCCGCAAACAATTCGGATAACGTATCCATTAGACCTTCCTCCGTACCCCGGAAGAAGGTCAACTCTTGAAACTCCGCATAATCTAACAGTAGACAAGGTACGCCCGTCTCTTCAAAAATAGTAAAGACCACAGGGCTACACGCTGAACGATCCGTGTCGAACAGCTCTTTGACGATTACGAGTCCAAAGACGTTCCGACCCGACATCGTGATATCGCATCGCCGTCCATTCGCGATAACCTCAACGCCTTGCGCGGACCGTAGGTGGCCAATGGACCCCCTCAGTTGCGCTGCCGCTTTACTAATATGTGCAGCAGCAACAGACCTCTTCCTCGTCAGGCTTCGATTCAGGCTGGCCTCGCTCGCCGGACTGTCCTTGGTCTGAATCAATAGCATGCTCTTCTCGCTGAACACCAATACATCCGCGTCTGTTGTCTGCTCGCGCCGGATTCCAATAAACTTGGTCGCTACCGAACGACCGACGCAGCGCCTTGGCAATGTTGCGTTCGTTGGACTCGCCCGGATTCTGGATGTGTGGGTCCAGGTCGCTGCCGGAAAATGTTTCGACCAGCTTAACAGTGAAAGCCGCTTTGTCATCCGCCGCCGAGCGAGCACCAAACGATGTCGTCATGTCATCATGGAACTGACGAGCGAGTTCCAGGTTCCCGGGCACAAAGCGGACTCCGGCCGCGATCGAGCGAAAACGTGTGCTGTCCGGGTTCTCAGCACGGCAGCACAGCAACTCGCGATCGTTTTCGTTAAAGAAGTGCACGTCGAAAGAGTTTGACGATAACACCTGCAAAAGGTCACGGGTGAACTCCAGATCGAACAGAGGTGTACATATCGTGAGGGGCTCGTCGTGATCATCAAAAAATGCTGTGACCAGTCCGTACGTGGTCTTGTCGCCCGCGCGTAGAGGGACGAAGTAGAAGCGAAAATATCGCCGCAGCTTGGCAGTTACGGCGACTTCCTTCATCGATTTCACGGCGAGAATCATTCGGCCGGTGTTGACATCCAGCGCGGCCACGAGCCCCGCCGGGGAGGTCAACCAACGTACGCAGAACTGCGGATTGGTAACCGTGAGCATAGTCAAACCCTCTCCACTCTCGTTAAAAGGCAACATCCAGGCGGTTTCGCCGGCTCAACAGCCGTTTCGCCAATCAGCCATCCTCGCGCCCGCACTCCCTCAGGATCGCGCACTGCCCCCGTACTGCCCCCCAGCTCACGCGCCGCGCGCGCATCGTCCTGGCTTGGGCCGACGGCCAAGCCACGTGCGGTGTCGCGAATTTCTCCGCACGATGTTCGGGTCGCACGGATCTCCATTGCCGCAGACCTTCAGGTGCGCGGCTTGCCCACGGTCCCCGTCAACAACGGGCACCCGCCGCTGGCACCCCGGCCACACCTGTGCAGTGTGCACCAAACAAGGTCTTGTCATCAAGCACGCGGGCAGAGTATCGGCGGGCGTTGGCAACTCGTCGGCGACAACGCGGACCAACTGACCTGACGGAGCTGCCCTGGCGACCCGACTCAGGGATTGTGGGCGAGGTCAGGGTGGCAGGCGATAACCTTCTAGGTGGGAGTCGCGGCCACGTATGCGGCGAAGGGTAGCGGTCCGGCGGCATGCGGCGGAATCGGATTCAGGTGGACAGCCCCGAAATCCTGAAGCGGCGGGCGCCTGATGGGATCGAACTGCTGTTGGCGAAAGGCGGCAGGGGTTCTGCCTCTGAACGACGGGGCAGGAGTCAGCGCAAACTGTTCGCATCAGGTGTCCGGGGTGACGCGGAGCCTGCCCGCGAGGAGATCGGACATGAGGGCGGACTTCAAGACTCGGGTAGATTCCATCAGTATCTGAGCTCTCTCGATGGTATCGTCCACAGAGGAGAGGACGGTCGCAATGGTCCGTTGCTCGTTGATGTCGGGCGGGAAGGCCACCGCGGTTCGGTGCAAGTGGTTTCTGTTTACGCCTGGCACGGCTGTCTTGCCCGAATGAGCCGAAAAGTCGATCCCGCGAAGCAAGTGGCTGATGAATCGGGGATCGTGGCCTTTGAAGTCACGGACATACAGGGTGGTATTCAAGGGCCAGAAGTCATCAGTCACGAAAAAGACCTGCCCAATGTTGCCGTAGCGGCCGGTAACAACGCCCGGACCCTTGACTCTAGCCTCACCATGGGTACCGGTTATCCCTGATGACGAGATAACAGAAACCGCCCCCACGGTGCGATTTCGGTCTCGGAAGGTCGTAACCGCGCTTGAGTTCGAGTACATCTTCTAAAACGGTTTGGATCCACGCCTCCGGAATCTCGCCAACGTCAGTTTGCTTGAACTGCGCGTGCAGGCCCGGTAGGCCTCGCGTGAGCAGATCTTGCATCAAGCCGCGCTTGACGACCTGCGCTTGGCCGATGACTGCCTGCGTCTTCTCGATGGCGTCGTCCACCGAGGAGAGAATGGCCGCAATCTTGCGCTGCTCGAAGAGGGGCGGCAATGACAACGTGTACGCCTCAACATCGTTGCCTTTGACGGCAGGGTAGTTGCTGCCGGTCATCCGCGCTATCAGGAACTCAACGAACGGGTCCGAGAGAATGTGCTGGTACAGGAATCGGCCGTCCACGCCGTTTGTTGGTCGCACGACCGCGTACCCGGTTGACGCCACGAGGTTGGGAGGGGCCTCCGTCACGCGGGCAAAATTTCGAAGATAAGGCCTGACGGTTGACACGGCACCTGCTCCAATTGTCGGAGCTTGCAGCACCGCCTCGCAGATCCGCGCCACCTTTTCGGCCGTGTCGACGCACCCCGCTGATGTCTGCCGCGTAGAGTGTTCCCGCAGGCCGAGCCGAGTTCCCTTGCGGAACATGGTAGCAGACAATGCGGCCCGTTGGCACGCGCCGGCTTCCGGCTAGCGGACACGCCGGAACCACGACTGTGTGGATGGGCGCCGCGTTCGTGTGGATCACCATGGACTGGGCATGAATTGTTGCCGCACGGCGGCTGTTGTGGGCTATCATCCAAGATGGGTGTTCCTGCCACGGGGCTGCGCAGTGGCATGGACCTTGCAGGGGTTTTATTGCGCGGTGATTCAGGCGTTGACACGGAGGCGCCAAGAATCCCTGGACTGGAGACGAGGGGTGGGGTCTGAGATGATGGATGCACACGGACGGCAAGAGCCGGCTGCGGGCGACATCACTGTCGTCAGTTGGTGGCCGAGACTCAGAATCGCCCAGATTGACGAAAGACGAAAGGTTTGTTAATGGCTGAACGCATTGCCCGGTTGGCGACAACTGGTATCGTGGAACAAGGCGGATCCAGGATTCGGTTCACCAAGGAAGCTATTGAATCCATCGCGGACCAACTAAACGGGGAACGAGCTTTGCCGTCTATCTTGGAGCATGATCCATCCTACATGCCTCTCGAAAAGGTCATTGAAGGGTGGACGGAGTCCCTTGGGAGTGAATACGTCGCGATGGCGCGCGTCTACGTGGATGAAGATGCACAAGGCTTGATTCACGCGAAGTCGGGTACTGATCTTGTTCGTCTGAACTTTGCGGGCGCACCCAAAGCCTTTTACAGGGCACAGTCGAATGATGAGAGAGGTCCGCTTGCGATTCGGGTTGATAGGGCGAACTTTGCAGACGCGGAAAATCACGCCGCGTTCGTGGCCGCGGTCGACCGGATAGATGGGCAGGCTGTCTGTGGCGAATTGGGTCGCCACTCACTTGTACCGGAACCAGTCATCGAGTTCCTCGTATCGGACATGCCCATCAAGATGGCTGTCGGAATGTGGATATTCCGCCGAGCAGAGAAGTTCATTCGCTATGCTGTCGATGAAACTCTGAAGAGGACGGCAGATGCCGCGGTGGAGGTGCTTAGTGCGAAGATATCGGGAATTGTTAAGGCATATGGCGAACGACAGATGAAAGACGATAGGCGCGTGTTGGTGAAGGTCGTTATACCCGGTGACATGGACGTGATTTTGCTGACCAGAATGCAGGGCACGGAGAAGTATCCAAGGGCGTGGCTGGAGGACTTGACGGTTGAGATGGAGAAATACGGCGATATACTTCAGCAGGCGGAAGAAGCGGTTTTTTGCAGAATGGAAGGAAAATGGGAGTTTCAGTATCTCAAGACGTGTACGGGAGAGGTAGTAGGCACGAGGGAGTGTTACAATAAGACTATTGAACGTGCGCGAAATGTGGGACGTGCGTCTACCACGAATGGAGACGGGTCAGTGGAGCGAACCGGCCAGAGATGAACTGCCGTTGGTTTGGTGCAGATGCAGCGCCCCAGTGTCGGCTATCGTCTCGACACGGGCGCACGGTGGCAGCGGGCGTAGCGAGGGATGAGTGTCGCCGGCGTGCGGCGGCTATATGGCGCGGCATGAATCTTGCGTGTAGGTTTTTGGGCGTGAGGCTTGGGGCGTTTGATGCGGCAGCGGTCGGGACCTGCCCTTAGCGGCGCGTGATTGAAATGAGGATATTGCGAGCATGAGCACGGGGACGGTGGCGATTCCGGCTTGGACAACCCAGGGAGTTCTGCCGCCGGTCGACCTCGAGTCGCCGACTTCCGGTAGTCGGTCGCCGTACAGCGTCTCGTTGCTGGATTTCGTAGTGCGTTTTGGCAGCACGGACGCGCGGCGGACGTTGTTGCGGGGGTTGCTCGAATTCCGGGCCGCCCTGCATGCAACCGACTTGGTTGGCGGTTTTCAGTGGATAGATGGCAGTTTCCTTGAGGACATCGAAACAGTCGAACGGCGGCAACCGCGCGACATTGACTTAGTGACGTTCTTTCGTTTGCCCGAGGGGCGGAGCCAGACATCGGTGGAAGAAGCGTCGGCGGAGCTCTTCGATCTGGAGGCGGTGGGCCGACGATATGGAGTCCACGCCTATTTTGTGCAGTTGAACGGAGTGGAACCGGAGTTGGTGGTGGAGCAGTGCACGTACTGGAACAGTTTGTGGTCTCACCGGCGCAACGGCCAGTGGAAGGGGTACTTGCAGGTGGACCTTGCTCCTGGGGGCGATCGCGAGGCGATGGCAAATCTCGACCTGATGTCGAATGAATGAGGCCGGTCATGACTAGACAGGAGTACCACCAAATCCTGGCCGAGCAGACTGCGCTCCAGAATTTGCTTGACCGGCTGCCCGCGTCGAGCGTGATCGAACGTCGGGGCTTGGAGTTCCGAAAACGGAAGGTAGACGGAATCCTCGCTTCACGGCCGCTTGTAGTGAAGGAGCCGGCTCACGTACGCCTGACTTTTCGCGGAAAGCCGGTTGTCGGGTCGCGGGGTCTGTTGGCGAACTTCGGGGCGGCGGCGGTGAAGGCGTTTGCCGACGCGGTTGCTGTCGTAGGAGCGAGTCGGGATTCGTCGTTGAAGTTCCGCGGCGCGATTCCCCAGAGAGGGAAGTACGGATTGCTGATAACAGGTACTGCTTCGGGTTCGTTCGGTTTCGATCTTGAGGAAATGTCCGGTGATGAGCGCTTTCCGGGAATATCTCCTGTGGGGTCCGCCGTCAAGCGGACGATATCGATCCTGGAGGCCGCGGTTGGAACCGACGACGAGGTGTTGCTGGATACGGTGTCGGACGCCCACCCGCGCGCTCTTGGTGCCATCCGGACGTTTCTGAAGAAGATGGCGGTTCAGGAGGCGACTTGTGCGCTTGAATTCAAGGGCCGCACGCTTCGTTTTTCGGACGTGAGCGAAGTCCGCCGAGGCGAGAGGCGGCTGGGCGCAGATCATGTCTTGGACGAAGATCAGCAGATGACGGGGCGCTTTCTGGGAATCTTGCCGGCCCAGCGCCGGTTCGAGTTCCAGAACGAGGGTACGGGCGGGGTGGTTTCCGGCAGGATCGACCCTGTGTTGAAGGACGCTGCCGCGATAAACGAAGTCCTGAATCGCCCCACGAGAATCACGGTAGTTGCCAGACGAGTGGGCACCGCTGGCAGCCGCTACGTGCTCCTTGCCTATGAGCTTGTCGGCGACGATTGACAGGGAGGCGTGGTCGGTCGGGTGCGGTGGCGGGAGGCTCGCCGCACGAACCGCGTGGGCGCTCTCTCTGGCCGCGTGCAGTACGGCCATGCGCGGTCAGTCGCCGTACCCCAGTTCGGCCAGGTACCGGTTCATCGTCGCCTCCGCCGCCGCGCGCTCTCGCTCCAGTGCCCGGAGCTTCCGAACCGCGGCGGCGACATCGATACGCTCTTCCTGCTCGGACGTGTCCACGTAGCGGCTGATGTTCAGGTTCCAGTCGTTCTGCTCGATCTCGGTCAGGGGCACGGCGCGCGCGTACTTGTCGACGTCCGCGAAGCCGTGGAACGTCTCGGCGATGCGGGCGATGTCCTGGTCGCGCAGCCGGTTCTGGTTGCTGCCCTCCTGGAAGTCGCCGGACGCGTCGATGAACAGCACCCTGGCCCGGCGCTCGGCCGGCTTGTCCCGGTTCAGCACGAGGATGGACGCCGGGATGCCGGTGCCGTAGAAGAGGTTCGGCGCGAGGCCGATGACCGCCTCGAAGAGGTCGTCCCGCAGCAGGCCGCGGCGGATTTTGCCCTCCGCGGCGCCACGGAACAGCACGCCGTGGGGCATCACGACGCCGAGGCGGCCGGACCTGTTGAGCACCGCCACCATGTGCTGCACGAACGCCAGGTCGCCCTTGGTCCTGGGCGGCACGCCGAAGCGGAAGCGCCCGAAGCCGTCGTTCTCGGCCACCTCTCGGCCCCACTCGTCGAGGCTGAACGGGGGGGATTGGCGATAACCCGGTCGTAGAGCAGCAGCTCGCCTTCCTCGACCAGCTTCGGGTCGCGGATGGTGTCGCCCTTCTCGATGCGGGCGTCGGGCAGGCCGTGGAGCAGCATGTTCATCTTGCAGATGGCCCACGTGCCGAGGTTCTTCTCCTGACCGTGGAGGGTCAGGTTGCGCGGGTTGCCGCCCTGCCGCTCGATGTGGTGGGCGCACTCGATGAGCATGCCGCCGGAACCGGCGGTCGGGTCGCAGATGCGCATGCGCTCGGTCGGGGCCAGCAGCTCGACGATGAGCCTGACGACCATGCGCGGCGTGTAGAACTCGCCGCCCTTCTTGCCGGCGTCGTCGGCGAACTGCTCGATGAGGTACTCGTAGGCGCGGCCGAGCAGATCGGGCTCGGCCATGCGGTCGTTGCGTAGCGAAACCTGCGAGAAGTGCTGCACGAGGCGGGCGAGCACGGTGTCGCGGTTCTTCGCGTCGCCGAGCTTGCGCTCGTCGTTGTAGTCGATGCCGGCGAGGACGCCTTCGATCGCGGGGTTCTGCTCCTCGAGGGCCGCGCACGCCTTGTTCAGGGTCGCGCCGATGTTCGTGGCCCGTTTCTGGATGGCGCCCCCACCGCGCCCGGTCCGGCACGAAGAACTGGTGCTCGTCGGGGTCGGCCCACGCGACGTCCTCGGACACGCCGTCGGCGACGAGCTTCTCGGCCTCCTCCTCGAAGCGGTCGGACAGGCGCTTGAGGAAGAGGAGGCCGAAGATGTAGGTCTTGTAGTCGCTGCTGTCGATCGACCCGCGCAGGATGTCGGCGGCCGACCAGAGGTACCGCTCGAGCTGCTCGACGCCCAGCGTTTCCGCCGGGGGGGTGGCCGTCTCGACCTCGGGCGCGGGCGGCTCCGTCCTCGCGGCGGCGCGGGCCTTCCTCGGCGCGCCGGTCCGGCTGATGAGCCGCTCGACGAGATCGCCCTTCTTTCGGCCCGAGTCGTCGAGATCGAACGCTCGGCAGAGCTCCTTCAGACGATCCCGGGAGAATTCCCACAGCATCTCGTCGAGCGCAGTCCTCCGCGCTACGGCCAAGGCGTCGATGAGCTGGTTCCTCACGCGCCGATCGTAGACGTCGAGATCGTAGTAGTCGGCGTAGACGCGGAGCTCGTCGCGGGTCAGCTTCGAGAGAACGGCGCGTTTCGTCGGCATGGGCGTGTCAACTCACGGAGGCCGTCACGGGATCGGAACGAGGAGGCGGTCAGTTCCGCCATCTGCGACCAAGGCGTACGGCAAGGGTCGGTTCACGTGGCGGATCCAAACGCCAGATTCAGTTGGCTGAACTCGCGGCCGACGGGCGAGCCCCGATGAAATCGGCGACCGCCTGCCGATCCGCGGGCGACGAGCATCGGGGGAGCGGTCCTCGGAATGGCTCGATGATTATCGCCAGTTCGACCGGCCGCTTCAACCGGACGGGGGTAGCCGAGCTGGCTGAACGCGGACCGGCGTGCGGCCGCGGCCGCACGCCGGCGATCGGCTATTATCGAGAACAGGCCCTCACGCTAACAGTGGATCGCTGAATTTGCGGCGCCGCAAACAAGGACCACGAACGAGACGTCCATGATCGAGCCCGTCGCGCGCCTCAGGATCGAGCTGCGGGAGATCGAGCCGAAGGTGTGGCGCCGCGTCGACGTGCCGCTGTCGTCGACGTTGCTGGCCCTGCACGACATCATCCAGGTCACGTTCCGCTGGATGGACTCGCATCTGTTCGAGTTCAAGGTCGGCGACCGCGTCTACGGCGATCCCATGCCCGGCGAGGATCTCTTCGGCCAGCGCGTCTACAAGGCCGCGGGCATCCGCCTGAAGACGCTCGTGGAGCGCGAGGTCGAGCGGTTTCTCTACGTCTACGACTTCGGTGACAACTGGAGGCACGACATCGTCATCGAGTCGGTTCGCGACGGCGAGGCCGACGTCGACTACCCCGCGTTCGTCGGCGGCGAGCGTCGCGGCCCGCCGGAGGACGTCGGCGGCGTCGACGGCTTCATGGAGTTCCTCGAGGCGGCGCTCGATCCGTTCCACGAGGAGCATCAGAGAATGGTGACGTGGTACGGCAGGCCGTTCGATCCGGTCGACATCGACGAACGGCACATCCGGCTGATGCTCGACTCGTTCGCCGCTCGGCGCCGGGGACCCCTGAAGAGCCATCGCGGCAGGGCGCGGCGTCGGTCCACCTGACGCGCCGCTCGCCGCTGATCTTGCGCGGACCTCGTGACGTGGAGTTCGCCGGCACGGTGGACGGGCGCTCCGTCGACTACCACCAAGGCAACGCGCAGGTGTCGAGGAAGATCGTCGATGTCGTGTCTCGACGTCAAAATTCGGCCCGACGAACCGGGCCGCCGCCCGTCAGTAGAACACGATCGCCAGCACGAAGACGATGATGGCGAGCATGACGAACCACTGCCAGATCTCCTGCTGGTCGTCCGAGGGGACGAGTTCGAAGGAGATGCTGCGGTGCGAGTCGACGACGTTGCGGAGGAAGGTGGCGGCGTCGACCTGGGGGCTGTCGATGATGACCGAGCGGCCGCCGGTGCGCTGCTCGACCATGTTGATGCCCTCGAAGCCGAGCTGGGTGCGCAGGCCCGCGAGGTCCTGCTCGAGGGTCTCGTCGTAGTCGATGCCGCGCACGTAGTCGATGAGCACCGAGTCGACGTTGGTGCCGGTGCGGCTGCCGATGCCGACGGTGTAGATGACGAGGCCGCGGCGCCGGAACTCGGCGAGGGCGGTGTCGAGCCGGCTCAGTTGCTCGGCGTCGATGAGGAAGTCGCCGTCGGTGAACAGCAGCAGCAGGCGGTCGTTGCGCTCCTCGGGCAGCCAGTCGTCGTCGCCCGACTCGAAGCGGTCCTGGTTGTCGAGCGACAGGTAGATCGACTCGAAAGCGGTGGCGATGTCGCTGTCCCACGGGAACGCGTCGCCGGTGAGGCTCACGGGCGGGGCGATGCGGCCGACCTCCTCGATGAACCGCTCGGCGTTCGACGCCATGTGGGCGCGGCGCAGGGTGGTGGTGCCCCACACGTACACCGCGGTGCGGTCGCCGGGGGTCAGGACGTCCTGGGTGTAGAGGCCCAGGGCTTCGCGGACCGCGAGATCGAGGCGCGAGGGTCCGAGGTCCTTGACCCACATCGACGCGGAGGCGTCGATGGCGACCACCACGTCGACGTCGCCCCGCCGGAACGTCTGGCCGCCGTAGACCCAGAACGGCCGGGCGGCGGCGACCGCCACCAGCGCCAGGGCGACGATGGCGAGGAACCAGAACTTGATGTGGCCGAGGAAGGGGTACTTCGAGCCCTCGGTGCGGGCGGGCCGCAACTGCAGCCGCAGAGCGAAGACGAGCAGCCCGAAGACGAGCAGCAGGCCCGCGAGGGGGACGATCGCCAGGTACTCGGGGTTGGCGAACTCGACGCTCTCCCGGAGCAGTCGGCTGATAGTGTCCATCTGGTGCGATGTCCGAAACCGGAACCTGAACCGCCGACGCGGCGGCCCGCGGGGGCGGCGCGGCCCGGCGATCGTCGCGTGGGCTCCGGTCGCCCGGCCAATCCCGCGGAAGTGCGCGCCGTTCCCCGCCTACCCGCGGCGGCGGCGCACCGGGGTGCCCTCGCCCTTCATCTGCTCGAGCTCGGGCGGCTCGATCTCGCGCGGCGCCTCGAGGGCGCGGCGCACCGCCTCGGCGTTGCTGGTCAGGTCGTAGTTCCACTTGTAGTCGAAGCGGTCGCCGGGGTCGCCGCGCAGCGCCCGCTCGTAGTCGGCGTTCACCGTCTCCATCACCTCGAGGATGATCGCCTCGCGCTGCGTCGCGGCGTCGGGGGCCTCGGGGTTGATGGCCCGGTAGCGCTGCCGCGCCAGCATGAACTTGGCGCTCGCGAGCAGGTGCGACGCCCGGGGGTCGTCGATCTCGTCGGCGAGGTCGGCCACCACCGTCTCGTAGTCGCCGGTCAGGTAGTTGTAGGACGCCTGCTGCAGGAACGTGTCGCGGAACAGGTACGAGTCGGCGAACCACTGCATGCCCCACGCCCGGCTGCCCTCGTAGAAGGCGGTGACCTCGGCGAGCTGCGTCTCGGCCGTCTCGAAGTCGCCGCGCTCGACGCTGGCGCTCAGCCCCTCCAGGTTCGTGTAGAACGCGGACAGGCTGCGCGCCGGTATCGAGACCCCGGCGAAGAAGAGCAGGGCGAGCACGAAGCCGACGAGGTACCGGAAGGAGTGTTCCTTGTCGAGCAGGTCTGTCAGTCGCATGTCACTTCTCTCTCAACGCCGCGTGTCTCCTGGTCCGTCCGGCGACGCCGCGTGTCTCCTGGTCCGTCCGGGGACGGGCCGGCCCGCCCGTCGCCCGCGGCCGCCGGCGCCGCCCGGCCCGCGCCCCGCCGCCCGCGCCGCGCGGCCGGGCCGGGACGGCGCCGCGCCGGCTACGGGCGACGGCTAGGGCTACGGCTACGGGGTCGTCCCCCACAGCAGCTCCGACACGAACCCGACGGGGATGCCGACGAGCAGCAGCCCCATCGCCACCAGCAGGAACCGCGAGTAGATGGGCACCTTCAGGGCCCGGTGCTTCAGCTCCATGCGCACCGCCTCGCGCTCGTCGATGGCCTGGTACGCGCGCAGCAGGCTGTCTTCGTCGGTCACGTCGAAGTAGTCGCCGCCGTACTCCTGAATCTGCCCCACGAGCTGCGGCACGGTGGGGTGCAGGAAGCTCGCGGTCCGCGCGTCGCTGGTGTTGATGTAGATGATGTAGGGGACGATGTTGCGCCGGTTGAGCTCGGCGAACTCGGCGTCGGGGAACTCGTCGACGGCCGCGTCGGTGATGATGAGCACCGCCCGGTTCTGGTTCGAGCCGCGGCCCACCGCCGCCTCGTCCTGGTCGAAGTACTTCACGATGTCCTGCAGCGGCCGGATGATGTTGGTGTCGCCCTCGGCGGGGACGATGCGGACCTTGTCGCGCGGCACCACCATCGCCTTGTCGAGCCGCTGGGTCATGACGTAGGGCGCGTCCCACACCTGGTAGTAGTACAGCTCGTCGTCCATGACGAAGTCGTCCACCTTGTACGGGTAGGTGGAGAACAGCCACAGCGACACGCGGTCGTTCTTGTCGCGCCGCATCTCGAGGAACTCGAGGTGGGCGTCGCGGGCGACCTCGGCCTTCGACTTGTTGGTGTCGGGGAACTCCCACGCCATCGACCCCGACGTGTCGACCAGGTCGACCCGCACGCGCGACTCGACGTAGCCGCTGACCTCCTCGGTCGCGGTCAGGAACGGGTCGGCGACCGAGAACACGAGCAGCGCGAGGGCGCCGGCCGCGAGGGCCTTGGGGGCGGTGTGGAGGACGCGGATCCACAGCCGCTTGCGGTGCCCCGGCTCGATGACGTGCCCGGAGTGCTCGCGCACGTTGCGCTTGCTGACCGCGGCCAGCCGCACCAGGGTCAGGGCGAGCACCGCCCCGAGCACGAGCGCGATCCCTATCGCGATGCCGATGTCGCCGTAGCGGATCGCCGCGAAGTCGGTCGCGATCAGCTCGCGGACGCCGCCGTCGACGAACGTGACGAACTCGGACCAGGGCATCAGCATGGTCGTTCACCCCTCAACCGGACATCGCCGCTCCCGCGGCGCGGCCCATCCACCGAACGCGCGCGTCGACGCGGAGGCGGCGCCCCCGCACGGCGCGGCCGCGGTCGCTAACCCTTCGCCGGACGCGGCGCCGCCACCCCCACCAGGGCCTTCAGATTGTTGATCATCCGCACGTACGGGCGCAGCCGGTACAGCGCCTCGCCGAGCATGCGGGCCTCGCCGGCCGGGTGCTCGACCGGGGCCGGCGCCCCCGTCTCGAGACCCCGCTGGTAGGCGACCAGCCGGCCCGCGAGCACGCCGAGCGCCGCCTTCCGGTAGCTGTCCTTCAGCCCGTCGACGTGGCGCTGGATGTCGAGGGCGGTGTCGCCGGGATGGAGGCCCGGCAGGTCCGCCTGCAGGTAGTCGCGCAGCGCCAGCACCAGCGACCGCTGGCGGTCGCCGAGGTCGCCGGCGGGGGCGTCGCGGGGCAGCCGCCGCAGCGTCGCCAGCTCGCGGCTCACCGCCCGGCGCGCCTCCCAGATCGACGGGAGGGCGGGGATCTGCGCCTCGATGCGGGCCAACTCGTCCTCTTCCTGCTGCTTCTCGATCGACACCGCCTTCGGCTTGCGGGCGAAGCGCACCAGCATCACGAGCCAGACGAGCAGCGGCAGGGGCGCGACGACCCACGCGAGGCCGCGGAAGAACGCCGCGAGGCCGCTGAACGTGCCGAGCTCGATGGTGTCGCGGATGTCGAGCAGGGGCTCGTCGGTGATCGACGTCACGTACCGCACCAGCCCCTGCCCCCCGTCGACCTGCTGGACCTCGGCGTCCTCGATGTCCTCGCCGAGGTCGCGCACCAGGTAGTAGAAGCTGAAGCTCGGCAGGGCGTAGGTCATCTTGGTGGGGTCGACGAGGCGGAACTCGTACACGAAGTCCCAGACGTGGGTGTCGTCGATGCGGTCCTTCTCGACGACCAGCGCCGTCGCCTCGAACGGGTGGACGGGAAGCGCCTCGGGGGTCATGCGGTCCTCGAGGACGATGATCTCCTGCCCGCTCGCGATCAGGTCGGGGAAGCGCAGCCGGTAGCGCTGGGTGATGCGGTCGCCGGTCTTGACGACGGTCGGCTCGAGCTCCAGCGTCTCGACCCGGACGAGGCCCGCCCCGGGCGCGCCGGGGTCGGGGGGCTGGGCGGCCGACGGCGGCGGCGCGATCAACAGGAGGCCGGTGGCGGCGGCGAGTAGGCGTGTCATGGTCACCCGATCTTCCCTGCCCGTTCTGCGAGAATCTACCGCGCGAAGCGCGACATCAGGAACTTCGGCAGCTCCTCGAGGTGGTTCTGCTCGGTCAGCACCGTCGAGTCGATGCCCGCCTGGTGCTTCAGCTTGTACTGCAGCGACGCCCGCGTCTCCTCGATGCGCCGCCGGATCGCGCCCGCCTTCCGCGCCGAGATCACGGTCTGCTTGCGCGTCTCCATGTCCGAGATCCGGATGTAGCCGAGCCGGCTCCTGACCCGGAACTCGTCCGGGTCGTCGAGGACGAGCACGATCATATCGTGCTTCGCGGCCAGCGTGCTCAGTTGCTTGAAGTCGACCGCGTCGGGGTCGTTGACGAGGTCCACGAGATCGGTCAGCAGGACGATCGAGTGGCGCATCTTCAGCCGCGCCAGCATGAAGTCGATGGCGACCTTCAGGTGGGCCCGCCGCCGGGCCGGGAACTCCCGCTCGAGCTTCAGCTTCTCGAAGATCTTGTACGCCATGTGGAAGACCTGCGAGGTCCCGAGCTTGGGGCGCAGGTACAGCTCGATGCGGTCCGAGTACCCCAGCAGCCCCACCGGGTCGCGCAGGTTGGCGCGGGTCAGCCCGATGTTGCCGAGCAGGTCGAGCATCAGCAGCGCCTTGTTCGTCTCCTGCGATACCTGGAACAGGGTCGAGTACGACAGGTCGCAGACGATCAGGGTGCGGAGCTCCTTGGGCTCCATCCGCTCGATGCGGTAGAGCTTCTCCGGGTACGTGCGGAGGCTGAGGCTCCACGCCACGTCCTTCAGGGGCTGGCCGGGCCGCCACTGGTCGACGCCGACGATGTCGTAGCCGGTGCCCTTGAACCCGCTCTTGTGCTCGCCGAAGTGGATGCTGTTCGAGGGCTTCCGCGCCCGGATGCCGTGCTTGATGTCGCGGAACCGGGCGTAGACCTCCTCTACTTCCACGGCGGAACCTCCATGTCCCGCAGGATCTGCTGGAGGAGGTCGTCCTTGTCGACGGAGAACTCCATGCCCTCGCGCAGCACGATGCGGTGGGCGAGCACGGGGCCGGCGACGGCCTTGATGTGGTCGGGCGTGATCGTCATGTCGCCGTTGAAGAACGCGAACGTGCGGGCCACGGCCTCGAGGTGGAAGTGCACGCGGGGGGAGATGCCCACCCGGATGTACTCCTTGACGGTCCGCGCCGACCGCCCCATGACCCGGTGGGGGCGGGTGTTCCGGATCAGCCGCACCTTGTACTGCTGCCCGTAGTCCGACATCGTGACGTTGTCGAAGATGTAGCGGGCGATGTCGAGCACCTCGTGGAGGTCGGTCAGCTTCTCGACCTTGCGCCCGACCACGTTGCGGGCGCTGATGTTCAGCTCGTCCTCCTCGTCCTCGGGGTCGAGCATGTTGATCGACAGGGTCGTGCGGTCGAGCTGGGCCACCGGGTTGGCGAACGTGCCCTCCTCCTCGCCGAAGATGTTCTCGGTGCAGATGACCATGAAGAAGCGGGGGCCGTCGATGTCGTTGAAGTCGCACGACAGCGGGAAGAGGGGCAGCATCTTGCCCTCGGCGAGGTTGCCGTAGTCCGAGCTGAGGGTCGCCGAGCTCTCCTCCATGCCCTCGAGCACCGCCGCCTTCGTCTTGCCCGACAGCCGGTTGTCCTCGTCGATGAGGACGATGTGGGCCATCAGCTTGCCCGGCTTGAACACCAGCTTCCGCGAGCCGTCGGTCTCCTCGACGATCGTCTCGTAGCCCAGGATGTCCTCGGGCATGTACGTCGGCAGGCCCTGGATGCGCTCGAACTTCGCGTCGATGGCCATCGCGCAGGCGCTGACGAGGTCGGTCTTGCCGGTGCCCGTCGGCCCCCGGAACATCACGTGGGGCTGGCGCAGCAGCTTGCTCTGGCTCAGCTTGTCGGTGTACGGCAGCAGCGTGAAGAACGCCCACGACAGGATGCGGGCGGCATCGTCGAGGCCGTAGAGCCACTTGGTCGACTCCTTCTGGAACCGCTGGACCACCTCGTTGGCCCGGTCGAAGTCGATTTCGCGCGTCGTTTGCACGGCCATGAGTCTGTTCCGCTCTCCCTTCGATGCGGCGGCGCGGGCGGGCCCCCGCCGGCCGCCGGCCCGACCCCCGATCCGCCGGACGCCGCCGCCGGTCCGAGGCGCCTGCTTCACACCGGTGTCGTGAAGCAAGCCCCTAAGTGTCTACGCACCGCCGCCCCGCGTCAAGGCGGACGCCGGCGCCCGAGCCGCCGCGCCTGTCGCGCGGGCGCCGCGTCGCCCGGCCGGAGCTGCGGGCGGAGCCGCCGGCGGCCCTCTCCGGGCTACCGCGGGCCCCCGCCGATGGTCAGCCCGACGTAGAACTCGCGGTCGGGGGACGGCTCGAAGTATCGGCCGCCGAACGCGTTGGTGATGGTGGACGAGTTGTAGATCTCGTTGAACAGGTTGTCGATGCCGATGAACGGCCGGACCTCGACGCCGCCCACGGCCGCGTCGAACCCGAACCGCAGGTCGACCACCGTGTACGCCCAGTTGAACACGGTGTTGGCGTTGTTGAGGGTGTAGTCGTCGACCCACCGGACGGTCACGCCCGAGCGCAGGCCGAACGGCGCGGTGTGGTTGAAGCCGGCGAAGAGGCGGTGCGGCGGCGACCCCGGCTCGATGTTGCCGGCGAAGTCGTCGCCGCCCGGCGCGAACTGCACGAACTTGAAGTTCTGGTACGTGTACGCGAACCGGGTACTGAACGCGGGGTCCGGAATCCACTCGAGCAGCAGCTCGACGCCGTCGCGCGACGACTCGCCGGCGTTGCGGAAGAAGACCTCCTCGGTCGGGCTCTGGAACGAGACGAGGGCGTCGTCCACCGTGGACACGTACACCGCCGCCTCGTAGCGCAGGCGCGCCGCCTCGGCGAGCCCCCGGACGCCGACCTCGAAGCTGCGCAGGTCCTGCGGCCCCAGCTCCTGGTTGAACCCGCCCTCCCCGGTCGGGGTGTTCGACAGCTCGACGGTGGTCGGGGTCTCGTAGGCGGTGGCGAAGCTCGTGAAGAAGTTGACGTTGGGGGCGGCGGCGACGGTCAGGCCCACCGAGGGGCTGAACGCGTCCATCCTGCGGTCGCCCGACTGGTCGCCGTCGTCGAGTTTCCGGTCGCCGGCCCGGAAGTCGTAGTAGTCCCAGCGCACCCCGGCCGTGAACCGCACCCGGTCCGTCGGCGAGATCCCGATCTGGGCGAACGGGCCGGCCGAACGGACGTCCTCCGTCTGATCGACCCGCAGATCGCCGCTCGTGGCGCGCTCGCCGCTCACCTCGGACGCCACCTGCCCGAACTCGCGCCGGTCGTCGTTCTGCGACGCCACGTCCACGCCGGCCGCCCAGTCGACGCCCGCGGTCCCCGCGGCCGCGCCGCCGACGTACTCCGACCGCAGGCCGCGTCCGTTCCGCCGCAGGTTCACGTTCCGGAACGCCCCGACCGCGTCGAGGTCGCGCCACATGCCCCACCCCGTCACCCGGAAAAGCTGGGTCTCGGTGAAGCGGTGCTCCAGGGTGACGCCGCCCTGCCCCTGGTTCGCGCCCTCGCCCCAGTTGCGGGCGGCGGCGACGCCGCGCGCCATCCGCCGCCGCACCGGGTCGCGGGCGTCCTCCTCGTTGAGGAAGCTCGCGCTCTCGGCGAACGGGCTGTCGTAGAGGTTGAACACGCCGCGGATCTCGGTGGCGTCGCCCAGCTCGCGCCGCACCACGAAGTTGGCCTGGGTGATCTCGGCGTGGCTGTTGTCGCGGAACCCGTCGGTCTCGAAGCGGCTCACGCTCGTCATGAACTGGGTGGGCCCGTCGCCCCCGGCGTCGATGCGGACCTGCTGCCGGTTGTAGCCGTAGCTGCCGAACTGGACGTCGGGCCGGATGACGAGGGGGCGGGAGGTGTCGAACGTCGTGGTCAGGTTGATGACCCCGCCGGCGGAGTTCCCGTACAGCACCGAGCTCGGCCCCCGGATGACGTCGATGCGGCCGACCGAGCCGAGGTCGACGTTGCCCGGCTCGGTGGTGCCGTCGGCGGTGGTGATGGGGATGCCGTCCTGGATGAGGGCGAGCCCGCGCAGCCCGAACCGCGGCTCGGGGGCGCGGATGCTCAGCCCGATGCCCCCCGACAGGCCGTAGTTGCGGCGGTTCTGGACGAAGAGCCCCGGAATGCCCCGCAGCGCCTCGTCGAGCGACGAGCGCCGCTGGGCGAACTCGATCTGCCCGCGATCGACCACCGCCACCGACTGCGGCACGGCGGCCAGGTCCCGGTCGGCCCGGGTCACGGTGACCGTCTCCGTCAGCGGCGCCAGCTCGAGCCGCAGGTTCGCGGTGACGACGGCCCCCGCTTCGACCGCCACGAACGCGATCTCGCTCGCGAAGCCCGGCAGCACCCCGCGCACCTCGTACCGCCCGGCCGGCAGACCGCCGATCTCGTACTCGCCGAACCCGTCGCTGACGGCGGCGCCGACGGCGCCCCCGCCCTCGGGGACGGCGGTCACCGACACCCCCGGCAGCACCCCCCCGCTCTCGTCCACGATCACGCCGGCGACGGCGCCCGAGCCCTGCCCCGCCCGGCTCGTCGAGGCCCCGGCGGCGAGCAGCATCAACGCGGCGGCGCCGACGCGTGCGAGACGCCGCCAGTCCGGCTGTTTCCGGTCGTTCATGGTTCTCGTTTCCCGGCTCTCGGCGCGTTGCGGGTTCGGGCCGTCGTTCGCAGCATGGCCCGCCGTGATCTGCGTCACCCCGCGCGGTCTTGTGCGCAAATCGGTTGAGGGGAATTCAGGCACGCAACGGCAGCAGGCCCGCGGTTACGCCGCGGGGCCTGTGGGGCCGCGGTACATGTCTCCCTGACGGCCATGATAGCAATCAGCCGCCGGGGCGGACAACGGCCCGCGGTTCTTCCGGAATCGGGCCCGACCCGGTCATCCGACCCGTTCACGCTTGCCGCCGCCGAGCGATGCGGCATAATCTGACCCTGATGAGGCTCACGGCGATGCACCCGCCTGGGAGGCACGTCGACACCGACGACCACCGGGCGCGACGGGCTGCCGCGTGGGCTTGGAGCCGGGAGGAGACCGAACGACGAATCCGCGCCGAGCGGCCCGACGCCGCCGCCGAGCTGGAACCGCCCGACACCTTCAGCGACGAGTACGCCACGCGGCTGTTCCTCGCGCAGATCCGCCCCGACGCGGACCCGGAAGCGACCGGCCCCAGGTCGCAGACCGTCCGGGGCCTCCTTTGCGGAGCCTGCGCGGGCTGGGGCAAACCGCCCACCAGCGCGGAGCTCTACGACGCGATGCGCGCCGAGAACCCCACCGACCGGCAACTGGCGATTGCCGGCGTGCTGGTGAACGAAGCCAGCTTCGACGAACTGCTGAACGCGCACATCGAAGGCGCGTTCACGTGGCGGCAGTTGGCCCGCGCCGCCGGGAAACGCGGGTACGTCCCGCCCGGACGCATCCGCTGGATCAACGCCTTCGCCACGAGACCGACGCAGCGCGGATGGAAACCCTGACCCTGCCCGAACCGGCCTCCCAGCTCTGGGCCGCCAAGCGCGAGATCATCCACAGCGTGCCGCCCGAGATGTTCCGCGACGTGATCCGCCCGCATCTCGGCGGCGGCACGATACTGGCCGCCCGGTGGCGGCACCGGCTGAGCACCGACATCGACGTGCTGCTCCCGGGGCGCAACAGCCTGATCGACGTGCTGCAGGAGAACGACGACAACATCGTCACGCGCCTCGGGGGGACGCCGGAAGCGGTCGGCGGCGGCCGCGTGAAGATCGCGTTCGAACACGGACGGCTCGATCTGTCCACGTTCAGACCGGACCCTCCGTACGGCCACCGGGAAGCGCTCGTCGACGGCAACCGGGAACTCGTGCTCTCGAGCGGGCAAATCCTCCGGGGGAAGCTCGAACGCGTGGAACAGATGCTCGTGCGCGACGTCTTCGACGTCGTGACCGCCGGCCGCGCCGACCCCGCGGCGCTGGCCGCGGCCGCAAGCATGGTGTCGAGGCAACGCGCGGCCGCGATCGAAGCCGCGTGGCGCGACGCCGGCGTCACGCTCGCCAGAGACTTCGACGACGAGATCCATGGGACGGACCGTACCGACGGCGGGAGCCTGGGGCGGGAAGCGGCCGCCGCTCTACGGGACCACCGGTACACCAGAATCGAAGTCGGCCTCGACGGCCCGGATCTGACGATCCGGAAGACCGTTGCCACGGGGCTGCTCCCGATCGAGCGGTACGACCGGGGCGACCCCGCGAGGGCGCTGATGGAGTCCGGCGTGGCATCGCACTTGAACAACAACGGCCCGGTGTCGGCACCGCAGCTTCTCGGCGCGATCCGGCACGCGATGGACGCCGACGACCGAGATCGAACCCTGTTCGACAACACGGCCCGAGAAAGCATCCGGCTCGTGAGCAGTACGCCGCACAGGCGGGAATAGCACCAGCCGCCCGCACCACCCGTCCTTCGCGTGGCGCCGACGCCGCGTTTGGACCTGGCGGCACCAGGACACGCCGGCCGTCGGTGCTAGTCTGTGGGCCGCGTCCCGATAGCCGACTCGCGGTCCACTGCCTCGCAGGCGGCCAACTCCCAGCCTTGGAACACCACGGCGAGGCCGACGTGCCGCACCGGCGACTGGCGGCGCAGGCGCGCGTCGGCCAAGTAGCCGCGCAACTGCGTCCGGGCCTCGTCGAGCCGGGACGCCACCGCCGCCTCGTCCGCCGCCTCGCCGCGCTTCAGGTACTTGAACTCGATCACGTAGCCGTACCGGACCTCCGGGTAGCGGGCCAGGAACGGTTCGAGGTGCAGGTCGGCGTAGCCCTTGCCGAGTTCGCGCTCGGAGTGGATCAGGAAGTGGCCGACGAGGCTGAAGTGCGCGGCCAGGAACGCCTGCACCACCCGCTCGCCGTCCAGGTAGTCGCGGATGCCCGTCTGCGCCCCGATCGCCTCGGCCAGGTAGTCCAGCGCGGGCCGCCACGCGCCGCGGCAGGCCATGTCGACCACCAGGCCCGAGAATCGGTAGTGGCTGACCGAGAATACGCCCACGTCGCGGTAGCCGTCGCGCAGGTAGCCGTACATCAGCCGCCGCACCGTCTGGTTGGGGATGCCGAGGCGGGTCCGGCCGTTCGCCGAGCCGCGGATGCTCAGCAGCCCGAAGTAGTACAGCAGCGACAGGAAGTTCTCGGGCTCGGTGAGCTCCTCCAGAGGAAAGCTGAGGCTGACGTCGGCCTCGGCGCCCCCCGTGCCGGCGACGTGCCGCAGCAGGTCGAAGTTGCCGTTCAGCTTGGCGCCGGCCTCCCGGCCCGTCACCAGCAGGTGCCGCAGCTTGCCGTAGTCGATGCGCACGTTGACGTCGATCAGGTCGTCGGGCGGCGGCTCGTTCGGCACCGAGTGCTTCAGGTAGTAGAGCACCATGTCGGTGTTGTAGAGATCGCCCCGCACCCCCTTGGCGAAGCGGTAGCCGTCGTACCACTCGTGCATGACATCCAGCGCCGCGTCCACGTCCTGGTCGAAGGCGCCGCGGTCCCGGTACAGCTCGAGCAGGCCCCGCACCTCGGCCTCGGTGAAGCCGAGCAGGTCGTTGAACTTCGGGCTGAGGCTGACGTTCGCGCCGATGTTGAAGCCGCTGGTCACGTCGTCCATCGTGATGGGCGAGACCCCGGTGATGAACAGCCGTTCCAGGCCGCCGCCGCTCTCCCCGGCGCCCGCCTTCAGGGTGGCGAAGAAGTTGCGGTAGAAGCCGCCGCCGTGCGTGAACGACTCGTACGCCTCGCGGCCGTGGTGCGCCAGCACCGTATTGGCGAAGTTGTCGTACTCGTCGATGAGGCAGTACACCGGGATGCCGTGATCGCCGGCATAGGCGAACAGCTCGCCGAGCCGGCCGTCGGCGGCGGGCGGCGCCAGGATGCGGCGGACCGCGGCCTCGGGGAACAGGTCGGCGTTGCGCTCCAGCGCGCGGCGGATCACCATGCCGCAGTAGCCCTCGAAGCGCTCGCGCAGCGTCTCCAGGGTGTCGTCGAAGGCCGAGAAGTTGAACCGCAGGATGACGTAGCGCGACCGGTCCCCGGTGGGTTCCCGGCCGATGTCGGTGCCGTCGAAGACGGCGCTCCACTCGTCGGCCCGGCTGCGGTCGTAGTAGTTCTCCAGCACCGACACCCAGAGGCTCTTCCCCAAGCGCCGGGGACGGATGAGGAAGACGTAGCTCTCGTCCTCCAACCGCCGGAGGAACCGCGTCTTGTCGACGTACAGCCAGCCCTTCAGGCGGATGCGCCTGATGTCGGCTTCGCCGTAGGGGATGCGGGGATAGGCGGCGGCCATCGAAACTTGGCTGGAACAAGTTCGCCGGGAGTCTGCGCCGCGGAACGACGCAGAACTCCCGGCAGGCAGGGACACGCGGCGAGCCGAGCCGCGGCCGACGGTTCCCCGAGTCAGTCCGCCAGCGGGTCGGGGCGCACCTGGAACTTCAACATGCCCGGCTTCACGCCGCGGCCGCCCTCGATGTGCCAGGTGGCGGCGGCGCCGTAGGTGGCCCAGACGCCGCGGCCCTTCCAGCCGGCGTCGGGGTCGTCGATGCGGCCGTCGAGGCCGCGGGTGAAGAAGCCCTGGGGATACGGCACGCGCAGGACCGTCCACTCGCCGGTCTCCGGGTCGAGGGCGAGCAGCGAGTCCGAGTTCGACCCGGTGGCGATGGGCACGTCGCGGCCCAGCCCCAGCGTGTCCCACTGGTCGACCCAGTTGTAGTAGTGGTAGTCGGACCGGACCGGAGGGTCGGTGCCGGCGATCACCGGGCCGGGGGTCGGGTACAGCGTCCAGCCGTCGACGCAGTGGCGGCCGTCGGCCGTCTCCGGGCCGTTGTGGACCGGGCACTTCGTGCGGTCGAAGCTCGCGAGGTGGCTTGAGCCCGACAGGGCGGTCCAGACGACCCCGTCGCGGTCGATGTCGAGGCCGCGCGAGCCGAACCCGATCTTGTCCCTGGGCACGTCGGGGTCGAGCGCCGACGGCACCTCGTACATCTCGGTGACGCAGGTCTCGGGCGGGTTGTCGCCCACGTGCAGGCGGGCCAGCCGTCCCGGGAACCGGGTGGAGCTGATCCAGACCACCTTGTCGTCGGTCGGGTCGCCGATGACGCCGTAGCTCCCGACCACCACGCGGGTGTCGAGGGCGGGGTCGACCTCGGCCGCCTGACGGCCGCGCGGCGGCTCGTTCCACGGCTGGGTGATCACCCCGTCGCCGTTGGTGTCGAGGACGGTCGGGCACCAGCCCTGGGCGGCGATTTCGTCCCCCGTCTCGTCCCACATCTTCGTGTCGATCCAGCCGATGACCTGGCCGCCGCCGCTGAAGTACAGCGTGTCGTTCTCGTCCTCGGCGAACTGCAGGTGGTGGGTGCCGAAGCAGGTGTCGACCATCACGAACTCGCCGGTGTCGGGCTCGTAGTAGACGGCCGAGCGGAACCCGTTGTCGAGCGGGAAGTAGCCGGCGAACCGGTTGTCCGACCCCTCGCGGCAGTAGTCGGGGTTGGCCCGGTTGCGGATGGCCGAGGTCATCCACACCCGCCCCTTCTGGTCCATCATCGGGTTGTGGGGGTTCGCGGGGTCGTTCCAGATCAGCTCGTCCCCGAAGAACCGCGACGGCGCGGGCATCGACATCGCGATCATGCCCGGCACCGTGTCCGGATCGACCCGCAGCGGCACGTCGAGGCTCGTCGCCACGTTGCTGACGGGGTCGAGGATGGTCAGCGCGTCGTTCGAGATGTTGACCCCGTAGACGGGGCCGTTGGCGTTGATCTCGGGGTTGCGCTTGTCGGTGGCGATCTCGTCGTGGATGTAGTCGATGTCGGTGCCCCACTCCCACATCGAGACGACCACGTTCCGCTCGACGCCCTGCGGCCGCGGCGGCGCCTCGGGCACCGCGCCGGCCGCGATGCGGTCGCTCCAGTCCGAGAACATCTGCAGCCCGCGGGTCCGGCCGAAACGGTTCATGACGTTGGTCATCTGTCCGCCGCGCTGGCCCATCTGCACCCGGTGGTTCCACGCCTCGAGGCTCGAGTCGAACTGCTCGAGGTTGTCGATCTCGCGGATGATGCGGTTGCCCAACTGGTGGCAGAGCATGCACCCCTGCTTCTGCACGTCGATCCACTGGTCCTGGTGCTGCAGATTGGCGCTGATGCCGTTGCCGTCCGGCCCGGTGCCGGGGAACTCGTCCTGGGCGGGGGGCTCGATCAGCGAGTACCAGTAGTTGGCGGGGTAGACGGCGGCGGCGTCGCCGGGGGTCGCCGCGACCGTCGCGGCGAGGTCGACCGTGTCACCCGGCGACGCCTGAACCGGGGCCGAGTCGACGAGGCCGTAGCCGCGCACCCAGACGTCGTAGGTCGCCTCCGGCAGGTCGGGAATGAGATACCGGCCGCCGTCGCCGGTCACGACGCTCTTCACGAACTTCGTGGGCAACCCGGTGGTCTCGGCGATCACCCAGACCCCCTCCTCGGGGCCGTTCGCGCTCGTCACGACGCCGCCGATGTCGTCTTCGGCGGCGCGCACGAACGCGGAGAACGAGACGAGCGCCGCCGACACGAGCAGCGCAACGGCCAACGCACCTGCGAATCGGTTTCTCATGGCTGCTATCTCCTATTTGCGGGACGCCTCCCAGTCGCCGGTCCCGTACCAACTGAAGCTGCCCGGGGCGCCCTGGATGGTGTCGCCCGCCACCTCGCCCGCGAAGTCGATGGGCTGGTCGCCGTCGAGGTCGGGCACGACGATGACGAACGCCAGCTTCGCGCCGTCGACGGTGCCGTCCACGTCGAGAATCTCGTTGTCGCCGAGGTCGATCTCGCCGCCGAGCCTGTCGCCGTCCTGCTCGAACCGCGCCTGCCACGTGGTCACGCCGGTCTGCGTGCTCAGGCGGATCTCCCACTCGCCGGTCAGGTCCGTCTGCGCGAGCGCGGGCGCGGACCCCGCCGCGCCGGCGAGGAGCACCGCGAGAGCCGCCGTCAGAATCCGTCTTCCCATCATCGTTCCTGCCCCGTTTCCTCCAGAACCTTCGTGTACCACATGACCCCGAAGTTGACGAACGGTCCGCCGTCGACCGATATCTCCTGGTTGACCCGGTACGCGTACGGCGAGACGAGATAGCTCCGGCCCCGGATCAGCAGCTCGGCGCCGCCGTGCCGGATGGGGGCCGGGGTCTCCCAGAAATGGCTGTAGAACCCCCCGAGGTCGCCGCCCACCGTCCCCGGCTGCAGCAGCGCGAACCCCGCGTCGTACACCACGTACTTGGTGAGGTGGGCGCCGAACGGCCCCGTCTCGAGGAACGCGATGCCCCGGCCGCGCAGGGACCGGTCCTGCCCCTCGAGCTCGACGGTGACCTCGAGATACCGGCCGTCGGCGATGTGGCGGATCCGCTCGACCCCGGTGTAGCCGCCGCCCGGGAGCAGCGGCGTGTCGAGGGGCGACCACTCGATCTCCCAGTCGCCGAGGAAGTACCGCAGGTCGAACGGCGGCATCATCTCGTCGCCGGTCGTCGGCCCGCCCTGCGTCGCCCCCGGCTGCCGCCGCTGGGCCTCCAGGGGGTACACCGCCACCCCCGCGGCGATGCCGATCGCCAGCAGAACCGGTAGCACTTGCCTCATGCGGGGATTCTATCCCGTCTTGGTCCGTCGCGCGCCGGGAATGACGGGCCCGCGCGGCGCGCGCTCGACCACGTCGGCGGCCGGCGGCAGGTTCCGGCGGCGGCGGGCGAGCCATCCCGGCATCGGCTCGATCGTGCGGCCGCCCGCGGGCGGGTCCTCCCGCCGCAGCCGGTCGAGCAGGTCCAGGTACTTCCGGTCGATCTCGGGCCACGTGTAGTGCCGCTCGAAGTACCGGCGGCCGTTGGCGCCGAGGCCGGCGCGCAGGCGGGGGGCGCCCTCCAGCAGGCGCAGGGTCTCGACGAACTCCTCGCGGCTCGTGTAGTAGAGGCCGGCGTTGCTCCGGACCGCCTGGCCGCGGAGCACGTCGCAGTCGCCGTTGACGAGCACCGGCCGCCCCATCGCCCACGCTTCCAGCGTCACCATCGACAGGCTCTCGTACGGCGACGGCATGATGAGCAGGTCGGCGGCGGCGAGGGCGTCGTACTTCTCCTCTTCCGACACGAACCCGAGGTGGCGGATGCGGGGGTCGTCCGGGATCGGCATGTGCGTCGACCCGGCGAGCACCAGATCGAGCCTTCCCCCCCCGGCCGCGTAGCTCCGGAAGTGGTTGAACAGGTCGGCGCACCCCTTGTTGGGGTCGATGCGGCCGACGTAGAGGGCGAAGGGGCCGGCGATGCCGGTCCCCGCCCGGAACCGCGCGGCGTCGCCCGCGTCGGGCACCTCCGAGCCGACGCCCACCACGACGCCGGGCACCGCCCGGTTCCCCGACACGTGCTGGATCATCGCGCGCTCCTCGAACGAGTTGTAGAGGATGCCGCGCACGCCGCGGAACGTCGGCCCGAAGAGGGACAGCCCGACGGCGGGGTCGCGCTCGGCCGTCGGCACGAGGAGGGCGCGGCGCGCGAGGGCCCGGATGCCGTGGTACGCGTGGTAGTAGCGGAAGCTGAAGAAGATGCAGTAGTCGTACCGCCCCCCGTGCCGCGCGAGGTGGGCGAGCAGGGCGGGGCTGGTGGGGCCCTGGCTCGACAGCCACCGCAGCTCGTCGGCGAGGGAGTGCGCTTGCTCGAACACCCGCCGGGAGCGCAGGCCGAAGTCGTGGGGGTCCCGCTCGCGGGCGACGGGGAAGCGGCGCACCGGCAGGCCGTTGATGGTCTCGGCGCCGGCCGGGTACTCGTTCCGCCAGGTGACGTAGTCGCGGGCGCAGGTGGTGAGGACCTCGACCTCGGCGTGCCGGGCCAGCCGCTCGGCGACGTAGCGGGCGTGGAGTTCGGCCCCCCCGTTGATCTCGAGCCCGTAGCGTTGGACGACGACGGCCAACCTCATCGGTTCGCGGGCGGCGTCCCGGCCGCGGGGTTGGGATCGGGGGCGTCGTCGTCCGCGCGCGCGTCGGCTTGGCCGGTGTCCGGGGGCGGCGTCGCGGCCGCGGGGTTGGGATCGGGGGCGTCGCCGTCCGCGCGCCCGCCCGTCCCGTCGCCGCGCCCCGTCGCGGCGTGCCCGCCGGCTGGGTCGCGGTCGAGCGCGTCCAGGCGCTCGACCACCGACGCCACGAGCGCCCGGTGGCTTTTCAGGTCGGCGGCGAGCCGGTCCATCCCCGCCGTCAGGTCCTGCACGGCCTGGCGGTTCCGCGCGTCCCGCTCTTCGCCGGCGGCCAGCCGCCGCGCCGTATCTTGGTCGAACGCCGCCTGCTGCGCGTTCAGCCGGGCCTGGGTGACGAGCGCGTGCACCATCGGATCGACGTTGAAGACGAACTTCACCAGGGGGCGGAGGAGCCTGCGGACGCCGTACAGGACTCGGCCTACGGCGCCGCGCGACGACCGGTAGATGCTGTCCCCGTCGAAGGCGAACGTCTCCGAGGGCGGGAGCACGGCCGGCGCGCGCCCGACGCTTCGGTCCGCGGCCGGCGCCCCGTCGGCCGGCGCCCGCGCCCCGCGGGCCCGCGCCGCCGCGTTGGCCTGCTCCGCCGCGCGGGCCTGCTCCGCCAGGCGGGCCCGTTCCGCCACGCGGGCGCGGACCTCGTCCATGATCCGCTCCACGTCGATCCCGTCGGACTGTTGTGCAGGAAGCTCGGACATCCGCCACCCGGAGTCAGGCCGAACGGACGGACGCCGGGGAGCCCGAGGGGCGGGCCGGCCCCTCCTCGGTCTGCCGCAGCGACTGGACCACCGGCGACGTGTTCGGCGGATATTGGCCGAAGCTCACGCCCAGCGCCCGCGCCGCGACGACCCCCGCGCTGTCCGCCGAGACCCGCGAGATCTGGTTCACCGCGTCCTGGATGGGCACCGCCTTCACCGCCGGCGGGTGGTACGCCACCATCTCGCCGAAGCGCCGCTCGAAGACGAGCCGGACCGCGTGGGCCCCGAACTGGGTGGCGAGGGCGCGGTCGAAGTTGGTGGGGGGGCCGCCGCGCTGCAGGTGGCCCAGGATGACCACCCGCGTCTCGCGCTTCAGCCGCTCCTCCAGCTCGCGCGCGACGATCTGGCCGATGCCGCCCAGCCGGACCTGCTGCCCCGGGGTCGGCTCCTCCCGGGTCACGAGGCCCCCGCCCGGCAGCTCCGCCCCCTCGGCCACCGCGACGAGCGAGAACCGCTTGCCCCGGGTGTCGCGCTCCAGGACCTTCTGGCAGACGTTCTCCCACGTCCACGGGATCTCGGGGATCAGGATGACCGACGCGGCCCCCGCGATGCCCGCGTGCAGCGCGATCCACCCGGTGTGGCGCCCCATCACCTCGAGCACCATGATGCGCTCGTGGCTGGCCGCGGTGGTGTGCAGGCGGTCCATCGCGTCGGTGGCGCAGGCGACGGCGCTGTCGAAGCCGAACGTGAAGGCGGTGGCCGAGAGGTCGTTGTCGATCGACTTGGGCACGCCCACGACGGGGATGCCGTACTCGTGGAACTGCTGGGCGACCGCGAGCGAGCCGTCGCCGCCGATGCAGATCAGCCCCTCGAGGTCGAGCTGGCTCATGGTGCGCTCGACCTCGGCGAGGAGCTCGGGGTCGAGCTCCTGCCGGTCGTCGACGCCGACCCGCGCCGAGAAACGGCCGGTGTTGGTGGACCCCAGGATGGTGCCGCCCCGGTTGATGATGCCCGACGTGTTCTTCGTGTCGAGGGGCACGTAGGTGACGGGGTCGGCCAGACCCTCGAAGCCCCGCCGGAAGCCGACCACCTCGGACCCGAGGCGGGCGGCGGACTTGACGGCGCCGCGGATGACCGCGTTCAACCCCGGGCAGTCGCCGCCCGCGGTCAGGATTCCGATGCGGCGCGTCGCCGTCGGCATGGCTTTGCCTCCCCGGCCCGCCGGCGTCCTCAGGAATGCCCGAGCACCGCGTGCGGGACGTAGCGCTCTTCGAGGAACGCGCACTCCTCGTCGTCCAGCGTGATGTCGAGGGCGGCGACGAGCTGGTCGAGCTGTTCGGGCCGCGAGGTCCCGACGATGGGGGAGGTCACCCCCGGCTGCCGGATCAGCCAGGCGAGGGCCACCTGGGCCGGCGCGACCCCGCGGCGCCCGGCCAGCGCCTTCACCCGCTCGACGATCTCGAAGTCGGCCGGCGCGAAGTACAGCTTGCGGGCGAAGTCGTCGCTCCGCGCGCGGCTCGACGGTGCGGGGCTCTCCGCCTCGGCGGGGCGGTTGCCGGCGAGGAACCCGCGCGCGAGCGGGCTCCACGGGATGACCCCCACGCCCTCGGCCCGGCAGAGGGGCATCATCTCGCGCTCCTCCTCGCGGTAGACGAGGTTGTAGTGGTTCTGCATGGTGACGAACCGCGCCCAGCCGCGGCGGTCCGCGGTGTGCAGGGTCCGCGCGAACTGCCAGGCGAACATGCTCGACGCTCCGAGGTAGCGCGCGCGGCCCGAGCGGACGATGTCGTTCAGGGCGTCGAGGGTCTCCTCGATCGGCGTCTCGGGGTCGAAGCGGTGGATCTGGTAGAGGTCGACGTGGTCCATGCCGAGGCGCCGGAGCGACGCGTCGACGGCGTCGAACAGATGCTTCCGCGACAGGCCCCGGTCGTTGGGGCCGTCGCCCATCGGGAAGTACGCCTTGGTGGCCACGACCACCTGGTCGCGCCGGGTCAGGTCGCGGACGGCGCGGCCGAGAATCTCCTCGCTCACGCCGCGGGAGTACATGTCCGCGGTGTCGAAGAAGTTGATGCCGTGGTCGAGGGCCTGCCGCACGAACCGCCGGCCCGCTTCTTCCGGCAGCACCCAGTCCCGCCAGCTCGGCGAGCCGTAGGTCATCATGCCGAGGCAAAGGCGCGAGACCTTCAGGCCGGTGCGTCCGAGCGAAACGTACTCCATGGCGATCCTGGCGGCCGGGCGCTGGCGCGGCGCCGCCCACGGGTCCGCGACGGCGATCTCCGGTTTTGTTCCCCCGGCTGGTGCGGTCGGCCCGTCCGCCGTCGCCGCCCGCCGCACCGGCGTTCCACCGTCGGCGGCCCCCTACCGGTTCCGGGAGCGACGCGGCCTTCCGCCGGGAACTGCTGGCCAGTGTCCCGCAACTGCGGTTCGCGGTACGTTTCCGAGCGGCATTCCTTCGGCGTTTACGGGCATTTGCCGCGCTTTCAACCGTTTCGCGAACTGCACCGCCGGGACGCTAGCCCGGAGAGCGTCGCCGAACGCGACCGCAAGGTCGCGCTGCGGCCTCCGCTCGCCGCCCAACCAACCCTGCTAGTGGCAGTGTCCGTGGTCGACCGACCAGACCTGTCCGGGCGGACAGATGCCGCTCGCGGCCCGGTTGGCCGAGGAGAAGCTGAAGACGAGCGCGGCCAGCACCGCGGCGGTGGCCCCCGCGATGGCGAGCCACGCCGTCGGGCTGAGCCGGTGCTCCTTGCGCTCGCAGCACTGCTTGTACTTCCTGCCGCTGCCGCACGGACAGAGCTCGTTCCGGCCGACCCTGGAAACACGCGCCATGGTTCAAGTCCTCTTCGTCGCGACGCCGCAGTGACGCGGATGAGTATACTGCACGCCGCTGCCGGCCCGAGGGCGGCCGGGAGAACGGCGGGGCGCGGATCGGGGCGGGGCGCGGCCCGCGGTCTGCCGGTCGCCGCCGACCGCCCCGGCCGGCGGGCAGAGGGCGCCCGCGGCGGCATGCCGACGTTCGAACTCCGTCGGACGGGCACCGCCGCCTCCGCGGGCGGACTCAGGGCACGAGCAGCAGCTTGCCGATGTGGGCGCTCGACTCCATCAGCCGGTGCGCCTCGGCCGCCTGCGCCAGCGGGAAGCGGCGGTGCACGACGGGACGCACCCGCCCCGCCTCGACCAGCGGCCACACCCGCTCGCGGACCGCCCCCGCCACCGCGCCCTTCTGCTCGACGCTGCGGGCCCGCAGCGTCGAGCCGGTGACGGTGAGCCGGCGGGTCATCAGCGTCGCGAGGTCGATCTCGGCCGCCGGCCCGCTCATGAACGCGATGATGACCAGGCGTCCCTCCGTCTTCAGGACCGCGAGGTTGCGCGGCAGGTACGCCTGCCCGACCATGTCGAGGACGACGTCGACGCCGCGGCCGTCCGTCGCCGCGCGGACCGCCTCGACGAAGTCGGCCTCGCGGTAGTTCACCGCCCCCGCCGCCCCGAGGGCGGTGCACGCGGCGCACTTCTCCGCCGATCCCGCGGTCGCGAAGACCGGCGACCCGAGCGCGGCCGCGAGCTGGATGGCCATGGTGCCGATGCCGCTCGACCCGCCGTGCACGAGCAGGGTCTCGCCGGGCCGGAGGCGGGCGCGGTCGAAGACGTTCGTCCACACCGTCATCGCCACCTCCGGCAGCGCCGCCGCGTCCACGAGGTCGACGCCCGCCGGCACGGGGAGGCACTGCGGCGCGGGCACTGCGCAGTACTCCGCGTAGCCGCCGCCCGCGAGCAGGGCGCAGACCGGGTCGCCGACCATCCATCCCGGCACTTCGCCGCCGACCGCGGCCACCGTGCCCGACACCTCCAGCCCCAGCACGTCCGAGGCGCCGGGCGGGGGCGGGTACTGCCCGCGCCGCTGCATGGTGTCGGCCCGGTTCACCCCGGCCGCCGCCACCCGGATGAGCAGGTCGCCGGCGCCGACGGCCGGGATCGGCCGCTCGCCGACGGTCAGCGTCTCGGGCCCGCCCGGCTCCGCTATCTCGATCACGCGCATCCGCTTCGGCAGTTCGGTCATGTCTGATGTCGTGGTCGTCCGCCGGGGCGGAACAGATTCTTGTCGGCGGGCCGCGCGCCCGCGGCGTCGGCGCGGATCCCGAAGGGGATCAGTCGGGAGACAGTCGCGTCCCCCGCCCGGCCGTGGAAACCCACGGCGTCGCCCTGTCGCGTTGGAGCGGCGATGCGTCCGCGCGGACCGTGTCGCTTCCCGGCCGCATACGCCTGGCAGGCCTCCGCGTTGGACGCTGCCGGCCGCCCCGCCGCTCTCCGCGCAACGCGGGGGGGGGCCACGGGCTCCCGAACCTCCCGGGATTATAATTGCGGCGGCCGAGGCGCGGGACGGCGCGCCCGGCCCGCTTTCATGTGTCGAGGCCCGGACGGGGGTGCCGGGCCTGCTGTCATGTCCATGGATATCAAGGTCAAGAAGGTCAAGCTGTGGCGCACCGAGGTGTCGCGCCGCTCCGGCGCGCTGGCGGCGGCTCTCGAGCCGCTGGCCCAGCACGGTGCGGACCTGAAGGTGATACGGGTGCGGGCGGTGCCGGGCCGGGCGAAGCGGAACGTCGTCGAGGTCTACGCCGGCGACGGCAAGCGGGCGGCGATGGTGGCCCGCGCGGCCGGATTCAGCCAGACGCCGGCCACCGCGGTGCTGCTGCAGGGGGACAACCGGCCGGGGTTCGCCTACGAGGTCGCGAACGCGGTGGCGTGGGCGGGCATCGGGGTGCGCGACTACGAGGCCGGGGTCGTCGATCAGCGCTTCTCGTCGACCCTGACGTTCGACAGCGAGTCGGACGCCGCGAAGGCGGTGACGATCATCCGCAAGGTCATCCGCGGCGCCGACGGGAACGCCGAGGGGCGGCGGGAATCGGCGCCGGAGGCCGAGGGGCGGCGGGAATCGGCGCCGGAGGCCGAGGGGCGGCGGGAATCGGCGCCGTAGGGACGGCGGGAATCGGCGCCAGCGGCACCGTAGGGTTAGGTGCCGACTCCAGGATGGGTTGGGTGCCAACGGAGCCGCGGGCGACGATCGACGGGCCGGGAACCAGACCATGCGTCTGCTGCTGATCGGATACGGCCGGATGGGCAAGGCCGTCGACCGGCTGAGCGCCTCGTACGGGTGCACGGTGGCGGGGCGGCTCGACATCGACGACAACCCGGGGGGGAGCGGCATCACCGCCGAGGCCGTGGACGGGGTTGACGCGGCCGTCGACTTCTCGGTGCCCGACGCGGTGGCCGAGAACCTGCCGCGCCTCGCGGGCCACGGCGTGAACGTGGTCGTCGGCACCACCGGCTGGGCCGCGCACGAGCCGCGCCTGCGGCAGGTCGCGGCCGACGCGGGCATCGGCGTCGTCGCCGCGGCCAATTTCTCGCTGGGGGTCAACCTGTTCCTCGCTCTGACGGAGCGCGCGGCGGAGCTGTTCGCGGACCGGCCCGAGTTCGGGGCCTACATCCACGAGCTGCACCACGCGGCCAAGATCGACGCCCCGTCGGGCACCGCGCTGGCCATGCGGAACGCCATGACCGGCCGCGGGTACCGGGGTCCCATCGACATGGCGTCGAGCCGCGCCGGCTCGGCCCCCGGCACGCACACCGTGGCGTTCGACGGCCCGGTGGAGTCGATCGCGCTGACGCACACGACGCGGGACCGCGACACGTTCGCCCGCGGGGCCCTCGAGGCGGCCCGCTGGGTGCAGGGACGGCGGGGCTGGTTCTCGATGCGCGACGTGCTGGGGCTGGGGGGATGAGACGCGACTGGTCGGGCTGCGGCACCGCCCTGGTGACGCCGTTCACGGCGGGCGGCGCCGTCGACGAGGCGCGGGTGCGGACGCTGGCGGCCCGGCAGATCGAGGCCGGCGTCCACTTCCTGTGCCCGTGCGGCACGACCGGGGAGAGTCCGACGCTGTCGGCGGCGGAGCACCGGCGGGTGGTCGAGCTGGTGGTCGAGACGGCGGCGGGCCGGGTGCCGGTGTTGGCCGGGGCCGGCGGCTACGACACCCGCGCCGTGGTCGAGCAGGCGCGCGAGATGGAGCGCGCGGGGGCCGACGGCATCCTGTCGGTGACGCCCTACTACAACCGGCCCACCCCCGAGGGGCTGTACCGGCACTACGGAGCGATCGCCGACGGCGTGGCCCTGCCCATCGTCGTCTACAACGTGCCGGGCCGGACCGGGTGCAACGTCGACCCCGCCACCCTCGGCCGCCTCGCGGAGCTGCCCAACGTCGTCGGCGTGAAGGAGGCCTCGGCGGACATGGCGCAGATGTGCGAGGTCTGCCGCGCCGTCCCCGACGGCTTCAGCGTGCTGTCGGGCGACGACCTGTTCACCGTGCCCCTGATGGCGGTGGGGGGCGCGGGGGTCGTCTCGGTGGCCTCGAACGAGGTGCCGGCCGAGATGGCGCGGCTCGTGTCCGCCGCGCGGGCCGGCGACTTCGCGGCCGCCCGCCGGCTCCACGCCCGGCTGCTCCCGCTGATGCAAATCAACTTCGTCGAGTCGAACCCCATCCCCGTCAAGGCGGCGATGGCCCACCTCGGGCTGCTCGACCCGCACTACCGGCTGCCCATGGCGCCCCCGCGGCCGGCGTCGCTCGAGAAGATCGTGCGGGTGCTCGATGACCTGGGCGTCGGCGGCGGGACGCCGGTCGTCGAGGCGCCAGCGTGACGAGGCGGAGCGCATCCTGACCCGGCCGGACCCGGCCCACACGGAGACCACCGACAGTGACGGATACGGAATCGCTACAGGCGACCATCGAGCGGCTGCACGCGGCCGGCGGCGACGCCGACCGGGACGAGGCGCGGGCCGCGTTCGCGGCGCTGCGGGATGCGCTCTCCGCCGGCCGCGTCCGCGCCGCCACCCCCGACCCCGCCGCGCCGGCCGGCTGGCGCGTGCACGGCTGGGTCAAGCAGGGCATCCTGGTCGGCTTCCGCTGCGGCGGGATCGCGGCGTTCCCGGGGGCCGACCCCGACGTCCCGTTCCTCGACAAGGACACCCTGCCCCTGAAGCGGCTCGACGCCGCGTCGCGGGTCCGGCTCGTGCCCGGCGGCTCGTCCATCCGCGACGGCGCGTTCGTGGGGGCCGGGGTCATCTGCATGCCCCCGATGTTCATCAACATCGGCGCCCACGTCGGGGCCGGGACCCTCGTCGACTCGCACGCCCTCGTGGGGTCGTGCGCCCAGGTCGGCGAGCGGGTCCACGTCAGCGCCGCCGCCCAGATCGGCGGCGTGCTCGAGCCCATCGGGGCGATGCCCGTCATCATCGAGGACGACGTGCTCGTCGGCGGCAGCACCGGCGTCTACGAGGGCACCGTGGTGAAGTCGCGCGCGGTCATCGGGGCGGGCACCGTCCTCACCGGGTCGACGCCGGTCTACGACCTGCCGCGCCGCCGGGTCATCCGCCCCGGCGACGGCACCCCGGTGGTCATCCCCGAGGGGGCGGTGGTGGTGCCCGGCACCCGCGCCGTCACCGCCGAGGCCGGCCGCGAGTGGGGCCTCGCGCTGGCGACGCCGGTCATCGTGAAGTACCGCGACGAGAAAACCGACGCGGGGGCCGAGCTGGAGGCGTGGCTGCGGTAGCCGGGTTTGCGGCCGAACGCCGGTCGCTTTTGCGTTCGAAACGGGTCACGCCGCCGGGGCGCGCAGCAGAAGCGCCGCGATGGCCATCGACAGGGCCAGGTTGAAACCGAGCATCCACTTGAGGAGCTTCAGGTCCGACTCGATAGCCGTCAAGCGGTCCTCGAAGCCTGCGATTTCTTCCGCCGCCTCGCGCGCCTTTTCCTCCGGCGCGCCGGCCGCCTTCAGGGCATCGTAGGTCTTCGACAGCATCAAGGCCATGCGTTCATGGTACGGGGAACCGTCCGATCGACGCAATGAGGCGACAGCCGGTGCCGGGAAGCGTCAGACCGGTTCCTGCGTGGTCGCCGAGCTGGTCGAGGTCATCGGCGGCGGCGTGCTCGAGCCCATCGGGGCGATGCCCGTCATCATCGAGGACGACGTGCTCGTCGGCGGCAGGCGCTATTGGCGGACTCTGACCAACCGATGAGCGCCTGCGGGCGTCTCGCGTATGGCTTGGGCCACGTTGCGAAGGGAGGCTCGCAACGGTCCGAGGCGGTTGTCGTCGACCACGACAACCGCGATTGGAAGATGTCGCTGTTCCTTCGCCAGGCGTTTGTCGGACGTCACCAGCGCGGTGAATCCGTGCTGATGCGCCTTCTCGATCAACTCGCTGTTCCGCAGGGTACGCCACTCGCGGAAAACTGCACTCTCCACCGGCGCTCCGTCGAGAGCGTCCTGTAGTCCGGTCCTCAAGCGGGGCGAAATCCCCACATCGAGCAGGACCCTCATGCCCGCGGGGTCTGCCCGCCCAACAGAGCCGCCCTTCTGTCGCAGAAGTCGACGCCCGCGGCGCGTATTACGGTCTCGGCGGCCCGCCGATCGATGCGGAAGTCCTCGACGAACTCATCGAGGGATACTCCGTCTGCAAGCCAGTCGAAGAGCTGCTGCACCGGGAGCCGGCTGCCCCGGAAGCACGGCGTGCCGCTCATGCGATCCGGATCCACCCACACCGCCTGTTCAAGAGTCATGTCGCCTTGGCCTCTGCCGCAGAACTGAAGCCATGTTTCCATGACAGTCGCATCCGGTCAATCGGCGTGCCTCCTTGGCCGGCCTGACGGGGATTCGCGAACCGGCCCGCATCCCCGTTCACTCCGGATCCGCCGATTCGATGACCTCGATCAGTTCGGCGACCACGGCCACGGAGTCTTCCTTGTCGGCCGTCAACACGATCGGTGTTGAAATTGGGATTGATGGGCTCGAGCGTGATTCGGACGTGTCGCCAGCCGCCTTCGTCCGTCGTTCTCTCGCTCCGGTAACCGCTTTCACCGTGAATCGCTCTCCGGTGTCCGGATCGACCTCGTCGCGCAACTGCACCAGCACGATCCGCCCCTGGCGGGTGCCGGTGACGGGGCCGGCGAACAGGCAGTGCGCGCCGTCCGGTATCCGAGGCTCCATCGACTGACCGACCACTCTCGCCACGAACATGCCCGGCCGCAGTAACCGGGCCGTCTCGACTTCCACCCACTCCCAGGCGGACTCGTCCGGGACGGTGTGCGGATCGCCGAACGCCCCCCGCCGCCGCGTCGAGGGGCACCAGCGGCACGCAGCTCACGTAGCGGGCATCGGCCGCGGGTGTGACCAGCCGCAGGCGGGGGCGTCCCGGCCGTGCCCGCACCGCCGCCTGCCGGAACCACGAGCGGTCCTCGCGCATGCGGGAGCGGACGTCCGGCATGCTCAGGTAACCGGCGAGCCGCCGGAAGTGACGCGCCATCGCGTCTTCGTCGTCCAGCTCGTGGGCGGCGATCTCGATGACCTCGTAGCCGCGGTTGCGCAACCAGGTGCGGATGCCGCGATCCTGTTCGGCCCTCCGCGGGTCGCCGTGGAGGTCGGCGCTCAACCCGTCGAGGTAGATGCAGACCCCCTCGTCGGGTTCGTGGTCCTCGGCGCGGTAGATCACGTCCGGCGTGGTGGTGCCCAACGTGCCGCCGAGGCGGATCCGTTCGCCCCGTACGCCCTCGCCGAACCCGGCCGCGAGCAGCAGGTGGCGCAGCTTGATCTCGGCGTCGTTGACGGGCGCCGCGTACTCTCCGGGCGGCGCGTCCGGCTGTTGCCGCGGTATCTCGTGGTCGAACGCGAGCTGCCGCCCCCAGTCGTCGAGCCGCTCGTGAGCCGTCCCGCGATCGAGATGCCGGTGGTAGTAGGCGTTGCGGAACGTCTCCAGGCAATCGATGCAGGACGATTCGCATCGGCCGGGGCAGGCGCCGGCCACCTCGCGGGCTGCGTCGACGACCTCCGCGAAGCGTTTCGCGCAATTGGTCGAGCAGTCCCGACCCGCCGGGCATGGGATCCCACAGCAGCGCGTCGACGTCGTCACGGTCGACGTGGCCGATCACGAGGATCTGCAGGTCGTCCAGGTGCATGTCGAGGACCTGCGCGGCGCCGATCCGCATCGTCTCCAGCACGCTGTACGCGGTTTCGGCGCTGTCGCACGCGGGCAGCGACAGCACGTCGGCGGTCACGTCCGCGTGGAACCCGATGCCCTCCGGCGCGCGCCCGCAGCGCGCCGAGTGCGTCTGGCGGAACGTGTCGCGCTGCCGGTCGGAGGAGAGGGGCGACACGCTCTGGCCGCAGACCGTGCACACCGGGTAGCCGAGCTGGGGCCGCCTGCCTTCGCGCGCGGTGTTCCCGCGTGCGTCGCTTCCCGCCGCGGGGGTGCCGCCCGCGCCGCTTCCCCGCGAGACGGTGGCCGACGCGATTCCCTGCGGGGTCGCCCCGCGTCCCGGGCTTCTCGCGCCGCTTCCCCGGGGGAGGGTGGCCGACGCGGTCCCCGGCGCGACCGCCCCGCGTGCCGGGCCGCCACCAGCGCTGTTTCCCTGCGAGGGGTTGCCCACGATGCCGGCCGCGCCCACGTTGACGAGGCGCAGCCGAACGCCCCGGCGGAGATGCACGGGTTGCGGGCCCCAGCGGAACGCGCGCCCGCCGCTGTGCTGCCCGAGTTCGGTTCCGTAGATGGCGACGCCCAACTGGAAGCGCAGGTCCTCTTCGTCAGAGATGTGCGACGTGTGGATCAGGTCGGCGTCGCAGACCGCCATCGTCTGCAGGACCGTCCCGCCCAGCGACGACGCCTCGCCCCGCCGGGTCTCCCTGACCGCCTGACGTTGCACCGAGACCTCGTAGAACGGCATCTCGGCCGGGTCGCCGCCGGGCGCCCGCGACGCGGGCCCGGGGGCGCCGTGCACGTCGCGGTGGAAGCGCCGCGCGACGAAGCGGTGGCCGTTGGCGTAGATGAGGTTGCCGGGCACGTACTCGCGGAGCGCGGTCGCCGGCGGACGCGGCAGGCTGAAGTCCATGGCCCCGGTGCGCCAGAACGGAATCTCCGCCCAGCCCACCACCGACCCGACCTCGAGGCCGTAGCCGGGCAGGAATCCCTCCGCGGCCAGGACGCTGAAGGTGTTGACGTCGTCGTGGCCCTCCGCCTGCCGGCGCGGGCGCCGGTCCGTCCCCTTGAGCCGCTTCACGAGCCGGTCGCACCGTCGGAACAACGCCTCGTCGTCCGGTTCCAGCGTTCCGCGGCGCTCGCGCAGGGCGTTGAGGCGCGCGATCTGCCGCATGGCCCATTCGAGGCGGCGGCGCAGGCGGCCGACGACCGCTTCCAGGTTGTCGGTGAACGCGTCGACGTGGGCGCGCAGCGCGTCCGAAGTAGCGACGCCGGCGTCCCCCTGCGGCCAGCCCTGGCGGAACACGCGCTCCACGCGGGCGGCGAGGTCGTCGGCGTGCCGCCGTACCAGATCGCGCAGGGCGCCGAAGTCGAACCGCGAGCGGCGGACTTCGCCGTCCTCGAAGAGGTACGGCTCGACCCGCCGCGGCAGGCAGCGGTGCAGCACGTCGCGGATAGCGGCGCGCCCGTCCTCCGTCCGACCGGCGTCCCGCCCGTAGGCGTGCAAGGCGCCGATGACGGTCGCGTGGACGTGCTTGGCGATCATCACTTCGTTGCGCAGGTTGAACGCGGGCGCGTCGATGCGCCCGTCGAGCAGCTTCAGGGGGTCGGCGAAGTAGGCGCGGTCGTGCGACACGGGCCGGCAGTACGTCAGGTCGACCGCCATGCGGTGGCGCCGGCCCGCGCGGCCGGCGCGCTGCCGGTAGTTGGCCGGCAGCGGGGGCACGTTGCGCATCAGCACCGAGTCGAGCCGCCCGATGTCGATGCCGAGCTCCAGCGTCGGCGTGCACACGAGGCAGTTCACGGCCTCGGATTCGCCCTTGAACAGGTTCTCGAGCCGCTCGCGCTCGTCGGCCGGCACCATGGCCGTGTGCTCTTCGGGGCGCAGCATCGAGTAGGCGCCGTCGAGTAACTGCAGGTCGTAGTTGTCGTCGTCCTCGCGCTCCCATTCGAGGATGCCGTCGCAGCGCCAGGCGATGCAGCGATCGTGCGGGGTCCCGCGGGTCGTGGTGCGCCGGCAGCGCCGGCACCGCCACACGCCGCGGTTTGGACAGAGCCGGAGCCGGTCGGCGTTCACCTGGTAGACGCCGCTGACGTTCGGCAGCGGGCGTCCCCTCGACCCCTTGAGCCGCACCGGGACCAGCAGCCCGCGTGCCGCCAGGAATGCGAACAGGCTCTCGATGAACGGCCCCGGCGGCGTCCGCGGGCACCTCCCCACTTCCGGGCGACCTGCCCGCATCGTGGTCTGGCCCCGGCCTCGCTCAGCCACTGCAGCACCAGCGCGGGCTTCTCCGCGGCCTCCCGGCGCAGCTTCGTGCCGGTGGGGACCGCGAAGATTCGGCAGATAACCCTGCTGAACCTCCCGGTCGCCGTCCATCCAGCCCTTCGTGAAGACCTCGTATTCGGGGTCGTGCAGCGCCCGCCGGCGCCGCACGTAATCGAGCACGCCCGCCCACGCCTTCCCGCAACCGCTCGGCCGAGATGCCGAGCTCGTGGGCGCGTGCCTGGATCCCAGGGCAGGGAGGCGTCGAGACCGGCGTTAGTCCACTTTCATCCGGCCCCAGGGTTCGAGGCCCAGCGCCTGCCGCGACGCCAGGGTCACCTCGCGCAGCACCTGGAAACCGCAGGTACTTGCGGCGCTCCTGCTCGTGGGCTGCCCCCCGAGTGCTCGCGGCGCGCCACCTGCCAGAACCTCGGGAATGAGGGCCCGCGAGAGGGCCTCGTCGACGTCCAGGGCGACGGTCGAGACCGCGCGACCAGATCGCCGATCGACTGCGGGGTCTCGCTGAAGCCCTCCGCCATCAGGGCGCGGAGCCGGAACCGGCGCGCGTGGTCCTTCATCCACCCGGCCTGGAACGCCGCGTCCTGCCGGTTGTCGCAGAACGCCAGCAGCCGCGGGCCGTTCGGCGTGGTGCACCCATGTCCTGGGCCAGCACGTGCACGTCGGCCACGTTGATGGCGCGGACCGGCCGGGCCGGCTCGCGGTACCGGCCGGCGCTCGGCGTGCGGCCCGTCGATCCGCACGACAGGACAGCTCGTCAGCCGCCCGGGACGGTTCGGGCTCTGGCGAACCGCGTAGAGCCGCACCGTGTCGCCGACGCGGCCGCAGGCGCGGCAGCGCGGCACCGCCGTCGGGTGGGCGGCGCCGCAAACCGCGGCAGAAGTGGAGCGGCGCGGTGCGGGCATGGGGCGCCGCTTCCCCTTCCTCGTCGTGTTCGCCGATCAGGTTGTCGAACAGCATCACCCGCCGGCCGCCGAGTTTCTCTTCCTGGCGCGCCCAGCAGGGTCCCCCCGGACCGGCGTCGCCGCCGCCCGGCGCGCGCCCCGGTGAAGGTGAAGTCCCCGGAGGAACGCGATGTAGTAGTGCTGGCCGCAGACCCGTGCACGTGGCGACGGGAAACTGGGCGAGTCGTTCGTGGCCGTCCCCGGCCGCGCCATCGTCCTCGGCCGCGAGCCACAGCCGCGGGCGGTCGCCGCCGGCGGGGAACGAGACCACCGCCCCGCCGATGCCCCGCACGAACCCGTGCACGACGGGCCGCAGCAGCGGCCGTCCGTCGCGGCGCGCGGCGGCGGGCGAGGGTCAGCCAAGCCAGAATCTCGGCCTCGGTCACCGTGCGCCCGACCTGAGCCTCGAGGGCCGGCGGCAGTTCGTCCAGGGCGCTCGGGGGTCGCCAGCGCCTCGTTCAGCCGGAACCACGATCTCGTTGCGCGACAGCGCCGCGTGCAGCGCCTCGGGCCAGTCGCCCGCGCCGAGGTCCTCGCCGGCCAGCGCGCGATAGACCTCACGAACTGCCTGTCCGGCCGAGGCGTCGTTTTTCGACCTCCGCGCCGCCGCCGGCAGGTAGACGGCCGAGCCGCCCCCGGACGGCCTGTCGGGTAGGCGTGTCGCTACCCACGGCCCGCACCACATCGTCACCGGGCGGGCGTGGCGCAGCCGTTTCCCGCCCGGCCGGCGCATCGTCCTCGACCGCCGCGCACCGTCCGATCGAGAATCGCGGCGGCGTCCTCCGGCGGCGCCGGCGGAACGCGACGGGGCAACCGCCCACACTTCCGTCTCGTAGTCCTCCCCGACCGTCGTCACCGAGTCGGGCGCCACGCCGAAGAACCGCGCCGCGAAGCTGCGTCCGGCCTGCGGGTCGTCATGGTCGACGATGGTGGCCGAGGTCGCGATGCACGTCGTGCCGGCCGGATCGACCCGGCAGAACGCGCGGAGGCGCCGGACGAGACAGGCCGTCTCGGCTCCCAGCGCGCCGGTGAACGTGTGCGCTTCGTCGAAGACCAGGAAGTCGAGCCGGGCACCGGAGAAAGAAAGAAAGAGCGCGACGTCCTGCTGGCGGGTCAGCAGCAGCTCAAGCTGCTTCACGTTGGTCAGCAGAATGCGGGGCTGGCGACCGGCGGTGCGCATGACCTCGCGCGAGCAGACCTCCTCGGCCGGATAGACGGTCTCGCCGCGGCCCTCGCGCCGGGCCTGCGCCAGCCGGGCCTCGTAGTCGGCCCGCGACGACCCCCGGCCGCAGCCTGACGCCGGCCACCCTCGGTCTCGTGCTCGGGGGGTCTTGCCGACGTACATGCCGAACGGAATGCCCGTGCCCGCCAGCAGGCCGCGCAGCCGCATGAGCTGGTCTTCCGCCAGCGCGTTCATCGGGTAGACCACGACGGCGCTGATGCCCGGCGGGGCGTCGTCGTCCCGCAGGCACAGGCACCGGCTGACGATGGGGTAGAGGAAGCACTCGGTCTTGCCCGAGCCGGTGCCGGTGGACACCAGGGTCGTCCGGCCGCGGGCGATCGCGCGCACGGCGCGTTCCTGGTGG
>CAXXTG010000141.1:0-20212 GCA_963666855.2 Vicinamibacterales bacterium
TTCCCGGTCCGGCCGCGGCCACCCGCTCCGCGCCCCCTCGGCCGGACGGCCGGCCGGGAGAATCCCGGGGCGCCGGTGCCAACCGTCACCGCCGCCCCCCGCCAGACGGGCAGCGGGTTGGAATCCCGGGACGCCGGCGCCGATGGTCACAACCGCCCGCTCCGCGGCTCTCCGGATGACCGGCGGGCGAGTCCCGGAATGCCAACGTCGGCGGTGGCCGCCGTCCGCACCGCATCTCGTCGGCCAGACGGCCCGCGGCGCGCCGTGCTGGGGGCCCGGAGGGTCACAGCCGCCCGCTCCGCAGCTCGTCGGCGAGGTAGTCGCCGGCCCGCCACGCGAGGGCGAGGATGGTCAGCGTCGGGTTCTTCTCGGACGCGCTCGTGAACGACGAGCCGTCGACGACCAGCACGTTGTCGACCTCGTGCAGTTGGTTGAACCGGTTGAGCACCGAGAGGGCCGGGTCGTCGCCCATCCGCACCGTGCCGTGCTCGTGGATGGCCGCCCCCGGCGGGTCGTGCTCGCCGGGCGACGACGGCACCGTCTCGGCCCCCGCGGTGTGCAGGATCTCGTCGGCCACCTCGTGCATGTGGCGCACCATGCGCCTCTCGTTGTCGCCGAAGGTGACGTCTATCTTCATCAGCGGCACCCCGTAGCGGTCGGTGCGCGCCTCGTCGACGGTGACCCGGTTGTCGGGCCGCGGCAGGATCTCGCCGTAGGGGTGCAGGGCGGCCAGCGCCGGGTAGCGCTCGCGGACGCGCCGCTTGAAGCCGGCCCCGAACTCGTGGCCCGGCAGCAGCCCGGCCACGTTCACCCCCGTCGTCTGGCAGCCGCTGCCCCAAAGCTGGATGCCGAAGCCGCCGACGTAGTCGAGGCCGCCCAGCCGGTGGTTGAACCGCGGGATGTAGACGTGCCCGCCCCCGATGCCGTCGTCGTTCGTGTAGCCCTGGCCGAACAACTGCGGCAGGAAGCCGTAGCGGTGGAACCGGACCTGCTCGCAGTAGTGGCGGCCGAGCTGGTCGTTCCCGTTCCCGAGCCCGGCGGGGTGCCGCCGCGACTTCGAGTTGAGGAGGATGCGCGTCGAGTCCATCGCCGAGGCGGCGACGACCACCGTCCTCGCCCGCACCGCGCGCTCGGCCCCGCTCTCGCGCTCGAAGTACTGCACCCCGTCGGCGCGCCCGTCGTCGCCCGTCAGCACCCGCGCCGCCACCGCGCCCGAGACGATCTCCAGCCGGCCCGTCTCGAGGGCCGGCATCAGCAGGTAGTCGGTGGCATTGAAGAACGACGCGGTGCGGCAGCCCGACCCGCACGACCCGCAGTAGTGGCAGGCGGGCCGCCCCCCGTGGGGCCGGGTCAGTACCGCGCGGCGGATGGGCACGGCGGGGATGCCGAGCCGTCCCGCCGCGCGCGACAGGATGACCTCGGCGCAGCGCGGCCTCACCGGCGGCAGGTGGTGACGGCTGCCCGGCAGCGAGTCCGAGTCGTCGTCGCCCCCGGTCACCCCGATGAGCTGCTCGACCCGGTCGTAGTACGGCGCGATGTCGGCGTAGCGGATCGGCCAGGGAATGCCCCACCCCTCGCGCTCGGGGCCGGCGAAGTCGAGGTCGGACATGCGGAGGCTGACCCGCCCCCACACGTTGGTCTTGCCGCCCCACCCCCACGTCCGCCAAAGCTGGAAGGGGCGCCCCTCGGGCGTCAGGTACGGCTGCTCGCGGTCGTCGAGCCGGTACCGGGGCGGCGCCTCGCCCTCGCGGCGGCGCCGGTCCGCCTCGAACGGCAGGACGTGCGCCCACGACTCCGACCGGTCGAACTTCCAGCCCGCGTCGAGCATGAGCACGCGGACGCCGTGCTCCACCAGCGCGTGCGCGGCCATCGCCCCCGACGCGCCGCTGCCGATGACCACGACGTCGTGCACCGGCCCCCGCTGCAGGATCTCCATGCCGCTACCCGCGCCCTTCCGGACCGTCGGGGTCCCAGTTCAGATGGTGCTCGTGAGTGCACCCCTCGAACTCGGTCAAGTACTGCTTGCCGGCGTAGCCCAACTCCCGCCGCATGCCGATCTCCGAGCGGTAGTAGCCGGCGATGGTCAGGCGGCGGGCCTCCCGGAAGAGGCTCACGCCGGCCGCCTCCTCGCGCGGCGGGTCCGCGGCGAGGCGCGCCAGCAGCGCCGCCTGCTCCGATGCCGCGGCGGCGGCGAAACGGCGCCCGTAGAGGGCGGCGCTGCGCCGGTCGAGCCATGCCAGCCCCGCCCGCATGACCCCGGGCAGGTCGGCCGGGCCGTCGCCCGCCTCGGCCCGGCCCACCATCCAGTCGATGTACTGATGCACGTTGGCGGCGCTCGCGCCGGGGGTGTCGGTCTCGGGAATGATGGCCTCGGCGAGGGCCTCGACCGCGGCGGTCTCGTCGGCGGTGAAGAAGCGCGGGCTCCACGCCGCGCCGCCGGCCTGCGGGGGCGCCAGCGGATGCAGGGCCCGCGCACCTTCCGCGACGGCCGGCGCCGCCGCCGCCGCGGCGAGCACCTGCAGCGCGCGGCGACGGGGAACACGCGTGTTGTCGGTCATCTGCGTCTCCTCGGATCCGGCCCGGAATAGTACGCTCGGCAGGATTCTTCCCGTGACACGCGGGCGACGGCGGCGCGGGGTCAGTTCTCGTACACGGGACCGTCGACCGTGCGGTGCGAGAGATACCTCCACTGGCCGTCGCGCAGCGCGTAGACGCGGACGTACCAGAAGCTGAAGCTGCGCCGGTCCGCTTCGGGGCCGCCGCTGCGGGCGCGCAGCCGTCCCATGGTGATGGCGACGTCGCCGTGCACCTCGACCTGTTGCGAATCGACCTCCCTCAGCGAGTAGCGGCCGGACAGCGAGTCGAGCCACTCCCGCTTCCGGTCGACGCCGAGCACGGCCCCGCCGGTGGTCCAGCCGTCGCCATGCGTATAGGTGAAATCGTCGGCGCAGACTTCGTCGAGGAAGGCGACGTCGCTCCGCAGCACCGCTTCCTCGATCCGCTTCTCGAGCTCGAGCACTTCTTCCGCCACGTCGGACTCCTCCCCGGAAAGCGTGAGCACCTCCGCGGTCGCCGCAGACTCCGCCCCGCGGAGTGCGGGCGCCTCCGGCACGGGGTCCGGCAGGGCGAAGACGTAGAGCGCGTTCCCGCTGCCCGGATGCCGCACATCGGGCGCCAGGTTGCGGGGCATCAGCCGGGGGCTGCCGCCGCCGAGGCCCGTCGACACCGCGACGAACTGCCGCCCGCCGGCGCGGAAGCTGATGGGGAAGCCCTGGACCGACGTCCCGAGGCGGGCCCGCCACAGCTCTCCGCCGGTCTCCACGTCGAACGCCCGGAACCGGCGGTCGAGGTCGCCCGCGAAGGCGAGCCCGCCCGCCGTTGTCAGGACTCCGGTGAGGAACGTCGGCCGCTGCTCGATGCTCCAGACCTCCTCCAGCGTCTCGGCGTCGTAGGCGGCGAGCTTGCCGAGGTTGCCGTCGGTGCCGGGCATCTCGTGGAACGGCCGCGAACTCATCCCGACGCCGCCCGAGCCCAGCTCGAACGCGACTTCGCGGGCGGCCAGCTCCATGCACGACTGCGCCAGCGGCAGGACGAGCAGCCCCGACCCCGGGTGGTAGCTCATGGGGTGCCAGTTCTTGCCGCCGGCGGTGCTCGGGCACGCCGGCACGAGCTGCTCGAACTCGGCGTCGATGATGTCCCGCCGGTAGGTGACGGCGCCGGTCTCGGGATCGATGCGGTCGAACACGTTCTGGTACACCGTCTCCTTGTGCCCGAGGAACTCGCCGGTCTCGCGGTCGAGCTTCCACAGGATGCCGTGCTTGCCGGCGCTGAAGACCGTCCTGCGCCCGCCCACGTCGACCAGCACCCGCTCGTACACCTCGTCGAGGTCGAGGGTCTCGCCCGGCACGTGCTGGAAGTGCCACGCGAGGTCCCCGTCGCGGGGCCGGAGGGCCACGGTCGAGTTGGTGTAGAGGGCGGGGTCGTCCACCGTCATGCCGCGGCTCCGCGCGACCCACGGCTTGGCCTGGGCCACCCCGAAGTAGACGAGGCCGAGGGCGGGGTCGAAGCTGCCGGTGATCCAGGTGTCGCCGCCCCCGCGCAAGTAGTCGGGCACGTCGGCCCAGGTGTTGCCGCCCGGTTCATCCGACCGGGCGACGGTGTTGAAGCGCCAGAGCCGCTCGCCGGTGGCCGCGTCGTAGCCGCTGATGAAGCAGCTTTCGAGCGTGTAGCGGTCGCACCCGCTCAGCCCCTGCACGAGGGTCCCGCCCGCCACCACCGGACCGCTCGTGTTGCGGAACCCCTCGGCGTGGTCGGCGATCACGGTGTCCCACACCCGCTCGCCGGTGCGGGCGTCGAGGGCGATCAGGCGGGCGTCGGGGGTGGCCATGAACAGGTTGTCGCCGTAGATGGCGAGGTTGCGGCTCATGCCCGAGTAGCCGGTCGTGGCCACCTCCACCTCGTGCTCCCAGACGAGGTCGCCGGTGGCGGCGTCGAGGGCCTGCACCACCGGACCGATGCCCGCGAGGAACATGACCCCGTCGTGGACGATCGGCGACGGCGCGTTCCACCCGCCCTCGTTCATCGCCCACACCCAGGCCAGCTCCAGCTCCCCGACGTTCGACCGGTCGACGTCGGCGAGCGGGCTGTAGCTCCAGGCCTGGTAGTTGCGCCGGATCATCAGCCAGTCGCCGTCGTCGGGGTTCCGCAGCATCTCGTCGGTGACCGGCCGGTAGCCGGCGACGGTCCCCGCCGCCGTGACGCCGCCGGACTCCGGTACGACCGACGGCGCCTCCCCCCCGCGGGGAGCCGACGGCGCCCCGCCGGCCGCCTCCGCGACGGCCGGGGACGCGCCGCCGGCGAGGGTCCCGATGGCGACGGCCGCATCCGCCGCGAGCGGCGTCCCGCCCGGCGGCGCCCCGTTCGCCTGCAGCAGGTACGCCACCACCTCGACGTACGCCTCGTCGGTCAGCGCGCCGCCCTGCCCCGGCGGCATCGAATCGCTGATGCGGGTGAACAGGTCGCCGGGGCTCAGGTCCGCCCAGAAGCGCAGGAAGCCCTCTCCCGCGAGCTGCGGCGCCTCGAAGCTGCCCTGCAGGCTGGTCTGGTGACAGGCGGCGCACTCGCGCTCGTAGATCGCGCGGCCCGCCTCCGCCTGCGCCGCCGTGTAGACGCCGCCTCCCGGGGCCTGCGCGGCGCCCGCCGCGGCCATGCCCGCGGTCAGGACCGCCGCCGCCCACCCGGCCGCCGCCGCCCGACCGCATCCGTCTCGTCCGCGGATCATCGCCACCTCCCCAGGAAGCCGCCGCCCGACCGCCATTATCGCCCTTCGGCGGCGGCGGCCGCTCGAATAAGTGCCGCCGAGCATCGTGAGTCGGGCAGCGGATCAGGGTGTCGGCGGCGGCCGGGCGGATTCCGACACCCAGGAGTTCTACTATCACCGCGGCGCGCCCGTGCGCGGTTTCGCTGCGAAGGCCTGCCGGCGACCGGAACCGACAGGCGGGCGGCACCGGCGGCGGCCGGAACGGGCTGGCCCCCTCATGACGCCGGGGTGAGCGGCACCCCGATCTCCAGCCGGCCGGCACAGCGGGGGGGCACCGTGGGAAGGAGCCCGGAGAGTTGGCACGCCCGGCAGGATTCGAACCTGCGACCCTCGGCTTAGAAGGCCGATGCTCTATCCGGCTGAGCTACGGGCGCACACCCTTGGTTGCTCCGGCGTCTTCGTCCGCGCCGACGCTATGTTCAATGGTACGCTACGATTCGGCTGGTTTCCAGTCCCCGGCGCGGGCCCTTGGGCGCGCCGGCGGGCTTCAATTCGGCCCCGCGGCCGGGGCCGGGCCGCCGGACGCGGGGCGGAAGCATGAGCGACAGCGCGGCCGGGACGCTCGCCGATCGGCGGCCGACGGACGGGTCGGCTGGGGTCGGCTGGGAGGGCGGCGCAACGATGATGCCAACGTGTCGAGGCGCGTGGAGTTCGCTGGTCCTCGCGGCCGCGCTGTCCGCAGACACCGCGGCGGCCGCCGGCGGCCAGAGCCGGGCGCCGGCCGCGCCGCCCGACCCGGCCCCGCCGGCGCTGACCGAAGCCGCCGTCGACGAGGCGCGCCTGCTCGTACGGCCGTCCAACGACGGGCGGGTCGACGCCCTGCTGGAGGCGCTGGAGCGGCGGGACCTCCCCTACGCGGTGGCCACCTTCCCCGGGACCGGCGTGGAGGCCGATCCGCGGCCCGAGGGCCGCAACGTCGTCGTGACCTTCGGCGCCGGCACGCCCGAAGTGATCGTCGGCGCCCACATCGACTCCGAGGTTCTCGCCGGCGGCGGCCTGAGCGACGCGATGGTGGACGACGGCGCGGGCGTCGTGGTGCTGCTCCACCTCGCCGACGCGCTCAAGGACGTCCCCCTCGCCCGCCGGGTGCGGATCGTCTTCTTCGACATGGAGGAGATCGGCCTGGTCGGCTCGCGGGCGTTCGCGCGGTCGCTCGACCCGGCGGACGTCGCCGCGATGATCAACGTCGACGTCGTCGGCTACGGCGACACGCTGCTCTACGGCCCGCAGGCGACGTCGCCCGACGGCTCGCCCGCCCACCGCGTGCAGCAGGCGTGCGCGCGCCGCGGGATGCCCTGCGTCGGCCTGCCGGAGATGCCCTCCGGCGACGACCGCAGCTTCCTGCGGGCGGGGATACCGGCGGTGTCGCTCGCGGTGCTGCCCGCCGGGGAGGTCCACCGGCTCTGGCTGTTCCTCCACGGCGACCTGCCCGACGATTTGCGGGGCCGCCTCACGCCCGAGGTCCTGCGGATCATCCACACCGAGCGCGACACCGCCGAGCGCCTGGAGCCGGCCGCGATGACGCGGGCGCTCCGCGTGGTGACGGACGTCGTCCTCGACCTCGCCGCCGCGCGGCCGTGATTGCCGGCCGCATCGACAAGCTCGAGAAGCGCTTCGACGACGTCGACCGCGGGTTCGCCGACCCTCGCGGGCGGGTGGCCAAGCTCGAAGGAATCGCTCGACGGGTTTCCTCGCCGGGCATCGCAATCGCGTCGGGACGCACGACAGGATCGCGAGAGGACCGTCAGGTGGGGTTGGCGGGGCGGCCGGCTGAGGGTCGGTGTCGCGGCCGGCCGCAGAATCCGCACTTTCGTGTCGTGCACCCACCGCGCCGCGGCGTCTTGACTCGCCCCGCCCCGGAAGGTACGCTCCGCTCTCGTCTCGGAATCGGGACTTTGCAGGCCGCGCGCCGGGCGCCCGGACGCCCGCCGCGGCGGCGTAAGGGGGTAAGGAAAGTCATGGCTCGCACCATCTTCAACGTCGTCTGCCTCGTCGTGCTGCTCGGCACGATCACGTTCTCTCAACAGCCCGCCGGCCCCGCGTCGGCGATGGCGGAAGCGGCGGCGCGGTTCCTCGACACGCTGAACGACGAGCAGGAGGCCGCGGTGCGCTTCCCCTTCGACGGCGAGGACCGCTTCGACTGGCACTTCATCCCGCGCGAGCGGAAGGGCGTCTCGCTGAAGATGATGACCGGCTCGCAGCGGGCCGCCGCCCTCGACCTCGTGCGGACGGGCCTGAGCGAGGAGGGGTTCACCAAGTCCGAGGTCATCCGCCAGCTCGAGCAGATTCTGTACGACCAGGAGGGCCGCGACATCCGCGACCCCGACCTCTACTTCTTCATGATCTTCGGCGAGCCGGGTGACGGGAACACGTGGGGCTGGCGCTACGAGGGGCACCACATCTCGCAGAACTGGACCATCGTCGACGGCAGCGCCATCGCGGCCACGCCGCAGTTCTTCGGCTCGAACCCGGCCGAGGTGCGGAGCGGGCCGCGGCAGGGTCTGCGGGTCCTCGGCAGCGAGGAGGACCAGGCGCGCGACCTGCTCGCGTCGCTGAACGACGAGCAGCGCAAGGCGGCCAAGCTCTCGGACGAGGCCCCGAGCGACATCCTCACCCGCGCCCAGCAGCGGGTGACCCTGCTCGAGGACTTCGGCGTGACGCACAAGGACCTCGACGCCGACCAGCAGGCGGCCCTGTGGTCGATCATCGAAGAGTACGCCGCCGCCCAGCCCGGCCCCGTCGCCGACGAGCGGCTGGCCGAGGTGCGGGACGCCGGGCTCGACGGCATCCGGTTCGTGTGGATGGGCGGCGAGGCCCAGGGCGAGCCGCACTACTACCGCATCCAGGGGCCGACGTTCCTGATCGAGTACGACAACACGCAGGGCAACGCCAACCACGTGCACAGCGTGTGGCGCGACTTCGCCGGCGACTTCGGCCGCGACCTGCTGGCCGAGCACTACCGGCAGTACGACCACGGCGTGCGCTACGCGGACTAGCGGTTTGCCTGCGCCGGGGCCTCGCGCGGAGGCCCCGGCCGCGCTCCCGCCCGACCGGTCTCGGGGATGGCGTCAGCGCATCCCGCAGGCGGTTTTCCGCCCATTCCCAGCCTTCGTCGAACCAGCGACGCGCCACGGCCGCCCGGCCCCCCCGCGCCTCGTGCATCGTCCGGGCCAGCCGGGCGTGGCCGTACTCCTCATCGTGAGCGTCGGCCCGATTTCCCGCCTGGAAACGGTGCGGCGCGCCACCGGCCGTCCGGTTCAAATGGACTTCAGAATGAGCAGCGTGCGGTCGTCGGGACTGCCGAACGAGAAACGGTGCACGTCGTCCATGACCCGCCGGCAGATGACCTCGGCGCTCTCCCCGCGCGCCTCGTGCATCGTCCGGGCCAGCCGGTCGTGGCCGTACTCTTCGTCGTGGGCGTCGGCCGACTCGACGATGCCGTCGGTGTAGAGGGCCAGCAGGTCGCCGGGGCGGAGGTGGGCGCCGCCCTCGAAGTAGCGCGGCGACTCGAACATGCCGATGGGGACCCCGCCGCTCCACAGCTTCTCGACCGAGCCGTCGGCGCGCAGGTGCAGCGGCGGCTGGTGGCCGGCGTTGACGTAGATGATGCGGCGGGTCGGCACGTCGAGGACGGCGTAGAAGAGGGTGACGTAGCGGCCCGCGTCGACCGAGTCGTAGAAGAACCGGTTGGCGTGGCGCATGACCGCGCGGATGGCCAGCTCGCGCCCCACCAGGGCGTAGATCGAGGCGCGGATGGCCGACACCTGCAGGGCGGCGGCGATGCCCTTGCCGGCCACGTCGGCGATGATGATGAGCCGGCGGTCCTCCGGCAGCGGGATGATCTCGTAGTAGTCGCCCCCCACCTCGAACGACGCCTCGTTGACGCCGGCGATGTCGAACCCCTCGAGGTCGGGGGTGCCCCGCGGGACGAGGTCCTCCATGACCTGGCGGGCGACGAGCATCTCGGCGTCGATGCGCCGCTTGGCGCGCACCTCCTCCTGCATGCGCGACCGCTCGATGCTGCCGGCGATGACGGCCCCCAGCAGCCGCAGCATCTCGACGGCGCGGGCGTCGTAGGCCGCCGCGCGCCGGGAATGCAGCTCGACCGCGCCGATCACCGCGTGGAGCCCCACCAGGGGGACGACGAGGCCGGAGCGGTGACACGGCCCGCCGTCGGCGGGGTCGACGCCCTCGTCCAGCACCACCGGCTCGCCGGTGTCGATGGCCCGCGCGACGGGCCGGCCCTCTTCCAGGGCGCCGTCGTGGCAGGGCACCGCCCCCGACTCGTCGCGCCACCAGTAGTGGCGCACGTGCCGGCCCGACGCGCCCAGCACGTAGACGGCGGCCGAGTCGTAGTCGACGAGCCGGGCGACGCAGTCGAGGATGCCGTTCAGGATGCGGTCGACGTCACGCGAGGCGAAGAGCTGATGGGCGTCGACGAGCACCCGGACCGCGCCGAGGGCCTCGTCGTCGGCGGCGGTGTCCAGTGTCGGCGGCTGGGGCATCGGCGGACCTGAGGAGAGGTTGGAGATTCGTCTATCATATTACCCGGCCCCGGCTGGTTCCGGCCGGTTCCGGCCGGTTCCGGTGGCCCAAGGCAGCCCCTGTTCGACGGGCCTTCCGACCGCGACCGCCGCCGACCGCCCCCCGGACATGCCCCGCCACGGGCCGCCACGGGCCAGGGCCCGCGGCTGGCGGCTTCAGTACCGCCTGCGGGTGCACAGCAGATTCGTGAGACGACGGCCCGGCACCGGTCAGGCCCCGATTCGGCGTTCGTGTTCGGCGGCGTCCCACCTGGTTGCCGTACGCCCCCGGCCCGGCGGTGGACGGATCGCGGCGGGGTGCGTACAATGAATGGAAGGGCGCTCCGCCCCCTCGCAGTAGCGCATGGTGAGTGTAGCTCAGTGGTAGAGCGCCGGACTGTGGCTCCGGATGTCGCGGGTTCAAACCCCGTCACTCACCCCAACCCAACCCCCGGCCGCGTGCGGCGGATCCTCGACGAACGGGGGGCCCTCGTCTTCCCCGGCGTCTACGACACGCTGTCGGCGAAGATCGCCGAGCGGGCCGGCTTCCCCCTCGCCTTCGTCTCCGGCTACGCCGTCGCCGCCACCCTCATCGGCCAGCCCGACCTGGGCCTCCTCACCCAGACCGAGATCGTCGAGCGGGCGCGCCGCATCTGCGGCGCGGTGCGCATCCCCATCCTGGTCGACGCCGACACCGGCTACGGCAACGCCCTGAACGTCGTCCGCACCGTGCGCGAGCTGATGGACGCCGGGGCGGCCGGCTGCTTCCTCGAAGACCAGGCGTGGCCCAAGCGGTGCGGGCACATGCCCGGCAAGGAGGTCGTCGCGGCCGAGGCGTGGCTGCAGAAGATCCGGGCCGCCGTGGACACCCGCGGCGACCGCGACTTCTTCATCGTCGCGCGCACCGACGCGGTGGCCGCGGCGGGGCTCGACGAGGCGCTGGCGCGGGCCGGGGCGGCGCACCGCGCGGGCGCCGACGCCACCTTCGTCGAGGCCCCGCGGTCGCTCGACGAGCTGCGCGAGATCGGCCGGCGGGCGCCCCGGCCCACCGTCGCCAACATGGTCGAGCAGGGGCGGACGCCGCTGCTCGGCCGCGCCGAGCTGGCCGCGCTGGGGTTCGACCTGATCCTGTACCCGGTGGCGGGCCTCTACGCCGCGGCGCAGGCCCTGACCGATGTCTACGGGCGCCTGCACGACGCCGGCGCCGGGGGCGGCGGCGACCGGCTCATGGCTTTCGACCGGTTCAACGAGCTGATCGGCGTCGACGAGGCCCGCGCCCTCGCCGCGCGGTTCGAGAATCCGTCCGGGTAGCGGCCGGTGCCGATACGCCGCTTTGCACCGAGGGCGGCGGGGCGCCCGCCTGACGGGGCGGGACGGGGGAAGGCGCGCTGGCGCACCCTCCTGCCGGCGGCGGCCGCGATCCTGCTGGCGGCACCCGAGACCGCGGCGGCCCAGGTCCCCCCGGACGAGGCGTGGCGGACGGTCGAGACCGCCCACTTCCGCATCACCTTTCCCGAGCATCTCGGCGAGCTGGCGGCGCGGACCGCGGACATGGCCGAGCGGGCGCACGCGGCCCTGTCGGCGGGGTTCCGCGCGGGTCCGCGGGGGACCATCGAGGTCGTCCTGACCGACCACATCGACGTCTCGAACGGCTCGGCCCGCTACTCGCCCTGGAACCGCATCGTGCTCTACGCGCGGCCCCCGGCCGACCACCCCGCGCTGGCCTACTTCGACGACTGGCTGGAGCTGCTCTTCGTCCACGAGCTCGCGCACATCTTCCACCTCGACTACGGCGGCGGCATCGGCGGGTTCTTCCGCGCCCTCTTCGGACGGCAGCCGCTGCCCGGGTCCGTCTTCACCTTCCCGGGCACGAACGTCCCGTCGTGGGTCGTCGAGGGGCTGGCGACGTGGTACGAGTCGGCGCTGACCGCGGGCGGCCGCGTGCACGGGACGTACCACGAGATGGTGCTGCGGACGGCGGCGCTCGAGGGCCGCTTCGAGAGCATGGGGCAGGCGGGGGGCCACTCCCCCCAGTGGCCGGGCGGCGGTCGGCGCTACGTGTACGGGTCGCTCTTCTTCGAGTATCTGCTGGAGAAGCACGGCCGCGACCGCATGGCCGAGCTCGTCGAGGAGGTCGCGCGCAACGGGATTCTGCCCCGGCGCGTCCTGGACGTGTCGCTGACGACGGAGTGGGACGCGTGGCGGGACGGGATGCGGGCCGGGGCCGAACACCTCGACGCCGAGCTCGCCCGGTTCGGCCCCGTCACCGAGCCCGAGACGCTGACGCGCGGCGCGCGCCAGGGGCTGCACCCGGCGGTGTCGCCCGACGGGGGCCGGCTCGTCTACGTCCGGTCCGACGGACGGTCCGACCCGAGGCTCGCGGCCATGCCCCCGGCCGGCGGCGACGCGTCCACCCTGACGCGGACGAACAACCTGACCCCGTTCGACTTCCTGCCGGGGGGCGGCATCGTGTTCGCCCAGCGCGAGTACGCGGACCGCTACCGGCGGTACAGCGACCTGTACGTGGTGACGCCCGAGGGATCGGTGCGGCGCGTCACCGAGGGCGCCCGGCTGACCGCCCCGTCGGCGGGGCCGCGGGGCGGGTGGGCGGTCGCGGTGGCGGAGGGCGGGGGAACCGCCGGGCTGGCGCGCGTCGACCTCGCGACGGGGGCCGTCGACGAGATCGCGGCGCCGGCCCCCGGCGTCTACTGGGCGTATCCCGCGGTGTCGCCCGACGGCCGGTGGATCGCGGCGAGCCGCTGGACGGGGGGGCGGCACGACCTCGTCATCCTCGACGGGAACGGCGGTTTGGCCCACGAGGTGACGCGCGACCGCGCCCTCGACCTCGCGCCCGCGTGGAGCGCGGACGGACGCCAGCTCGTCTGGTCGTCCGACCGGACCGGGATCCTGAACATCCTCGCGGTTGAGGTCGACCCGCGCACGGGCGCGCCGGGCGCGCCGCGCCTGCTCACCAACGTGCGCACGGGGGCGGCGTTCCCGAGCGTCGATCCGGCGGGCGAGTGGCTCTACTTCTCGGCCTACCACGTCGACGGCTGGGAGATCGAACGCGTCCCGTTCGCGCCCGGCCTCGCCCCGCCGGCCCCGCCGCCGGCCGCGCGCTTCGACGACGGGGCGCCCGCGGCCGTCCTGCCCGCCGCGGCGCTATTGGACGCGCCTGCGGCTTCGGCCGCGGCGCCTGCGCCCCCCGACGGGCCGGCGAACCAGGGCGGGCGGGCGGTCCAGGACGCCGGGCCGGACGACCAGGACGTGCCGGACGACCCGGACGACCGGGACGCGCCGCCCCCCCAAGACGCGCCGCCCCCCCAAGACGCGCCGGCCCCCCAAGACGCGCCGGCCCCCCAAGACGCGCCGGCCCCCCAAGACGCCGCGCCGGACGACCGGGATGACGCGCCGGGCGACCAGGACCACGCGCGGGGCGACCAGGGAGCGCCAGCCGGCCGGGACGGTGCGCCGCCGGCACCGACCGTGGCCGGCACCACCCCCGCCGCCGACGCCCCCGGCGGCCCGGAGCGGCGCGGCGGCGACGGTGCCGCGCGCGCCTACTCGCCGTTCCCGACCCTGTGGCCGAGGTACTGGACGCCCACGCTGCGCCCGCCGGTGGCGGTGGCGGCGAAGACCGTCGGGGGCGTCGACGTGCCGCGGACCGAGGTCCTCGGCCGCGGCTTCGGCGGCCGGACCGCCGGGTTCGACGTGGTCGGCCGGCACGCCTGGGCCGGCGGCGCGCGCTTCTTCCCGTCGGGCGGCCGGCGCGAAGGCGACGCGTCGTACGAGTATCGGGGGCTGGGGAACCCCACCATCGGGCTCTCGGTGTCGCAGCGGTGGGGGCACGACGGCGTCCGGGTGGTCGACGCGGGGGCGGGGGGGGAGGGCGCGCCGGAGACGTTCTTCGTCCTCGATCGGGAGCGGCGCGTGGCCGCCTCGGTCGGCATCCGGCGGCCGGGGTACCGGACGTCGCTCGGCCTGACCCTCTCGGCCGGGCTGGTGCGGAGCGACCGCGAAGCCCTCGACGCCGACCTGCTGCCGGCCCGCGGCTACCGGCCCGCGCGGCCGGGCGCGACCTCGGGCGAGTTGGCGGTCGCGCTGAGCGCGTCCACCGCGCGGTCGCACGCGTTCCAACTGGGCGACGCGCGCGGGGTCGCGGCCGACCTGCTCGCCCGCACCCGCCGCGACCTCGGCGCGGCGAGCGCGTCCGCCGGCCGCGCCGGACTCGACGACCGCTCGGTCGACGCCCTCTTCGGCCGGTTCGCGGCCTACCTGCCGCTTCCGCTCCCCGGCTTCGCGGCCCCCGTGCTCGCGGTCCGCGCGAACGCGGGCGCGGCGCGCGGCCCCGCGACCCGCACGGGGTACTTCGCGGTCGGCGGCGGCCGGGGGTTCGGCTTCGTCCGGGGCCTCGACCCCGCCGCCCGCGACGGGAGCCGCGCGTGGTCGGCGTCGGTCGAGCTGCGCGCGCCGCTGGCCCTGATCAACCGCGGGGCCGCCGTCTGGCCCGTCCACGTCGACCGGCTGTTCGGCTCGGTCTTCCTCGACGCCGGCGACGCGTGGGACCCCCGCGCGGACCCCGCCGGCGCAGCCCACCCGCGCCGGCGCCCCCGGTGGTCGGTGGGGGTCGAGCTGACCACCCACCTCGCCGTCCTCTACCGGTCGGTGCTCCCGCTCCGCGTCGGTCTGGCCGCGGTCCGCGACGAGGCGCGGGCCGTCTTCGAGCCGCGGGTCTACATCGACTTCGGCGTACCCTTCTAGAACGGCGCTATAATTCGGTCCCCATCCAAGACCAGCGGCGTCCGCGACGCCAAGGAGGTGCGGGTTGACTGTCCCCGTCTCGATCACCGTCAACGGACAGCGGTACGACCGCGAGGTCGAGCCGAGGCTGCTCCTGGTGCACTTTCTGCGCGAGGTCGTCGGGTCGACGGGCACCAAGGTCGGCTGCGACACCAGCCAGTGCGGGTCGTGCACGGTGCTGCTCGACGGCGTGTCCCTGAAGTCGTGCACGGCGCTGGCGGTGCAGGCCGACGGGGCCGAGGTCACCACCATCGAGGGGCTCGCGGCCGGCGAGGCCCTGCATCCGCTGCAGGACGCGTTCTGGGAGAAGCACGGGCTGCAGTGCGGCTTCTGCACGCCGGGCATGATCATGGCGTCGCACGAGCTGCTGCGGGTCACCCCGGACCCGAGCGACGCGCAGATCCGCCACGGCCTCGAAGGCAACCTGTGCCGGTGCACCGGGTATCAGAACATCGTGCGGGCGGTCCGCCAGGCCGCCGGAACCACGGCAGGTCAGCGATGAGCACACGCATCTTCGGTTCGGGCATCCGCCGGCGGGAAGACCCGCGCCTCATCACCGGCAGCGCCACCTACACCGACGACCTGACGCTGCCGCGCATGGCGCACGCGGCCATGCTGCGGAGCCCCCACGCGCACGCGCGCATCACCTCGATCGACACGGCCAAGGCGGCGGCCGCCCCCGGGGTGATCGCCGTGTACACCCACGCCGACACCGAGGGGGGGCTCGCGCCCGCGCCCTGCGCGTGGCTGCTGCCCGACTCGGACCTGAAGATCGCCGACTACCACTGCCTCGCCAAAGACGTGGCGCGCTTCGCGGGCGACATCGTCGCGGTGGTGGTGGCGGAAGACCGCTACCAGGCCGAGGACGCCCTGGAGCTGATCGACGTCGGCTACGAGCCGCTCCCCGCGGTGACCGACCCCGAGGCGGCGGCGGCCGAGGGCGCCCCGCAGTTGCACGACGAGATCGCCGGCAACCAGGCGTTCCACTGGAAGGTGGCGGGCGGCGACGTCGACGCGGCGTTCGCCGGGGCCGACGTCGTGGTGAAGGACCGCATCATCCAGCAGCGGCTGATCCCCAACGCGATGGAGCCGCGGGCGGCGCTGGCCAACTACGTCGGGGCCACGGGCGAGCTGACGGTCTGGAACACGACGCAGAACCCCCACATCGTGCGCTTCCTCTCGTCGCTGGTGCTGGGCATCTCCGAGGACAAGATACGGGTGATCGCGCCCGAGGTCGGGGGCGGCTTCGGCAGCAAGATCGCGGCCTACCCCGCCGACTTCCTCACGATGTTCTGCAGCCGGAAGCTCAACCGCCCCGTCAAGTGGACGGAGACGCGCAGCGAGAACTACCAGTCGACGACCCACGGCCGCGACCACGTGCAGCACGTCGAGCTGGCCGCGAAGCAGGACGGCACCGTCCTCGGCCTCCGCTGCACCGTGCACGCGGGCATGGGCGCGTACCTGTCGACGGCGGCGCCGGGCATCCCCACCATCCTGCACGGGCTGATGCTGTCGGGGCGTGTACACGCTGCCGGCGGTGCACGAGGACGTCTACGGCGTCTATACCAACGGCGTGCCGGTCGAGGCGTACCGCGGGGCGGGGCGCCCCGAGGCGACGTTCATGCTCGAGCGCATGATGGACGTGCTCGCCGCCAAGCTCGACATGGACCCCGCCGACGTCCGGCGCAAGAACCTGATCCCCAAGTTCGACGACGGCCACGACGTGGTCACCACCCTGACCTACGACAGCGGCGACTATCCCGGCGCCCTCGACAAGGTGCTGTCCCACGCCGACTACGCGGGGCTCCGCGCCCGGCAGAAGGCGGGTCCGGTCAACGGCACCTACACGGGCCTCGGCCTCGCCACCTACGTGGAGATCTGCGGCCTCGGCCCGTCGCAGGTCGCCGGGGCCATCGGGTTCCAGGGGGGCCTCTGGGAGAGCGCCATCGTCCGCTTCCACCCGAGCGGCAAGGTGCACGTGTTCATCGGGGCGTCGCCGCACGGGCAGGGCGAGGAGACGACCTTCGCGCAGATCGTGGGCAGCGAGCTGGGGGTCGACCCCCAGGACGTGAAGGTCTTCCACGGCGACACCGACAACACGCCGATGGGCTGGGGCACCTACGGCAGCCGCACCACCGCCGTCGGCGGCGCGGCGCTGGCCCTGACCGCGCGCAAGATCCGCGACAAGGCGAAGGTCATCGCCGCGCACCTCCTCGAGGCCGCGGTCGAGGACATGGACTACGAGGACGGCAAGTTCTTCGTGAAGGGCGCGCCCGACCAGAGCAAGACCATCACGGACATCGCCCTCATGGCCAACGTGGCGTGGAACATGCCCGAGGGGGTCGAGGCGGGGCTGGAGGCCTCGACGTTCTACGACCCGCCGAACTTCACGTTCCCGTTCGGGGCCCATCTCGCGGTGGTCGAGGTCGACGCCGAGACCGGCGCGGTCACCCTGAAGCGCTACGTCGCGCTCGACGACTGCGGGCCGCAGATCAACCCCGTGATCGTCGAGGGCCAGGTGCACGGCGGGGTCGTGCAGGGCGTCGGCCAGGCCCTGTGGGAAGAGGCGGTCTACGACGAGGGCGGCCAGCTCGTGACCGGCAGCATGCTCGACTACGCGCTGCCCCGCGCCGACCTGCTGCCCGACATCGAAGTGCTGTCGACGGTGACCCCGTCGCCGCACCACCCCCTCGGGGTGAAGGGCATCGGCGAGGCGGGCACCATCGCGTCGACGGCGGCCGTGTACAACGCGGTGATGGACGCCCTGCGGCCGCTGGGGGTGACCTCTATCCGCATGCCGCTGACGCCGCAGCGGGTGTGGCAGGCCATTCAGGACGCCAAGCAGTCCGCGCCCCCGCCGGCGGCGTCGTAGGGCGGCGCGGGCGTTCGGACGGTCGGCCCGGCGGCGGCGGCGAAGCCGGAACGGCGGGGAACGGCGCCGGGACGGCCGGGACGGCCGCGGAACCGGCAGGTGGCGGCGGGGCCGGCACGGCGCGGGACGCCACCGTGCCGGTTGGAGCGGCGGCGGAACCGGCGGACGGCGGCGGCGGCGGGGCCGGCAAGCGAAAGGACAGGCGATGTACGCACCAGACTTCGCATACTACCGGGCGGACTCGGTGGCCGAGATCGGCCGGCTGCTGCGCAAGCATCCCGGGGCCAAGCTGCTGGCCGGCGGGCACAGCCTGATTCCGCTGCTGAAGCTGCGGCTGGCGGCGCCGTCGGCGCTGATCGACATCGGCCGCATCGACGCGATGAAGGGCATCGCCGTGGCCGACGGCCGGCTGCGCATCGGCGCCCTGACCACCCACGCCCAGATCGCGGCGTCGTCCGAAGTCGCCGCGCACGCCCCCGCCCTCGCCGCCGCGGCCGGGGTCATCGGCGACCCCGCGGTCCGCAACCGGGGGACCATCGGCGGCAACGTGGCCCACGCCGACCCCGCGTCGGACCTGCCCACGGTGCTGCTGGCCCTCGGGGCGTCGTTCGCGGTGACCACCGACGACGGCGGGCGCACCATCCCCGCCGGCGAGTTCTTCCAGGGCATGATGACCACCGCCCTCGGCGAGCACGACATCGTGACCGCCATCGACGTGCCGGCGGCGCCCGAGGGCCAGGGACAGGCCTACGAGAAGTTCTCGCACCCCGCCTCGCGCTACGCGGTGATCGGGGTCGCGGCGGCGGTCGAGCTGCGGGGGGACAAGGTCGGCAACGTGGCGGTGGCCCTCGGGGGGCTGGTGCCGGCGGCGACGCGGGCGGGCTCGGTCGAGCGGGCCCTCTCGGGCCGGGCGCCGTCGGCCGAGGCCATCGCGGGCGCCGCCGCGGCGGTCGCGGACGACCTCGGCGCGGACCTCATCGGCGACGTCTACGCGTCGGCCGAGTACCGGCGGGCGATGGCCCCGGTCTGCGTCAAGCGGGCGCTGACGGCGGCCCTCAAGCGGGCCTCGTCGGTGGCCGAGGCCCCCAAGGCGCGCAGCCCGTGGTGGAAGCCGTCCTGGCTGTAGGGGGCTTGCGGCACGGGACGGCGCCGGCACCCCGAGGGCCGGACGGGCGGCAAGCGGAGCCGTCGGGCGACGCCGCCCGGACGGGGCGTCTCGGCAGGATGGCGCGCCGACGCCCGGCGAACCCATCGAGCGGCAAGACCGGGCCGCGCAGCGACGCCGGCCGAGTTCGTGTCCGGCGGGCGGCGGCGCGGATGGGACCGTGGCGACTCCACCCCGCCGACCCGTTCCCCCGCCCTTCGGCACCCCCGATCGAGACGCCGACAAACGCCCTATAGTCCGCCAAGATGACCGACACCAACGCGGCACCCGCCGTACCCGAGTCCATCGACGATCTCCAGGCGCTGCTTTCCCGCGAGGCGTACGTCGCGGACCGGGGGCTCGCGACCTCCATCTACCTCGCCCTGCGCCTGGGCCGCCCGCTGCTGCTCGAAGGCGAGGCCGGGGTCGGCAAGACCGAGGTCGCGAAGGTCCTCGCGAGCGGGCTCGGGGCCGAGCTGATCCGGCTGCAGTGCTACGAAGGGCTCGACGTCACCCACGCCGTCTACGAGTGGAACTACGCGCGCCAGCTCCTCGAGATCCGGCTGCGCGAGGCGGCGGGGCCGGTCGACCGCGCGGCGGTGGCGCGGGACCTGTTCGGCCCCGACTTCCTGATCAAGCGCCCCCTGCTGCGCGCGCTTGAGTCTACGGGCGCCCGGCCCCCGGTGCTGCTGATCGACGAGCTCGACCGCGCCGACGAGGAGTTCGAGGGCTACCTGCTGGAGTTGCTCTCCGACTTCCAGGTGACCATCCCCGAACTCGGCACCGTGCGCGCGGCCGCCCCGCCCGTCGTCGTCATCACGTCGAACCGGACGCGCGAGCTGCACAACGCCCTGAAGCGCCGCTGCCTCTACTGGTGGATCGACTATCCCGACTTCGAGAAGGAGTACCGCATCATCACCGGGAAGGTGCCCCACGCCCCGGCCCGGCTCGCCGAGCAGGTGACCCGCTTCGTCCAGGAGCTGCGGACCGCGGAGCTGTACAAGGTGTCGGGGGTCTCCGAGACGCTCGACTGGATCGCCGCCCTCGTCGCCCTCGACCGCCGCGAGCTCGACGGCGCGACCATCGACGAGACCCTGGGCCTCGTGCTGAAGACCCAGGAAGACCTGGAGGCGATACGCGGCGAACGCGCGCAGGCGCTATTCGAGCGCAGCCTCCTGCCGGCCGGCGCGGCCGGAGGCGCATGACCGGCGACCCGCGCGACCGCGACGTGGCGGCCGGCGACGCACGGCCCGGCGTCGCCGACGGCCCGCCCGCCCCGACCGTCCCAGTCCCCCTTGTCACCGACGCCGGTCGCCCCACGCCCGTGAGCCCCGAGACCGGCGGTCCGCCGATCCCCGACGCCCGCGAAGCCGGCGGACCGCTCGGCCTGAGCCCCGACGACCCGGCGGCGGCCGGCCATCTGTTCGGCAACCTCCTCCGGTTCGGCCGCCTGCTGCACGCGCTCGGCCTTGACGTGCAGGCGGGGGGCATGCTCGACGTGGCGGAGGCCCTCGGCCACGTCGACGTCGGCCGGCGCGCCGACTTCTACCACA
>CAXXTG010000142.1:0-5374 GCA_963666855.2 Vicinamibacterales bacterium
CGCAGAAGCCCGGGGTCGCGTACCGCGACCCCCTCGTCCCCGGCGCCCCCGGCCACGGCGAGGGGCACAACTCGGGCCAGGCCCTCAACATCACCGCGGCCCTCGCGGTGCAGAAGATCATGCAGCGCGAGAACCTGCCCGGCACCCTCGTCATCTGGCCGGGCATCGCCGAGGAGCAGCTCGGGGCCAAGGCCTACTACGTCAAGGCCGGCCTGTTCGACGACGTCGACATCGTCCTCTACTCGCACGTCAGCAGCGACATGACCACGAGCTGGGGCGAGAGCGGGGGCAACGGCATGGTGTCGGTCGAGTACCTGTTCGCGGGCGAGAGCGCCCACGGCGCCGGCTCGCCCTGGGACGGGCGCAGCGCCCTCGACGCGGTCGAGCTGATGAACATCGGCTGGAACTTCCGCCGCGAGCACCTCCGCATCCAGCAGCGCTCGCACTACGTCATCACCGACGGCGGCGACCAGCCCAACGTGGTGCCGCCGACCGCCGCCGTCTGGTACTTCTTCCGCGAGACCGACTACCCCAACATCATGCGCATGTGGGAGCTCGGCGACCGCATGGCCGAGGGCGCCGCCCTCATGACGAGCACCACCGTCGAGTCGCGGGTCCTCGGGGCCGCGTGGCCGCAGCACATGAACCGGCCGCTGGCCGAGGCGGTGCACGCCAACATGCTCGACGTCGGCATGCCCGCGTGGAGCGAGAAGGACCAGCGGCTGGCCCGGGCGCTTCAGAAGGAGCTCGGGGTCGAGGAGCGCGGGCTGCCGACCGAGGTCGGCGCGGAGCTGCGGGGCCGCGTGGACATCCCCGACTCGCAGCGGCGGGGCGGCGGGTCGGACGACATCGGCGACATCTCGTGGGTGGTGCCGACCGTGGTCCTCCGCTTCCCGTCGAACATCCCGGGCGGACAGAACCACAACTGGAACAAGAGCATCGCCATGGCCACCCCCATCGCCCACAAGGGGGCCACCGCCGGGGCCAAGGTCTTCGCCCGGACCCTGCTCGACATCCTGCTGACCCCGTCGCTGGCCGAGGGCGCGCGCGACTACTTCGAGAACGTCCAGCAGGCGGACACCGAGTACACGTCGTTCCTGCGGCCCGAGGACGAGCCCGCCATCTGGCTGAACGCCGAAATCATGGAGAGGTTCAAGCCGCAGCTCGAGGAGTACTACTACGACCCGTCGCGGTACGACACGTACCTGGAGCAGCTCGGGATCGAATACCCGACGATCCGCGAGGGCGAGTAGACGGTTTCGTGACCGCCCGCGGCGAAGCCCGCTTGGCACGGGAGCGGCGACGCGACCGGCTGACAGCGGCGCGCGGATCGACGGAAGGACCAGCATCACCGCGTCGCGCCGGAGCGGCGACGCGACCGGCAGAGGCGGCGCGGGGAGGGCGCAAGCGGGGCGCAGGCCAACCGACGAACTGCGCGGCGAGGCGGGATGCGCCGCCGCTCGAATGCAGCGGAGACCCTTGCCGCGGGCTGTTGACGCCAGAGCGGGCACCGACGCCTCCCGCCCGCGCGACAGGCCCGACGCCCACCCCGAATCGTCCGCCATGACTACCTCCGCCTCCCAGACGCGCGCCGCCGTCGACGGCAAGTTCCTGTCCGTCGGGGGCGGGCGCTTCCTCGTCAAGGGCGTCGCCTACGGCACCTTCGCGCCCGACGCGGCGGGACGCCAGTTTCCGGGGGCGGCGATCGTCGCGGACGACTTCGCCCGGATGCGCGAAGCCGGCCTGAACACCGTCCGCACCTACACGACGCCCGATCCGGACCTCCTCGACGCGGCGGCGCGGCACGGACTGCGCGTCATGGCCGGCCTTCCGTGGCCGCAGCACGTCGCGTTCCTCGACGACCCCGACCTCTGCCGCCGCGTCCGCGGGGACATCATCGCGCGGGTCCGCGAGCTGTCGGGCCACCCCGCCGCCCTCGTCTTCGCGCTCGGCAACGAGATTCCCGCCCCCGTCGTCCGCTGGCACGGGCAGGCCCGTGTCGAGCGCTTCCTGCGCGAGCTGTACCACGACGTGAAGGCGGCGGCGCCGGAGGCGCTGCTGACCTACGTGAACTACCCGCCGACCGAGTACCTGTCGCTGCCGTTCCTCGACGTCTGCGCGTTCAACGTCTACCTGCACGCGGAGGCGGACCTGCGGCGCTACCTCGCCCGCCTGCAGCACCTCGCCGGGCACCGGCCGCTGCTCCTGGCCGAGGCGGGGGCGGACAGCCGGCGCGAGGGCGGGGACGGTCAGGCCGCGATCGCGGCCATGCACGTCCGCACCGCCTTCTCCGAGGGCGCCTGCGGGACCGTGGTGTTCGCGTGGACCGACGAGTGGTGGCGGGGCGGACGGCCGGTCGACGACTGGGCGTTCGGCCTCGTCGACGCCGCGCGCCAGCCGAAGCCGGCGCTCGGCGCGGTCGTTCGCGCGTTCGCGGACGCGCCGTTCCCCGAGGCGGAGCGGCGGACGTGGCCGAAGATCTCGGTCGTGGTGTGCGCCTACAACGAGGCCGCCACCATCGACGAGTGCCTCACGTCGATCGAGAACCTGAGCTATCCCGACTACGAGATCATCCTCGTCAACGACGGCTCGCGCGACGCCACCGGCGACATCGCGCGCCGGCACGCGTCGGTCACCGTGCTCGACATCCCCAACGGCGGCCTGAGCGCGGCCCGCAACGTCGGGCTCGAGCACGCCGCCGGCGAGATCATCGCCTACACCGACGGCGACGTCCGCGTCGACCCCGACTGGCTGACGCACCTCGTCCGGCCGTTCCTCGCCTCGGACGTCGTCGGCACCGGCGGCCCCAACCTCGTCCCCGCCGACGACCCGCCGATGGCGCAGTGCATCGCGCGCGCGCCCGGCAGCCCCACCCAGGTCATGCTCGACGACCGCACCGCCGAGCACGTGCCCGGCTGCAACATGGCGTTCCGCCGCGACGCGCTGCTCGCGGTGGGCGGCTTCAACCCCATCTACCTGCGCGCGGGCGACGACGTCGACATCTGCTGGCGCCTGCAGGCGCGCGGCTGGAAGATCGGGTTCGCGCCGTCGGCCCTGGTGTGGCACCGCCACCGCGCGTCGCTGCGCGCGTACTGGCGGCAGCAGGTCGGCTACGGGGAGGGCGAGTCGTGGCTCAAGCCCCACCATCCGGACCAGTTCCAGGGGCTGCACATCGGCTGGCGGGGACGCATCTACGGGCCGCTCCCCTTCCACCGCTCGCTGACCCGGGCCCGCGTCAACAGCGGCACGTGGGGCACCGCGCCGTTCCCGTCGGTGTACGCCATCGACACCTATCCGTTCGCGTTCATGCCCCACTCGGCCCGCTGGCAGGTCGCCGCCGCCGCCCTGATCGGACTCGGCGCCGCGACGCTGCTGACGAGCCAGATCGGTCTCGCCCTCGCCCTGCTGACGGTGGGGGCGGGCGCCCTCGGCACCACCGTGGCGCGGTGCGTGCGCTACGCCCGCGTCACCGACATCGAGGGGCTGCCGCCGCTGGTCCGCCGCCCGCGCCGCCTGAGCCGCATCCTCTACCGGTCGCGCATCGCCGCGCTCTACTTCGTCCAGCCCCTCGCCCGCGCGTGGGGCCGCCTGCGCGGCGCGATGTCTCCGCCCGAGGTCCTGCGCGCACCGGCGAACGGACGGCGCGCCCCGGCCCCGGCGGCCGGCACGATCCGGTCCCTGCGGGCCGCCGCGTCGCGCCGCACCCCGCCCCGGCGCTTCTGGAGCGAAACGTGGGTCGCGGCGGAAGCGCTGCTGGCGCACCTGACCGCCCGGCTCGAACGGACGCGCGAGGTGCGGACGGTCGAGATCGACGACGGCTGGCAGGCCGACCGCGACATCGCCGTCGGCCTGAACCGGTGGACGCGGCTGCAGCTCCGGGTGCTGGTGGAGGAGCACCACGGGGGACGGTGCCTCGTCCGCCTCGCCGGGCGGCTGCGGGCGACCCCCAAGCTGTGGCTCCTGGCCGGGTGCCTCGCGGGAAGCGCGCTGACCGGCGCCGCCCTCGGCCCGGCCCAGTACTGGCCGTGGATCGCCGGCGCCGGGGCGCTGCTCGCGGCCTGGACCGCGCGCACCCTGCGGCAGTCGGCGCGCGCCGCCGCCGCCGTGGACGCGGCCGTTTCGGACACCGTGGACGCGTTCGGACTGATGCCGCTGCCGGCCGCGCCGGCGCCGGAAGAGAGCCGCGAGTCCGACACGCCGGCGGCGCAAACGGCTTCCACCTCCTCGACCGCGAGTGCGGGCGCGGCGCCGCAGGCAGGCGTCGCCGCGCCGGCGCAGGCGAACGTCGCGGCGCGCACCGCGACCTTGTCGGCGCCGCCGCAACAGACCGGCGAGGCGGCGGCGGCCGGTGACGAAACGCCGCGCCGCAGCGAGACCGACGAAGGCGCGGGCGGACTGCAAGGCGTCCGAGCCTGACGCGGCGTGACTGGCGTACGGTGGACGGCCGCCGAGAGCGGCGGAGGGAGGCTGCGGCAGCCACGCCGGCGCACGCCGGCACCGCGAAGGGAACCAGCCCATGGCGACACACCCCCGAACGACGCATCCGAACTTCCGGCTCATCCTGCGGCTGTCCGCGTGCATCGCCGCGTGCCTGCTCCCCGCCGCGGCCCCCCGCGGCTGCGCAGGACGGCATCCTCGTGGTGGGCGGCGAGGGACGCCACTGCGGCGAAGATCCCCAGTGCATCAACCGGCTGCATCCCGCCATTCCCATGGCCGCCCGCGCGCAGCCGGGTCAGACCATCGTCTTCCGGGTCCGCAACGCGAGCGACTTCGACCTCGACCCCGCGAGCACGTACGACGACCCCCGCGGGGGCGACCCCCAGATCGGGACCGTGCACCCCCTGACCGGACCGGTGCACATCGAGGGGGCCGAGCCCGGCGACGTCCTCGCGGTCACCCTGCTCGACATCGCCCCGGGCCGCTTCGGCTACACCTCCGTCAGCCCCATCGGCTTCGTCTCCGACCACGTCACCGGCTCCTTCCGCGCCGAGTGGCGGCTCGACCGCACCGAGGCGGTCAGCGACGACGTGCCCGGCGTCCGCATCCCCAACGCCAGCTTCCCCGGCATCCTCACCGTGCTGCCCGGCCCCGAGCAGCACGCCGCGATGCTGTCGCGCGAGGCCGAGCTGCGCGCCCTGGGCGGGGCCGGCTTCCCGCCCCACGCCCTGCACGCCTCGCCCGCCGCCGTCTGCGGCCCCGGCGGGTCCCACGCCGACGAGTGCCTGCGCACGCTGCCGCCGCGCGAGCACGGCGGCAACCTCGACATCCGCTACCTGCAGGTCGGGGTCACGGTGTACCTGCCCTGCTACGTCGCCGGCTGCGGCCTCGCCATCGGCGACCCCCACTTCGCCCAGGGCGACGGCGAGGTGTCGGG
>CAXXTG010000143.1:0-19710 GCA_963666855.2 Vicinamibacterales bacterium
CCCGCCAGTTGAGCCAGACGATTGCCGTCGCCGTCCACCGCGACCCCGCCGCTCTTGAAGATAGGCACGTCCAGCTCGGGCACCTCGAAGACCTCGGCCATGCAACTCTCCGGCGGGTCGTCGCCGCGCACGAAGCGCACGAGCTTGTTGTCGTCCTCGCCGATGCCCGCGCACCACAGGCCGCCGTCGTTGGTGTCGACCCCGATGGAGTAGCAGCCGAACTCGATGCGGTGGTCGAGGTCGGGGCTGATGGGCTCGTCGGGCTCCGTCCACTCGGTGATGACGCCGTCCCCGTTGGTGTCGAGCACGGCGGGGCACCAGCCCTGGGCCGCCTCGGCGTCGCCGGTCTCGTCCCACACCTCGGTGCTGATCCACCCGACGGCGTCGTTCACCCCGAAGTAGATGGGCTTGTCGTCCTCGTCGGTGAAGTGGTTGTGGTCGACGGCGAGGCACGATGGGATCTTCTCGACCGAGCCGTCGCGCGGGTCGTAGACGACGGCCTGCTTGGGGCTCCCGGACGGGCGGAAGTTGGCAAGATACGGGTTGTCCGACCCGGGGCCGCAGAAGTCCGGCGGGGCGTCGCCGGGGTCGAGCCGGGCGGTGGCCCACACGCGGCCCTCGCCGTCCATGGCGATGCTGCGCAGCCCCTGGGCGTCGAGTTCGATGCGGCCGACCTCGTGGGTCGCCGGATCGAGCCACGACAGCATGGTGTCCTCCTGATGGACGCCGTACACGCGCCCGCCCGCGTTCAGGGTGGGGTTCCAGGCGTAGGTGCCCTGCGAGTCGCTGCGCGAGCCCTGGGGAGTGGCCCAGTCCCAGACCGTGAGCACGACGTTGCGCTCGAGCCCGGACGGCCGCGGCGGGGGCTCGGGATAGGCGCCGGCGGCGATGGCGTCGGTCCAGCGGCCGAACATCGCGGCCTGCGGCCCGAGCCCGCGGAACATGCCGGTCATCATGCTGCCGCCGAAGAGCTCGCTGTTCAGCCGCTGCAGCCACGCCTCGTCGGTGGGGAGGTCCTCGAGGTGCGCGGGTATCTGCCGCGTGCCCTCGTTGCCGAGGGGGTGGCACTGCAGGCACGACTTGACGGTCGACGCGACCTGCAGCGGCGGGATGTCGCCGTCGGGAATCTCCAGCAGGCTGAGCCACGAGGCGGGGGGATAGACGGCGGCGGCGGACCGGAGGTCGGGGGCCACGGTGGCCGCGAGGTCGAGAGGCTGCCCGCGCACCCCGGCCACCCGCTCGGAGTCGAGCAGGCCGTAGCCGCGCACGAAGACCTCGTAGTCGGCGTCGGGCAGGTCGGGGACCACGTACCGGCCCTCGTCGTCGGTCACCACGATGCGCGCGAACGGCGTGGGCAGGTCGCGGGTCTCGGCGATCACCCAGACCCCGGCCTCGGGCCCCTGCGCACTCGCGACCACGCCGCCGATGTCGTCGGCATCGAGCGCGACGGCCGGCTCCTGCGCTCCCGTCCCCGCCACGGCGGCCATCAGCGCCGCCAGCCCGAATGCAACACCCGCCCTCGAGAGCCTCATCAGAACACCTCCGCGCCTGTACGCGGGCAGGGCTGCCGGCCACCGCCGCCCGCCCGGAAACCGCCGCTCCGCCACTACCCGGCTACCCGGCCGGCCCTCGGCACGGCCCGCGCCGCCCAAGCCCCCGCCGGCCCGCCAGTCTTCCTTACGCCTCCGGCTCCGATTGGCCGCTTCGCCTCTACTGGCCGCCTTCCGCCGCCGCGCGCTCCTCCGCCCGGGCGCCGGCGAGGATGCCGGGCATGGCGTAGTTGCCCTCGTGGCAGGCGTACTCGAAGATGGGGTCCTCGGTGCCGTCGAGCAGCAGCTCCACCGTCCACGGCCGCGTCCACGTGTCGGGGTCGTTCAGGGTGATCTCGTGCCGGAGCACGTCGGGGGCGATGCGCTCGAACCGCTCGACGAGAACCAGCCCCGCCGACGCCCCGCTGTAGCGGGTGCGGGGGTCGTAGTTGCGCGTCTCGACCACAAGGGTGTCGCCCTCCCAGCGCCCGCGCGAGTTGCCCGCCCACTGCGCGATGTTCCCGTGGAGGTGCGGGCGCCCGTCGAGCGGAATCGTCCGCGAGTGGTGCCCCATCTCCTGGATCATCACGACCTGATCCCTGGTCTGGAATATCTGCGTGTAGCTGTTGTAGCCCGACCCCATGTTGGGCACGCCGAAGAACAGGCAGCGGTCGCCGAGGGTGCGGTCCTCGGGGCCGTCGGAGCCGGTCGCCCCGAGGCCGCCGGCCTGCGCCGCCCGGCGGCGCTCCTGGGCCGCCTCGGTCAGCGGCGGGCGGCGCCCGTTCGGCGGGTCGATGATGAGCGACGTGCGGTTGTCGAGGGTCCGCTCGACGAGCCAGAACGCGTTGTAGTTGCCGGTGATGACGTCGAAGTCCTGGAACTCGGCGTTGCCCAGGGCCTGCTGAATCAGCCGGTCGCCCAGGAGGTCGCCGGCCTGCTCGGCGTCGCGGAACGCCTGGATGCGGGCGGTCAGATCGGCCAACTCCTCGTCCGTCAGCCGCGCCTTGTCGCCGAGCTGCTCGGGCCGCTCCATCGGGGTGGCGCTGTTGTTGGCCCAGATGCCCTGCAGGTCGGGATGCCCGTCGGCCGTCCGCGGGACCGTCCAGCCCTCGGGGGCCTGCCCCACCGCCGGGGGCGGCAGCGCCACCAGCCCCACCGCCGCCGCCGCCATCACCACCGCCAACCTCTGCTTCCTCATGCCGCTGCTCCTTGCCCGTTTCCTGCCTCGTTTCGATTCCTGCTTCGTTCGAGCCTCGATCCGGGAGCCCGCGCGCCGAAGAGGCCCCGCGGCACTCGGCCGGCGTCTCGGCGCAACGCGGGGTTTCGCTACGGGCTCCCGGGGCGGCCGGACCTTCAGCGGACGCGTCCGTTCACGGTACTCCCGTCGCGTCACGACGCGCCGTCACGCCTCGTCGTCCTCCGGCATGAGCACGAACTCGGGGTACGCCTCGATGCCGAGCTCCGCCACGTCCTGGCCGAGCTGCTCCACCCGGTCCGACACCCGGACGCCGACGGTCTTCTCCAGCGCCATCCACACCAGCCAGGACAGCGCGAACACGAACGCGCCGATGGAGACGATGCCGAGCAACTGCACGCCGATGTTGCCGCCGGCCGCGATGCTGACCGCGAGCGTGCCCCACACGCCGGCGAACAGGTGGGCGGGCACCGCGCCGACCACGTCGTCCACCCGCAGGCTCTCGAGCAGCCGCATGGCGGCGACGCAGACGATGCCGCCGATGGCGCCGATGACGAGGGCCCACGGGTGCTGCACGATGTCGGGGCCGGCGGTGATGGCGACGAGCCCCCCGAGGGCGCCGTTCAGGCCCCCGAGCAAATCGACGCGTCCGAGAATCGGCCGCGACAGGGCGAGGGCGGCGATGAAGCCGGCCGCGCCGCCGAGGTTCGTGTTGACCAGCACGTTGCTCATCGAGACCGCCTCGGCGACGCCGCCGAGCGCCAACACCGAGCCCCCGTTGAAACCGAACCAGCCGAACCACAGGATGAACACCCCCAGGGTGACGGTCGGGATGCTCGACGGGGGCGTCGCCCGGACCGTCCCGTCCTTGCGGAACTTGCCCCGCCGGGGGCCCACCACGAGAAGGCCGGCCAGCGCCGCCCAGCCGCCGGTGCCGTGCACGATGGTCGACCCCGCGAAGTCCTGGAACCCGAGCTGGCTCAGCCAGCCGCCGCCCCACGTCCACGCGCCCACGATGGGGTAGAGGACGGCGGTCAGCACGAGGGTGAACGCGAAGAACGACCACAGCTTGACCCGCTCGGCGAGGGCCCCCGAGACGATCGAAGCGGCGGTGGCGACGAAGACCATCTGGAAGAACCAGTCCGACATCACCGAGTAGCCGTTGGCGACGACGGCCGCCTCGGCCTCGGCGTTCCCGCCGAGCAGGGCGATCTCGTCGGCCGACGGCCCGTAGAGGAACCGGACCGAGCCGATCACGCTCCCGACGTCGACGTACATCAGGTTGTAGCCGATGAGGTAGAAGGCGATGCCCGCGACCGAGTAGAGCCCGACGTTCTTCAGGCAGATGACCGACGCGTTCTTCGTCCGCACCGAGCCGGACTCGAGCATGGTGAAGCCGGCCGCCATCCACATGACCAGCGCGCCCCAGATGAGGAACGAGAACGTATTGAAGATGAACTGGACCTCGTCACTGACCATTCCCTCGCCCCTTCCTCCCCCGCCGCCGCGCCGGTGCGAAGGGCACCGGAGCGACGCGGAGGCTGGGCGGCGGCGCCGCCCGAAGAGTCGGCGTGCGGACCAGCCGACCCGCGTGAGCCCCGCGCCCCGGAACGGCGCAGGCGCTACTGTTCCGCCGCGCGCGGCACGTCGCGCAGGCGCTCCTGCACGGTGCCGGGAATGCCGAGCCGCGTGTTCGCCCCGAGGCGCGCGAGGAGGGCGGCGGTCTCGGGCCAGCTCTGGAACTGGAACGACTGCTTCGACCCCTCGGCCATCCGGTACGCGGTGCGGCCGCGGAAGTCGCGCGCGTCGATGTCGGCGCCGTTCGCCACCAGGTACTCGACGACCTCGTTCAGCCCGCGGAACGCGGCCCCGTGCAGGGCCGTGAAGTCGGCCTCGTTGACGGCGTTGATGTCCGCCCCCGCCTCCGAGGAGGATGCGGACCGCCGCCTCCGCGCCGGGCGACCGCACCCCCCGCGGCTCGCGCGGCGTGTAGGTCGAGCGGCCGAGCCCGGCCGCGGCCATGAACGGCGTCGTCCCGTCGACGGTGGTCAGGTGCTGGTCGGCCCCGGCCGCGAGCAGCGCCTCGAGAATCGCGCCGCCGCTGGGCGTGTAGCTGCGTTCGCCGGAGTACCGGGGGGCGGGGCGGTTCAGCTCGAACGCCGCCACCCACAGCGGCGTGGCCCCGCGGAGGTCGCCGGTGCCGCAGGCGAACGGCTCGAACGCGCCCTTCCGGGGATAGCCGATGTAGTTCATGATCATCGCCGAGGTCGTGATGCGCCCGTCGGGGTCGGCGCCGGCGGCGAGCAGGGCCTCGACGAGGCGCAGCCGCGAGTCCGAGTCGAGGCCGCTGCGGCCGAACTGGGCATAGCGGTCGATGTCGTTGTGCCGGCGGTTCCAGTCGGTCATCCACGTGAAGATGCTGCCGGCGGCGGCGTGCAGGGCGGGCACGCCGGCCATCGTCCCGTTCGGGTCGGCGCCGCGTTCGATCAGGAACATGGCGAACGCCTCGTGGCCGGAGACGATGGCGTAGGGCAGGGCGTGGGTGTCGTCGGTCCCCGTCTCGTCGGGGTGGACGCCGGCCGCGAGCAGGGTCCCGGCCATCGCCACGTCGCCGTTGCGGGCGGCGTAGAGCAGCGGCGTGAACCCCTTGGCGGTCGACGGGTGGGGGTCGGCGCCGGCGTCGAGCAGGGCGCGCACCGCCGCGGCATGCGCCCCCGCCACCGCCCACATCAGGGCGGTGCTGCGGGTCTCGCGGGTCGCCGCGTTGACGTCCGCGCCGTGCGCGAGCAGCGCCTCGACGACGGCCGCGTCGCCGGTGCGCGCCGCCGTCATCAGGGGGGTCAGGCCGCTCGTGCGGGCGGCGTCGGCGCGGGCGCCGGCCGCCAGCAGGCGCTCGACCATCGGCAGGCTGGCGTTCTCGGCCGCCCGCTCCAGCGCGGTCACGCCGTGGTCGTCGGCCGCGTCGACGTCGGCCCCGGCCCGGATCAGCCGGTCCGCGAGGTCCGCGTCGTCCCAGTGCGCCGCCCACAGCAGGGCCGTCGCCCCGTCGGCGCGCGACGCGTTCACGTCGACGCCCGCGTCGAGCAGGGCGTGGGCCGCCGGCGCGTCCCGGCCCGCGACGGCGTCGACGAGCCGAAGATCCTGGCCGGCGGCCGTCGCACGCCCGTCGTCCACGCGACCACACAGGCCGCCGCGGCGGCGCGCACCAGCCCGCCAACCGCCCCGCGCCGACGCCGGCTCTCGGTCCTCGTCATGCGGTCCCCCCCATCTGACGATACGTCTCGGCTGTTCGGCGGCCGGCCCGCGGACGGGCAGGCGCCCGCCGGCGCCACCGCCTCCCGCGACACGACGGGAATCGTTCCGACCGTCGGTTCCGGCAACGCGTCGATCTCCGCCGACAGCGGCAGTAGCGGCAGTATAGGACACCGTGACGGGTCAAGTCATCCGCGGGGGGGCATCATGAAGCCGCGGATTGCGCGGCGACGCGCCCCCGCCAACGGACGGTGCTACCATGAGGTGCATGACGCTGATGCACGGGCATGATGAGGCGTGCGATGCGCACGACGGTGACCATCGATCCGAAGACGCCGGAAGAGCTGGTCGAAGCCACCGGATGCGCTCCCGGAGCGCCGCCCTCAACGAAGCGGCGAAGGAGTATCTGCGCCGGAAGAAGCTGAACGACCTGAAGGCGGCATGGCGGGTCATGCGGACCGAGGACGTCCGGGCCGACGCCGGGGATGCCGACCGGCGGCGCGAACGCTTCCTGGAGACTCTGCGCGAGCATGGTCATCGCTGATACGTCGGTCTGGATCAACGCGCAGCGGCAGCCGGAATCTCCCGACGGAACCGCAATACTCTGCGTATAGTGTGAGGGGCTCGCGTCGGCGGGCACGCGCCCGGGGCGCGTCGAATCAAGGAAAGGGTAAGAGCGGGATGCGAACTGCTGTCGCCTGTCTGGCATTCCTGACGGCCGTCGCCGGTGCCGCGCGCGGCGCGGCCGGGCAGGACCAGCGGCTGGTCGATGCGGTGGCGGCCCAGGACGCGGGGGCGGTCGAGGCGCTGCTCGCGGGCGGCGCCGACGTGAACGCGCGGCGGCCCGACGGGGCGACGGCCCTCGTCTGGGCCGCGCACTGGGACGACCCCGCCCTCGCGGCGCGGCTCCTCGAGGCGGGGGCGGACCCGAACGCGGCCGACGACCACGGGGTGACGCCCCTGGAGCGGGCGGCCGAGAACGCCAGCCCCGCGATGGTCGAGCTGCTGCTCGACGGCGGCGCCGACGCCCGCGCCGCCCGGACGAGCGGGCTCACCGCCCTGATGACCGCCGCGCGCACCGGCGACGCGGCCATCGTCGAGACCCTCCTCGACCACGGCGCCGACGTGAACGCGGCCACCGCCGAGACCCGCAGCACCGCCCTGATGTGGGCCCTCGCCGCGCCCCACCCCGACGTCGCGCGCCTGCTGCTCGCGCGGGGCGCGGACCCGACGCGGGAGACCGCGGCCGGGTTCACGACCCTGATGTTCGCGGCCCGGAACGGCGACGTCGCGATGGGCCGCGCCCTCGTCGAGGCGGGGGTCGACGTGAACGCGCCCGGGTCCGACGGCACCCACGCCCTGCCGTTCGCGATCATCGCGGGCCAGGCCGGGTTCGCCCGGTTCCTGCTCGACGAGGGCGCCGACCCCGACCAGCGGGCGGGCGGGGTCGGCGCCCTCCACGCCGCCGCCGGCGGCGTCTCGACCTGGCTGGGCGACTGGTACCGCCGGCACGGGCGGGTCGGCGGGCGGCTGGGGGCGCGGGAGCGGCTCGAGCTGGTGGACGCCCTGCTCGCGGCCGGCGCCGACCCCAACGCGCGCATCACCTCGTGGGCGATGCTGATGTCCTACATCGGCTATCCCCGCAAGGGGGCGTTCGAGCCGTTCGCCCCCGGCACCGGCGACCTGCAGGGGGCCACGCCGCTGTGGGTGGCCGCGTTCGACCTGAACGGCGCGCCGAGCCAGGTGTTCAGCGTCATCCCCAGCTTCACCGGCAGCAGCACCGACATCCTGACGCGGCTCCTCGAGGCGGGGGCCGACCTCGCCCTGACCACCGTCGACGGGACCACCCCCCTGATGGCGGCGGCGGGGCTGGGCCGGGCCACCTACACGCCCCGCCAGCCCCGCGGGGTGCGGTCGCCGACGGCGGAGGCGGCGGTGCGCCTGCTCGTGGAGGCCGGCGCCGACGTCAACGCGACCAACGAGGCCGACTTCACCGCCCTGCACGGCGCGACCTTCCGCGGCCTGAACGAGGTCATCGAGTACCTGGTGGCGGTGGGCGCCGACATCGACGCGCGCGACTTCCGGGGCCGCACGCCCTACCGCATGGCCGAGGGGGCCAAGCAGTCGTTCCAGTTCCAGAGCTGGCCCGAGACGGCCGAGCTCCTCGCCCGCCTCGGCGCCGACACCGATCTCGGCATCCCCGGCACCGTGCAGGAGCGCCTGCGCGACGTGCCGGTCGACGCGGTTCCCTGACGACCGGAGGGTAGAGGCGGGTTGGCTTGGTGCACCCGTGCGCGGCGCCCGAACTCAGTCGGCGCGGCGGGTGTCCTGCCAGCCGGTGATCCGCCCTTCCAGGGTCGCCAGCCGGCGGTCCACGCTGCTGAGCTGAGACGCGAGAGCGGCGATCTGGTCGGTGAGGCGGCGGTCTACGGCCGTGAGCTGACGCCACAGGAGGGCACCCACGGCGAGCATCACGCCCACGTCGATGTACTCCGTCATATCCACAAGTCTACCGCCAGCGGGGCGGTTTCGGAAACAGCGGGGCACCACCCGGCCCGACGGGGCTACGGCGCGAGGTCGGCCAGCGTCTTGTCGATGAGCTGGGGGACGTAGCTGCGGTACTGCGGCCGCATGCCGTCCCGCCCGCGCGGCAGGGCGCGGATGGCGTCGACGGCGCCGCGGGCGCGTTCGTCGAGGTAGTCGAGGGCGTTCAGGGCCATCACCGCCGTGAAGAGGTCGTTGTCGTCGAGGTTCGCCCGCGCCAGCAGCACGCCGAGGGCGGGGGCGAGATGGTCCGCCGCCCCGAACCGGCCCAGGGCCTCGGCAGCGGTCACCTGCACGCTCGCCGACGGATCGTCGAGCGCCGCCCGCAACGCGGGGCGCGCCGCGCTGACGGCCGACGCGCCGCGGGCGAGGAGGCCGACCGCCCCCCAATACCGCACCGCGCCGTCGGCATGGCCGAGGGCCGCCGTCATCTCCGGGACGGCGGGGACGCCGGGCCGGGTCGCCAGATCCGCGATCTCGATGATCTCGGCGAGGGGATAGCGCTCGCCGTCCCGCCCGAGGTCGTACGGCGCCCCGCCGTCGCTCCGTGCGAGCAGCTCCGGCTCGGGCAGGAAGCCGAGGTCGCGGGTGGCGAGCAGGTGGCCGCGCAGCGCGCCGCGCAGCCGGGCGAGGGTCGCCGCGTGCCGGGGGTCGGCGGCGAGATCGTTCACCTCGTCGGGATCGGCCTCCAGGTCGTACAGTTCCTCCGCCGGCTTGGTCTCCCAGAAGCGGCGCTGAGCGGGTTCGAGTCGGCCCGCGTCGTAGAGCGCCCTCCAGACGCGAGTGGTCGGCGTCTGGAACATGTACGCCACGTGCTGCCCGTAGACGCGGTGGGGCGCGTAGTTCCGGACGTACACGTACCGCCCGTCGCGCACCGCGCGGACGAAGTCGTAGCGCTCGTCCATGCGGCCGCGAAACCCGTACAGATACTCCGCGGGGGCATCGCGATACGGCCCCAGCAGCGCCCGGCCGTGCAGGTGGCCGGGCGGGGGAATGCCGGCGAGGCTGAGCATGGTCGGGGCCAGATCGACGAAGGCGGCGAGCTCGGCGGTGCTTCCGCCCGCGCGGTACCCCCGCGCCCGCCAGCCCGCGGAACCGCGGCGGCACGTAGACGATCAGCGGCACCCGCAGCCCCGAGTTCAGCAGCGACCGCTTGCCCCGCGGCAGGCCCACGCCGTGGTCGCCGAAGTACACGACGATGGTGTCATCGGCCAGCCCCGCCGCCTCGAGCTCGGCCAGCCGGTCGCCCACCTGCGCGTCCATCTCCGTCAGCCGGTCGTAGTACTGCGCCCAGTCGCGCCGCACCTCCGGGGTGTCCGGGTGATAGGCGGGGACGCGTACCCCGGCGGGGTCGTGCACCGCCTCGTGGGGCCGCTGGCGGATGCGGCTCTCGTGGGTGACGCCGAGGTTGAACACCGCGAAGAACGGCACCGCCCCCGGCCGCCCGTGCCCCGGACGGTTGCGCCAGTGCGCCTCGTTCGACGACTCGTCCCACACCCGGCCCGGCTTCTCGACGTTGTAGTCCTCCTTCGCGTTGTTCGTCGCGTAGTAGCCAGCCGCGCGCAGGAGCTGCGGGAACATCGGCACCCCGTCGGGCAGCCGCACCCGGCTGCGCATGTGGTGGGCACCGACGGCCGGCGGATACATCCCGGTGATGATGGCGGTCCGGGCCGGCGCGCACACCGGCGCGTTCGACCACGCGTTCAGGTAGACCGTGCCGCGCTCGGCCAACCGATCCAGATTCGGCGTGTCGGCGTACGCGTCGCCGTAGGCCCCGAGCGCCGGCCCGTTGTCCTCGCTGCTCAGCCACAGGATGTTCGGCCGCGCCTGCGCCTGCGCCGACGCCGCCCCCGCGGCGGCAGCGACCGCAGCTCCAAGCACCAACGCCGCCACGATTGCCCTTGTGCGCACGATCGCCTCCACTCAGCCGGACGCGACCCGAGCCATTCGGCCTGCCGCAGGCATCCGGTGCAGTTCGCCGGCATTCTACCGCGGCCGGGACGCTTGGACTTCCGCCGGCGAACGCAACGGCCGGACCGCCCACGTTGTCATATCCGCCGGCCCGCCGTACAGTAGCCGCATGGGCGATGCCCGCTCGACAGAAACGCCGGCCGACAGGTTTCAGGCCGCCCTCGATCTGTACGACATCGGCCTGAAGCTCAAGCAGCAGAATCTGCGCAGAAGCCAGCCCCATGCCAGCGACGCGGAAATCCAGGAACAACTTCGCCGGTGGCTCCTCCACCCACCCGGAGCCGAATTCGGTGACGCCCCCGGACGACCCGTCTCCTGGGCCGAACGCCGCCCCGACCTCGCTCGCAACGAGCCTCCGTCGGATTGACGCCGACCTCACGCGCGCCCACGTCCCGTTCGCGCTGGTCGGCGGCTTGGCAGTATCCGCACGAACGGAACCGCGCTTCACGCGCGACGCCGACCTCGCGGTCGCGGTCGGGGGCGATGCGGAAGCCGAAGCCCTGATTCACAGGCTCCGCCAACTCGACTACCGCGTCCGGTCCATCGTCGAGCAGGAGGCCGTCGGACGCCTCGCGACCGTACGCCTCGCCTGCTCGCCCGAGCCCCACCCCCCGGTCATCGACCTCCTGTTCGCCTCGTCCGGCATCGAGACGGAGGTCGCGAGGGAAGCCCAGGTCCTCGAGCTGCTGCCCGGCGTCTCGCTGCCCGTCGCCACCACGGGGCACCTGATCGCACTCAAGGTACTATCCCGTGACGACACCACGCGCCCCCAGGACCTTGTCGACCTCCGAGCCCTGCTCCGCGTCGCCCCCGACGACGAACTGGTCCTGGCGCGACGTGCCCTCACCTTGATCGCCGCCCGCGGCTACCACCGCGGGCGCGATCTCCTCGCCGACCTCGACCGCCTTCTACCGCCGTGAAGTCCGCCGTCGCCACCAACCTCGTATGCCGGGACAGGACCCGGCGACGGAACGTGCCATCGTCATGGCTCGGACTCCGGTCGATGGCGCCTCACCGGCTAAGGCGGGCACTCCCTCGACGATCACCGTCGGCGGAGTCGAACTCTACCGGCGGGCCATCAGCTTCAACGCTTCAAGCGGGCCGCCCCGGTGGCGGCGAGCACGGCCGCCACCGCCACCGTCGACACGATCGCCCTGGTGCGCACAACTGCCTCCCGTCTCGGGTTACGGCTTCGGCCTGGGCTGCGGCGGGACCGGCTTCGGTTCGGGGGCGCCTTCGGCGGCCGCGGCGGAGGCGGATGGCCGATGCTCTGCTTGGCTCTCACGAAGTCGGATCTCGATCGCGTCGCCCGGCGGTCATCGCGCCAACGCGTACGCCTCGGCCTGGTCGAAACACTGCGACAGGATCCGCCTGTCGATGCGATAGGCGATGGACTGCTGGTCGATCGGCTCGATGCAGCGTTGGATGGCCCGCAGCGATGCGCGGACCTCGTCGTGGGACAGACCGCCCCGCTCGCTCTCCGCCCAGAGGTCGAGCGCCTCCTGATGGATGCGGCTCCAGTCGACCGCGAAACCGGTGTGCTTCATGGCCACGGACCCGAGCTCGAGGGTGAACGACACCGCGGCCAGGATCGCCGTCGCCAACGCGAAGAGTCCCGGACCCAATCCCAGGTCGCCGACGGCGGTGACGCCGGTGGCACTCGACGTGAAGAAGATGGCCGCCCGGAGGGCGCGGTCCCGGCCGTGCGCGCGCTGCGCCATCCGCGCGAAATAGCGCTGGCGCATGTCGGCCTCGACGCGGGCGTTCCACAGCTCGCGGCGCAGATCGGCGGAGGGAGTCGCGCTGGCCGCAGCCATGAATCCAGTATACGCGGAAACAAGGCGGGAGTTCCGCAACGGCAGGCGATGACAGGCGCCGGGCAACACGCGCGGGGCGGCGGGCACGACCGCCGATGCCGGCTCCCTCGCATTCGCGGTCGACGGCCCGGAAACGGCTCGCTGGACCGATCCGCGGGACCCCCGAAACGATTCGTCGGACCGGTCGGCGCGGCCCCGGAACGGTTCGTGGGATTACCGTCGCAGAGTAGATGGACACGGCACCCGAGGTCGCCTCCGGCCCGCCTGGACTTCGGCGGCGCATCCGTCTAAGCGCCGGTTCGAGAGGTCGACTTCCAGCCTGCCCGGTGGCCGCGCGCGATGCACCAAGGGCTCACGAAGCCCCTCCCAGCCAAGCGCTCCGGGGACGGACCCGCCCCCGCCCCTCCGACCCCCACCGACCGAGCCCCGCCCCTCACCGCGCGTGACCTTGCGGAGGTGCCATCGCCGTCATCACGCACGCGCCGATCTCATCGCCCGATCCCACGTCACCCGCGCCCTCGGGACGTCAGTGAACGCCGCGATGAGCGAGATCGCTCAAACGGTAGATCACGATGATCACGATGGATGTTCGCAGGTGTTCCAGATCGAGAGACACCGGACGTGGGACGAACTGCGGGACGGCTCCGGTTTCCCTTTCGGTTCTCATTCGTTGTTCAGTGCGTACTTTCTCCAATTCGAGCACCCCGTAATCTCACAGAAAGCCCTCTCAGGGTACGTGACAATCTTATTTATAGCGTCCGGTGATATTGGGGTTACGCTATAGCTGTCGAAGCCTTCTCCCGTTCCTAAAGATTCCTCTCCCGCCTCCAGCCATTGTTTTCGTACTCGGAACGCACATCGGTAGCTTTGGTCAATTACCACTACCGGCACTTCAACCTCGATGACTCTCGGTTTTCCTATCTGAGCCAGGATAGGACCGGCAACGGAGTCTTTCTCGTGGTGTCCATATAGTGCTTCGCCACCCCAATGGCTGAAGAATCTGCCTACCGCACCCTCGTCTCTTTTGCACGGCTGGTCAAAGCAAAACCATATTTTTCCTGTACGGCTCCCTTCGCTGGCCGAGTTCTCAGCTAGTAACCGATCCCGTATTTCTTTGGCTATTAACCCGTTTTCTGCAACCTCTTCCAACCTCCGCCTTAGCGTTTCCCTGTCAGGCGGATGCAATCCTCGCTCTTTGATTGCATTTACTTCTGTGTCAGTTAGACGTGTGCAGTGCCACCCCCTTATTGTGTGTCTTTTGAGTGCTCTGCTAATTGTTCTCACTTGGTTATCTATTGACAATTGGCTCATCCCTCTTAAGCTCTGCTTTAGCCCTTCGGGCCACGACTCGGGTCTGTCGATCCGGATTAGTGCCATTTCTCCTCGCGCTGGTTCCGCTTGAATATGTTGCAGTGGAGTCAGCATACCATAAACGTGTGGTGGGCTCGACTCTACCACAACACGGTGAATTCGCCCGCCCTGTGGTTTGTTGCACAGTCTCCGCGGCGCTGCTCCAGCGTTTCTGTCACTGTCGGTCTCCTCGGTCGGTACCCGCCGGCCCACCTTGGCGTCGTCCGTTCCCGGTCAGTGCATTCGGCCGAAAACGGCCGGCGAATTGCGCGGAGTTCCGACTCGGCGTTGTCAAATCTCCACGGCCCTTCATCAAGGTAATCCGATCTCGTGCGGCGACGGCACCGCCGGGCGACGGCGTCTGATGTCGTCCTCGGTGACGGCGCCGGACGCTCCCGGGCTCCGAAACTCCTTGAACGACGCGTAGCTGCGGCGACCTGCAGGCATGAGAACCCCTCCTCGCGGGACCGGTCCGATCCGAGCGGCCCCGAACCCGCCGCAGCCGGCGTCGATTATCATAGCCGCAAGGGAGGACAAGCGCGGGGCCGCGGCCGCAACGGCGGGACGGACCGCGAAACGAGCCGCCGCCAGACCGCGACGCCTGCCGGCGAAACCGGGGAACGAGGCCCCGGGACGGGATGAAGGCGGGCGGCCGTCGAGACCGCGGGCCGGAACTCTCGACGGCCGAGCCGGCCGGAACCCGGACCTACTTGAGGTCGTCAAGCGCCATCTGGAGGGGTGTCCGGACGGCTGGCTTCCTGTAGAACGCTGGGAAGTCGCGCGCGGACGAACGGGAGGAACGAGAGGATGAGTAAAAGGACGATGGTGGCCATGGCCGCCGCACTAGCGGCGGCTGTTGCGGCCGAGGCCGAGGCGCAGGAACACGGGACCCGGGGATGGGCGGAGGCCCACTGCTCGGCGGACGCGGTACGCGACAGGAACGCGCTCTACTGGGACGAGACCACGCTCGAAGGGTTGTTCGCGCTCGCGTCCATGGAACGGGAGTGCTGGGCGGCCGCGGCCGAATCGGCAGAGCCGGAAGCGGAGCTCGTACTCGACCGCCCCTGGACGGCCTTCTGTTCGGACGCCAGCGTGCGGAGCAGACACCCGAACGCGAATACAGCACTCCGATTCAGGCTCTATGGCGAGTGCACGGACGCCCTGCAAGCGGCGGCCGACGCCGAGCAAGAACTCCGGCGTTGCGAGTACACGTCGGTGTCGGAATGTCGTTCGGACGACGCGTGTGCCGGCCGGCCGATTCCCCCGGCGGCGGATGAGCGCTGGCTTGAGGTCCCACCTCTCGACGCCGACCTGGCCACGGCCGCGTTCATCGCCGAGCGCGGCGACGGTCCATGGCCAACGGTCCGGCGATGCGACGCGCGGGGTTGCGACCGAATCAGGGTCATGGCTGGACGCGCGGGTGCGTACTTCATCCTCCAGCAGGCGGACGGCCCGTGGTTCGTGAAGGTCGAAGACACCTCCGTGCTTCCGGCCTTCCTCGCGCCCGGACCGACCGCACGCGACCCCTTCGTCGAAGTCGCGACGCAGCGACTCAACGTCCTTGTCTACTACGGGAGCTGCGCGGACGCCTTCGCCGCGCGGCCACCGCGGTGATCGACGACATCCGTCCCGGCCGGCCCCCGGGCGCTGAGCAGGGCGCTGAGCACCGCCGGAGGCGCCCGCCGGGCGGGAGGCCGCCGCCGTCCGCAGGCGGACTCGCAGCGGTCCGGACGTCCGTGACCCGGCACCGCGCTGTCGACGTTGACGGCGGCGGTGGTCCACGGCCGGCGGGGCGTCCGGCGACCGCGAACGCCAAGCTTTCCAGCCTCCGCGAATCCCCGGGCCGCGGGGGCCGCGGGCTCATCGACGGAAAGGACTACCGCCGGGCCGGCGACGTCCCGAACGAACGCTGGACGTTCCGCGAATCGCGGGACTAACGCGAGGCTGAATCCATGACCCACCACGACAACCCGCAGGGAACAACACCCACGGATCGGCCCTCGTGGCCGTGCCCGGTCACTCCCTTCCTCGCCGCCGCCTCCATCTGGCTCGCCGCGATCTACATCGTGTCGCGCGTCGACGCCATGGAGATCGGGCTCGTCGGCACGACTATGCTCCTCGTAGGGGCCCCGATCAGCCTCGCCGCGATCTGCATCAGCTCGCTGCGCCGACAGTACTGGCTGAGTCTCTTTCACAAGCAGGGACTCCTGTATTACCTGCTGTCCCGCCAAGTCCTCAAGTCCCTGTTCTGGACGACCTGGGCGCTGTCGATGTCGTTCCTCCTGGTGCTCCGGTTCCACGTCTACAGCCCCCTGGAATGGACCGTCCTCGCGGCCACCATCCCCATCTTCGCGATCGTCTTCGCGACGCTGCGCCGCGTCCTCGCCAAGGAGCTGCGCACCGACACGGCCGTCACCGAAGCCCTCGTGTGGTCGCGCCGGATCTGCCCGGCGATCGTGGTGCTGCTGTACCTCGGCGTGCTGGCGTACTGGGGCGGCGTGCCGCGCCATGCCTCCCTCGAGGCAGCCGTCGACGCCCACCGAACCACCGCCGACGCCTGGAGCGGAAGCGCCCTCGTGCTCGAGGCTCTCCAGTGGAACGCCTGGATCGACGGCATCCAGGAGTACACCCTGAGCCGCATCGGTGCCGTCGACTCGTCCTGGACGCTGCTGGCGACAACCGCCGGGACCGCCGCGGCCAACCTGGGCATCTTCTACAACGTCTGCCTCGCGCTCTCCTGTTTCCGGATTCCGCGGGCCGGCTTCGTCCGCGCCCGCTTGGTGCCGCGCTCGTTCGAGCGCGTCTTCGTGACCGCGGCAGTCGCCACCTTCCTCGTCGGCTTCATCTACTTTCCGCTGCTCGCCCACCTTGATGAGTACATGGCCACGTCCCCCGATCCCGCGCGCATCCGCACGCAGACAGCCCGGATCCTCGAACGGATTGACGATGACTACTACGAGCCGGGCACCCTTGAGAAGCTCGCGAGAGCACGCGCGGAGGTCATTGCCCGAGTCAGGCGTCGCTGCGGACCGGTTCCGGATCGAAGTGAACGCCGCCTTCGACCGGCTCGAGGACGAGGCCGTCAACGAGTACCTCGACTGGTACTACAGCCTGCCCGCCGAGTACGGCCGGATCGGCATGATGCTCCAGGGCCGCCTCGAACAGTACCTCGCCGAAAAGGTCCGCGAGACCTTCCAGCAGAGCGCGTGGTACCACGATGTGGAAGCCGCCTTCGATGCAGTCCTGATCGAGCAGGAGAACGCACGCGCCGCATACGAGCGGGCAGTGGGCGAGATAATCGACGAGAACCTGGTGACCCCCGATCAGGCCGCCTTCGACGTCGCGCTGACTGCCTCTTTGAACGACATCGTCCAACCGGCCTTCCACCACGACACCATCCCGGTGGCCCGCCGGCTGGCGACCGCGGGGGCCGGGTCGGCCGTCGCGGGGGGCGTCACGTTCGTCATCGTCCAGAAGATCACCGCCAAGGTCGTCGGGAAACAAGTCCTGAAACTCGCCGCGAAGGCACCGCTCAAGGCGCTGGCCGGCAAGCTGGCGGGCGCGGGCCGCGGGCGGGGCAACCGTCGGATCTCTCGTGCCGGGCGCCGGCACCGCGGTCGGCGCGATCGGCGGCGGGTTCGCCGGCATGGTCCTCGGCGTCACGGTTGACGGAGCCCTGCTCAAGCTGGAGGAGGCGATCAGCCGGGACGACTTCGAGCGGGAACTCGTCGCCGCGATCCGGCAGGCCAGGACGGAGTTCGCCGACGAGTACCTCGGACCGGCCAACCCACCGTAGCACCCCAAACCCAGGAAGCGCAGCCGCGCCAGGGACGACACGTCCAGCAACATCGGCGAGAGGAGCCCCGGCCGGGTGGGCCGGGACCGGCAGCCCGACGCCGTCGAGGCCGCGTCGAGATGGGCGACCACAGCCGAGCGAGCGCACAGACAAGGACCGCCGAGCGGAACGAGTCCGCGCCGGACGCCGAAGCGCCCGCCCGCCGAGAGGTTGCAGCCACCGAGGAGAAAGCCCACGGACCGGGGGCCGCGCCGCCGGCGCGCCGGCCACGGGGCCACCGAGACCCCGGGCGGCGACGGCATCGGCTTGATCTGGGTGATGATCCAGGGATGACCCGAGCCACGGGCGGGGGGACACCACCATCGCCCGGATCGTCGGTGACCGGTCGAACCGTTCCGGACACGTTTCCGCACTCTCGGATAGCGGCATCGGCGCATGGGGTATCCTCTTGCCGCGGGTCACCGCACGATCACGCTCGTCGATCCTCCCCTGCACGCACGCGTCAGGGGCCGCCTGGAGGAGGCCGTCGTGGGCTTTGTCGAAACCGCCGCCGACCCGTGGGGACGCTCGGTGCTGACCCATGTCGCCTGGAACGCCCTGTGGGTCTCGATCTTCGTCTTCATCACCTTCCTGGTCGCCCACGCGTCCTACGTCATCCTGTCGGCGCACCGGGTCCGCGCCAAGGCCGAGACGGACGCGCTGGAGGCGAAGCACCCGGGCCTGCCGAAGCGCGTCAAGCGGCACTCGTTCATGGCGCGGCTGTTCCACTGGGTGATGGCGGGGTCGATCTTCACGCTGCTGGGCACCGCGTTCTTCCCGATCATGGGGTGGCGGTTCGACTGGGTGGGCATCCACTACACGGCGGGGCTGGTGCTGACCGGGGCCATCGTCTTCCACATCTTCCACACCGTGTGCTTCCTCGACTTCTGGTCGATCTGGGTGGGCCCGAAGGACATCCCCGAGTTCAAGGCCGAGGTCATGCGCGAGGCGGGCCACGAGGTACCGGGGCCGCACCCGGCCAAGTATCCCATCGGCAACCGCCTGTACCACCTGGTGCTGACGTTCGTGGGGTGCACGGTGGCCCTGACCGGCATGGTGATGCTGTGGCGCATGGGCACGCCGTTCATCACCCCCAACCCCTACATCCTCCCCGAGGGCGCGTGGGGCTGGATCTACGTCTTCCACGGCATGACCGGCCTATCCCTGGCCGGGCTGAGCCTCGCCCACATCATCTTCGGCGCGCGGCCGAAGAACTGGTGGCTGACGAAGTCGATGATCGTCGGCTCGGTGTCGCGGCGCGAGTACCTGGAGCACCACGAACCGTCCCGCTGGCCGATCGGGGCGAAGCCGGCCCGCGCGGCGGACAACCCCGTTCCCCAGACCGGCGACGCGCAGGCCAACTAGAGGAGTCCCCCAGGAGGGTTGGTTGGGCGCCCGGCGGAGCCGCAGGCGACGACGGGCGGGCGAGGAGTCGCCGTAGAAACGGCGCCGCCCCCTGGAGGGTTGGTTGGGCGGCGAACGCCTCCGCCTTACCCGCCAGCGCCGCCGAGTTCGCAAGGGCCGACAGGTACTCCCCGATTCCACTTGTCTGCACAACTCAAGGCCGGGCCTGCTGGCAGGCCAGCTCGAAGACGCGGTCGGTCATCCAGCGCTTGAAGCCCTCGTTGTCCATGAACTGCTTGAAGAGCTCGGCGTCGTCCTTGACCATGCCGGTCACGATGCGGGCCAGCACCCTGTCGTGCTCGATGCGGGCGTTGGCGTCGTCCGAGTTCTGAAGGGCGTTCCGGAACGCGACGTCCGCCGCCACCTGAGCGGGGATGGTCCGCGTGATGAGCTCGCCCACGCGGTCGCGGTCCTGCCAGGCGATGTCGCCGAACAGGTCGTTGAATGCCTTGAGGATGTTCGAGAGGTGATCGAGCTCGGGCTCGGGGCGCTGTCCGCCGCCGCTGGTCGGCACGGGGTCGATCTCGGCGTCGGCGTCGGGCAGCATGATCTGCTGCACGGCCCGCTTCTCGACGCGGTAGCTGTCCATGTCGATGGCGTCGAGGATGCCCTTGGACAGGTCCTCGTCGTCGGGGGCCGGCAGCTTGGGGATCAGGAAGTTCAGGAAGATGGAGCGCTTCTCCCACTCGGGGTTCGTGTAGGGCAGCACGCACGACAGGAAGCTGTACGTCCGCACGAAGGCCTTGGCCTTGCCCTTGAAGTCGACCTGCGCGTCCTCGTCCAGCTCGTGCACGTAAACGGCCACGCTGGCGT
>CAXXTG010000144.1:0-5068 GCA_963666855.2 Vicinamibacterales bacterium
GCCGACGCCTGCGTGGCGGATCTCGTCGGCCAGGGATACGCGCAGGCCGCGGTCGTCGGCGCCGTCGAGCCGCGGGGGGACGGCGGCGCCCCCGTCCGCCTCGTGCGGGGCGGGTAGCTCCGCGCCTCGCCGAGTCGCTCCCCGTCGCGGGGCATCGGTTCACTCGACGCGAAGCGCCTGCGCGGTGGAACGGTGCGCCCCGCCGACGGGTCCGGTGCCGGGCCGCGCCGAAGCCGTCGAGCCGCGCGGGACGGCGGCGCCTCCCGTCCGCCTCGTGCGGGGCGGGTAGCTGCGCGCCTCGCCGAGGTCGCTCCCGTCGCCGCCGGGCATCAGTTCATTGACCGGGCGTGCGATTTGCGCCGATTCCGGGAAAACGCGGGAAATTCCGAGAAAAGTTGTCGCCGGCCGGAGCCGATAATGTATGGTGTAGGTTTGAGTCGTTCGCTGGCCACCGTCCCGGGATGCCCGAGGTGCCGGCGCGGAAGTCGTTGAGAGGCACCTGAGTCCGGCACCGGGGGTTGGCGCATGGCTGAGCGTTCTTCGTTCGTCCTGGTTCTGTCCCTCTGTCTCGCGGCGTGCGGCGGCGGCTACGTCGAGACGCCCCTGCCCGAGGACACCGCGGGTCCCGACGTCCATCTCGTGCCCGACATCCGAATCGTCGAGGACCGGGTGGCGCGCAACGCCACCTTCGCGACGATGCTGGCCGCGCACGACCTGGGCGGCGCGGCCTACGCGTTCGTCGAGGCGGTGCGCCCGGTCTTCGATCCGCGCGACCTGCAGATCGACCACCCCTACCAGCTCGTCTACGACCGCGACGACCGGTTCCGCCGGTTCGAGTACCACGTGGACGACGATCAGTACCTGCAGGTCGTCAGCCGCCCCGATTCCGAGGCCCGGTTCGAGGCGGCCCTCGTCGACTACGACAAGGAGCGCCACGAGGTCGCCATGCGGGGGACCATCGACCGCGAGAACAACTCGCTCACGATGGCGATGGACGCCGGGGGCGGGAGCATCCGGCTCGCGATGTCGATGGCCGAGGTGTTCGCGGGCGAGATCGACTTCAACACCGAGCTGCAGCCCGGCGACCACTTCGAGCTGCTCTACGAGGAGCTGCTCTACGAGCCCGTGGTGAGCGACGAGGTCGAGGTGACCTACGGCGACGTGCTCGCGGCCACGTTCCACAACGACGGACGCGACCTCTCCGCCTACCGCTTCGAGGTGCCCGGCGAAGACCCGGGGTACTACGACGCCGAGGGCCGGTCGCTGAAGCGCCAGTTCCTGAAGTCGCCCCTGCCCTTCGAGCCGCGCATCACGTCGCGGTTCTCGTACCGGCGGCTGCACCCGATACTCGGCACCCGCCGCGCCCACCTCGGCGTGGACTACGGCGCGCCGACGGGGACGCGGGTGCAGGCGGTGGCGCGGGGGACGGTCGAGTTCGCGGGGCGCAGCGGCGGCTCGGGCAACATGGTGCAGTTGCGCCACACCAACGGCTACCAGACCTACTATCTGCACCTGTCGCGCTTCGCGAGGGGTATGCGTCCCGGCGTGCGGGTCGCGCAGGGGCAGACCATCGGGTACGTGGGGTCGACGGGGCTCTCGACCGGCCCGCACCTCGACTACCGCATCCGCAAGAACGGGATGTTCGTCAATCCGCTCGTCGAGATCCGCAACACGCCGCCCGGCGACCCCGTGCCGGCGGACCACATGGCCGCGTTCGAAGCCATGCGCGACCGGCTGCGCGGGGAGATGACCGGCTCGGCCCCGGCCTTGGCCGAGGCGGCCGGCCCGTCGGCGTCGCCCGCGTCGTTCGATGCGGGCGGGCAGTGAGGACAGCGATCGATGACGAACGGCCGCCGACCGGATCCGGCCGCAGTTCGTGTTCCCCGCGGTTCGGGGGGCGTTGGGCACCGCAGGGGTGGTTTCCGTCAGCGCCCCGAGGACAGCGTGATCGACCGGTAGTCGGCAACGCCGCGCCCGTGTCTGGGGCTTGGCGCGCGTGACGCTCCGGGCGGATCTTCATCGCCCCCGGGGCGGAACGCCCCGTGCCCGCATCGCGCCCGAGCGCCGAGTCCCGTTTCCTGCCCACCATGCGCATCCGCCCGTTCCGCGCCCTGCGCCCGACGCCGGCCTCGGCCGCCGAGGTCGCTTGCGTGCCCTACGACGTCGTCACCGCCGACGCCGCGCGGGCCCTCGCCGCCGACGCGCCCCTCAGCTTCCTCCACGTGACGCGGGCCGAGATCGGCCTCGCGCCGGACGTCGACCCCCACGACCCGGCGGTGTACGCCGCCGCCCGGGCCAACCTCGCGCGCCTGCGGCGCGAGGCGCCCCTGGTGGTCGAGGACGAGCCGGCCCTCTACGTCTACCGGCTGCGCGACGGCGGCCACGAGCAGACCGGGCTGGCCGGGTGCTTCCCCCTCGACGACTACGACGACGGGGGCGCCATCAAGCGGCACGAGCGGACGCGGCGCGACAAGGAGGACGACCGCACCCACCACATGACCGCGGTCGGGGCGCAGACCGGCATCGTCTTCCTCGCCTACCGCCGCCGGGCCGAGGTCGACGAGCGGGTCGCGGCGGTCCGGGCGGGGGCGCCCCTGTTCGACTTCGAGGCCCCGGACGGAGTGCGGCACACCGTTTGGCGGGCCGCCGCCGCGCAGACCGCCGACCTCGCCGACGCGTTCGCGGCGGTCCCCGCCCTCTACATCGCCGACGGGCACCACCGGGTGGCGAGCGCCGCCCGCGCCCGCCGCGAGCTCGCCGGGCGGGACTCGGACGGCGCGGTGCCTGCCGCACGGGACCAGTTGCTCGCGGTGGCGTTCCCCGACCGGGAGACGCGCATCCTGCCCTACAACCGCACGGTGTCGGACCTCGCGGGGGCCGGCCCCGAGGAGTTCCTCGCGGCGGTGGCGGCGAAGCTGCCGGTCGAGCCGACGGATGCAGCCACGCCCGGCAAGGGGGCGGTTGCGATGTACGTGGGCGGGCGCTGGCACCGCGTCGGCCTGACGCCGGCGGCCGGTGGCGACGCCTCGGTTCCCGGTGCCGGGGACGGCGCCTCAGACCCCGGCGCGGCTGGCGGCGCCTCGGATCCGGCCGCGGCGCTGGATGCCGCGCGCCTGCAGGCGCTGCTGCTCGATCCGGTGCTGCGGGTCGAGGACATCCGCACCGACCCGCGCGTGCGGTTCGTCGGCGGCGTGCACGGCACGGGCGAGCTCGAGCGGCTGGTCGATTCGGGCGAGGCGGCGGCGGCGTTCTCCCTCGCCGCGGTGACCATGGACGAACTGCTCTCGGTCTCCGACGCCGGCGGCATCATGCCGCCCAAGTCGACCTGGTTCGAGCCGAAGCTGCGCGACGGCCTGCTGACGCATTTGATCTGACCCCATGTCATCTCCACCCACCCACCGCGTGCACAACTTCGGCGCCGGTCCCGCGGTGCTGCCCGAGCCGGTGCTCGAAGAGGCGCGGCGCGACCTGATGGCCCTGCCCGGCCTCGGGATGTCGGTGCTCGAGATCAGCCACCGGTCCGCCGCGTTCGAGCGGATCCTCGGAGAGGCCGAGGCCGACCTGCGGGCCCTCACCGGCCTGCCCGACGACTATCACGTGCTGTTCCTGCAGGGCGGGGCGAGCCTGCAGTTCGCGATGGTGCCGATGAACCTGCTGCCCCGGGAGGGGGTGGCCGACTACGCCATCACCGGGTCGTGGGCGAAGAAGGCGGCGGCCGAGGCGGAGCGGTTCGGGCGGGTCAACGTCTGCGCGACGACCGAGGACGACGGGTTCGCCCGGGTTCCCGCCCCCGCCGAGCTGCGGCGCACGCCGGGCGCGGCCTACCTGCACGTGACCTCGAACAACACCATCGCCGGCACGCAGTGGCCGGCCCTGCCCGCGGCGGAAGGCGTGCCGCTGGTGGTCGACGCGTCGTCCGACCTGCTGAGCCGGCCGGTCCCCCTCGAGGGCCTCGGCCTGCTCTACGGCGGGGCCCAGAAGAACCTGGGGCCGGCGGGGGTGACCGTCGTCCTCGTCCGGAAGGACCTCGCCGAGCGGGGGCCGGACACCCTGCCCTCGACGTTGCGGTACGCGGTCGCGGCCCGGCACGGTTCGCGCTACAACACGCCGCCGGTCTTCGCCATCTACGTGGCGGGGCTCGTCCTGCGGTGGCTGCGCGACGGGGGCGGGCTGGACGCCGTCGACGCCCGCAACCGGCGCAAGGCGGGTCTGTTGTACGATGCCCTCGATCGGAGCGGCTTCTACCGCGGCGCCGCCGACCCCGCGAGCCGGTCGCTCATGAACGTGACGTTCCGCCTGCGGGACGAGGCGCTCGAGCCGCGGTTCCTCGAGCAGGCGGCCGCGGCGGGCCTCGCCGGGCTCAAGGGGCACCGCTCGGTCGGCGGCATCCGGGCGTCGATCTACAACGCCTTCCCGGAGGCCGGGGTGGCCGCGCTCGTGGACTTCATGGCCGAGTTCGAGCGGGTGCACGGCTGACCCGCGGCAGAAGTGCCGGCGGGACGCCGAAACGCGGGCACGTGGCCGCTTCGTCGAGTTCATGGCGGAGTCAGAGCGGGTCCAACGGTTGACCCCCGGAATCGAACCGTCGGCGGGAGCACGGGAACGCGGGCGGGGCGGTCGGGCCACCGGCGACCAAGACCGGCCCGGGTCAACGACCGGGGCCGCCGCGGTCACGACCGGGGGGGGCCGGGTCAGGTGTGAGGCGGGCCGGGAACTGGAACCCGCGGCGGATTCCGCCGGCCGACGGACGACCACGTGACAAAGCGCGGGCGAGGAGACGGTGAGACAGGTTGAGGGCTCGGTCGTCTGTCCGAACTGCGGCCGGCTGGTCGGCGTCAACGAGCAGCAGTGCCCGTTCTGCGGGGCATGGCGGCCCGGCCTCTTCGGGTGGGCCACCGTCCTGCGCCGGACCCTGGGCGGCCGGCTCGACCTGTTCTCGGCCATCGTCACCACCTGCGTCACCCTCTACGCGGTGGCGTGCCTGCTGCAGCCCGAGGCGCTGTTCGAGTCGCGGGGGCTGCTGTCGATCCTGTCGCCGGGCGGCCGGGCTCTGTACCAGCTCGGGATG
>CAXXTG010000145.1:0-5669 GCA_963666855.2 Vicinamibacterales bacterium
TTTCCATGCGAAATGTCTGGGGATTCAAGCCAAAGCACGCGATACGGAAGGCCCCCCCGCCACGAGCGAAGACCAGCGTCCAGAGCCCCGCCGCCATCGGTTGTCGTCGGTGGCCGTTTTCCTCAGCAGCTCACGCACCGATGGTTGTTCTTCGCCCCCAGGCGCTCCAGCAGCGCGACCGTCTCCACGAACGGCTGGATCCGCTGCACGGGGCCGTTCGCCATGTCCACGGTCGTCTGGCCGCTGCGGGCCACGGCCGTGACGTCGGCGCCCTTCTCGACGAGGTACAGGATCATCTCGTTGTCGCCGCGGGCGGCCGCGTGGTGCACGGGGGTGTAGCCGTTCAGGTCGCGGGCGTTCACGTCGGCACCGAGCTCCTCCACCAGGAAGCGCATGGTGGGCATCCAGCCGTCGGGGACGTGGCGGTGCGAGTTGCCCGCGAAGCCCTGGCCGTAGCCGACGCCGGCGGCCGCGTGGACCGGGTATACGGCGGGGCCGCCGATCGGGACGGGGGGCAGGCCGGAGTGGTCGGTGTCGTCGCGGGGGCCGAAGCTGCGCCGCGGCACCTTGATGGTGGGCAGATGGGGGTCGGCGCCGTACTCCAGCAGGAGCTTCATGGCGGGCACGTCCGTGGCGTGGGCGGCGCGCCAGAAGGGGGTGGCGCCCGTGCGGTCCACGCCGAGGAGATCGCGGTTGTAGGTGGTGAACCAGAGGGTGCGGTTCAGGCGGGCGTTCACGTCCGCGCCGGCGTCGAGCAGGGTGCGCATCAGCTCCAGGTAGCCCGTTTGCTGCTGTTCGTGGACGAGCGGCTGCGGATGCCGCGCCTTGGGCGCCCAGTGCATGTTGAGGACCGCGTAGAGCGGCGCGGCCCCCGCCTCGCTGGCCAGGTTGGGGTCGGCGCCGAGCGCGAGCAGCTCCGCCACGAGGTCGAAGTAGCCGTTGATCGCGGCCATCAGCATCGGCGTGGTGCCGTCGGCGGCGCTCGGAAGGTCGATGTCCACGCCGCCGTCGAGCAGCGCCATGACGGTGGCGGTCTGGCCCTCCCGCGCCGCGAGGTGGATCGCCGACAGTCCGCCGTGCTTGCCGACGAGCCCCGCGTAGTTGAGGGGGATCGGCTCGCCGGTGCGGCGCTGGGCCTCCAGGGCCTCCTGGGCGGCGTCGCGGGCCTGTGCCTCGCGGGACACGCTTGCAGCCGCGGCGTTGCGGTCCACGACCCCGGCCACGCCGGACTCGACGGGATAGGTCTGCGCGTCGGTGCCGCCTCGCAGCGCCGCGATCTCGGCTCGGCGCTTCCGCTCCGACGCGCGGTCGGCGATGTCGCGCTCCACCAGGTCCATCACCCGTGCGGCGAGGGTCGCGTCGGCCCCCGCCTCCAGCAGCGCGACGACCGCTTCGGTGCGCCCGAGCGCCGCCGCGAACATCAGGGGCGTCTGCTCCCACTCGGGCTCCCGCGCGTCGACCGGGGCGCCGCCCTCCAGCAGCGCGGTCACCGCAAGCAGGTCGCCCGACGCGGCGGCGAAGTGCAGCGGCACCGCGCCCGTCTCGGTCAGCGCGGCCACATCCGCACCCGCGCCGACCAGCGCCTCGACCACCTCGCCGTGACCCGCCCTCGCGGCCACATGCAGCGGACGGTGCGCGCCGAGCCGCGTCCCGGCCTCCAGCGCCGCGCCCGCCCCGACGAGCAGCCGCGCGATCTCGGCGTTGCCGTTCAGGGCCGCCCAGTGCAGCCCGGTCATGCCGTCGCCGCGAGCCGCGTTCACGTCGGCGCCCTCGGCGAGCAGCGCCCGCACGGCGTCCGCGTCGTCGCGCATGGCGGCGTCGGCCACCGGCGAGTCCCCACGCGGCACCCCGGCCAGACCGACCAGGGCGGTCAGCAGGGCCAGCCCGAGCAGGTCGATCCGCAGCCGCTTCATATCGACAGCGGGAACGCGCCGGTGCTGTTGCCGAAGCTCTCCAGGTCGTCCATCCCCAGTCGGTGCATCAGGCTGAGCATGACGTTGGCCATCGGCGTGCCGGCGTCCGCGCGCAGGTGGAGGTTGCCGTCCATGCGGCCGTTGGCGCCGCCGACCACGAAGAGCGGGCAGCGCTTGTGGTTGTGGACGTTCGAGTCGCCCATCGGCGAGCCGTAGACGACCATGGTCTTGTCGAGAAGGGTGCCGTCGCCCTCCTGAATGCTCGCGAGCCGGTCCAGGAAGTAGGGGACCAAGCCCACGTGGTAGCGGTTGATCTCGGCGAATTCGAGCACGTTCTCGGGTCTGCCGCCGTGGTGCGACGACGGGTGGAAGCCCTTGTCGACGCCGCTCTCGGGGTAGACCCGGCTCGAGGCGTCGCGGCCCATCTTGAACGAGAAGACGCCGGTCACGTCCGCCTGGAAGGCGAGCGCCTGCAGGTCGAACATCAGCTTGACGTGCTCGTCGAAGGAGTCGGGCACCCCCGCGGGCGCGCCGGGCAGCTCGCGCTCCTCGCCGCTCTCGTTGCGGGCGACCACGCGGGCGATCCGGCGCTCGATCTCGCGAATGTCGTTCAGGTAGCGGTCCACCCGCCGCCCGTCGACCGGGTCGAGCTGCCGCTTCAGCGCGTTCACCTCGCCCGACGATGAAGTCGAGGACGCTGGCGCTGGCCCGCCGCCGCGCCGCCCGCGCCTCGGGAGTGCCGCCGGCGCCGAAGAGCTGGTCGAACGCGACGCGCGGATCCCGGACCATGGGGAGGGGCTGGTCGGGGGCCGCCCACGAGATCGTGTCGGTGTAGACGCAGGCGTAGCCGTAGGCGCACCCGCCGGCCTGGTCCACGTTCTCGATGCAGAGCTGCATGGACGGGATGGGGGTGTCCTGGCCGAAGCGCTGGGCGTACATCTGGTCGAGCGAGGTGCCGACCCACACGTCGGAGCTCTCGGTCTGCTTGGGGTGCGCCTGGGTGAGGAAGGTCGCGCTGGAGCGGAAGTGGTCGCCGCCGATCTCCTTCGGCTTCGTCGCCTCGGCACCCTCGACGTCGGTGTCGCTGACGATGGTCAGATGGTCGCGATAGGGCTCCAGGGCGCTCAGCACGCTGGGCCCGAAGTCGAAGCCGCGCCCGGTCTCGGGGGGCGACCACAGGTGCTGGCTCGCGCCCCATGCGTTGCTTCCCGCCGAGCCGTGCACCATCTCGATGGCGACCAGACGGGTGCGGTCCATGGCGGTGCGCGCGCGCGTCACGGTCCAGCGCTCCCGCGCCGGGGCCATCGCGTCCAGGAAGGGGAGCGCGACGCTGGCGCCGAGGCCGCGAAGGAAGGTGCGGCGCGGCAGGTGCCGTCCGGTGATGATGTGCATCGCGCTCAGCCTCCGTTGCCGCCCGCCGGTTCGCCGTCGACCGCAACCGGAGGCGCCTTCATGAGGAAGGCGTCGCTGCCGGCCACCCCGACGATGAACGCGGATACGCGGTGGTCCTGTTCGGCCGCCATGCGCGTGATGCGGCGCACGGCGGGCATGTCATAGTACTCCAGTCGGCGCCCCAGCGCATATGCCATCAGGTTTTCGGCGAAGGTGCGCAGCAGGGGCTCGGGCCGCTTCAGCAGCGCCGCGCGCAGCTCCGAGGGCGACGAGATCGGCGTGCCGTCGTAGAAGTCGCTCGCCGCGTCGATGGGCAACCCCCTGGTCCTTGATGCGCCACGCCCCGCTCACGTCGAAGTTCTCGAGCGCCAGCCCGATGGGGTCGATCATGCGGTGGCAGGAGTTGCAGGTCGGGTTGGATCGGTGCATCTCGAGCCGCTCGCGCACCGTGAGGAAGCGGCCGTCCTCCACTGCCTCCTCTTCCAGCTCGGGCACGTCGGGCGGAGGCGGTGGCGGCGGCGTTCCCAGGAACACTTCCATCACCCACTTCCCCCGGAGCACGGGCGAGGTCCTGCCGGCGTGCGAGGTGAGGGTGAGTATGCTGCCGTGGCCCAGCAGACCCCGCCGCTCGTCGTTCAGGTAGCGGACGCGGCGGAAATGGTCGCCCGCGACGCCGGGGATGCCGTAGTGGCGGGCCAGCCGCTCGTTCACGAAGGTGTAGTCGGCGGTGTACAGGTCCATCACCGAGGCGTCCTCGCGGACCAGGTGGTCGAAGAAGATCTCGGTCTCGCGCAGCATGGCGCGCTTGAGCGGCTCGTCGAAGTCGGGATTGACGCGCACGTCGGGCTGGATCTTCTCCAGGTCCTGCAGGCGGAACCACTGCGCCGCGAAGCGTGTGGACAGGGCCGCCGAGCGCGGGTCGCGCAGCATGCGGCGCACCTGCCCGTCGAGCACCGCCCGGTCGGACAGCCGCCCTTCGCGCGCCACCGCCATCAGCTCCTCGTCGGGTCCCGCCCCCCACAGGAAGAACGAGAGCCGCGCCGCCAGGTCGTGGTCGCCGATGCGGTAGGCTCGCGCGGCGTCGTCGCCCGTGGCACCGGCCGCAGCGGCCACCGTCGGCTCCTCGATCCGGAAGACGAAGTGCGGGCTGGCCAGAATGCCCTCCAGCGCCATGCGCACGCCGCCCTCGAAGCCCTCGACCTCGGCGCCCGCCTCGTACAGCCTCATCAGCGCGGCGACGTTGGTCTCGGTGAGGGGGCGGCGGTAGGCGCGGGTGCCGAGCCGCGTCACGATTCCGCGCGCCGCACTCGCGCTCGGCCGCCGCGTCCCCACCCGCCTCCGGCTCGGGCCGGCACGAGAACACCGCCGCCCGGCTCGGCGTCTCGGACACCCCCCTGCGGCTCGTACGGCCCGCCGATCGCCAGGTCGCGCAGGTGCGGAAGCACGGTGAACCCGTAGCTGCCCGCGATGCTGGTGCTGGCCAGCGACCAGTCGTGCGGCGAGATCAGGTCCTGCAGCGGCCCCTCGGAGCGGCGGATGAACACGGCCGACACCCGGCGTGGACCCGCCCGCACGAAGACCCGCTCGGAACGGATGTTGAGGCCGTCCGGATCGGAGGCATGCATCCAGCGGCTGATCTCGAGGACCGCGACCGGTTCTCCGTCGATGGAGACCTCCAGCAGCTCGGGCTCGCCTTCGCGCGTGTGAAGCGCGTTGCGGCCGTTGCCGACCAGCGCCCCGGTCGTCTCGTGGTGGAAGGAGACGCGGAAGGCGTAGTGGCCGTCGGCGGGGGAAGTTGTGCGTGACCGACACGCCGCCGCGGGTGCCGTAGGGCGCGCCCTCGACCCGTTCGTTCTGCGAGTCCCAGCGCGACACGCGATAGGTCGATTCGCTCGGTGTGACGTGGGGGTCGCCGATCGCAAGCCGGCTGATCTCGGCGGCGGCGCGCAGGTAGCCGTCGGTGAGGGTGGCCGAGAGGAGCTGCGCGTCGGCGATGTTGTCGAAGTTGGCGCTCTTGGTGTCGAGGGGCAGGAAGGCGCCCGCGTCGATGTCGAGGTCGAGCAGGTCGCGGATCGAGGCCGCGTACTCGGCCCGGTTGAGTCGCTGGAAGGTGCGCCGGCCCGGGTTGGGGTTTTCGGCGGCGGCCCGGTCCATCTGGCCCTCCAGCGATTCGATGAGGCCCAGCAGCGTCTCGTCGTCGGGGCGCCGGGCGCCGGGCGGGGGCATCAGCCCGGCCCGCAGCTTGCGGATCATCCGCTCCGCGAGCTCGCCGTTGCCGGGCGCGTCGGACGCGTCGAACTCCTCCAGCGACATGTTGCCGAGCAGGCGGCGGTCGTTGTGACAGCGGACGCAGTACTGCTCGAC
>CAXXTG010000146.1:0-12773 GCA_963666855.2 Vicinamibacterales bacterium
GGGCACCGTAGTAGGCCCGGACCAGCGTCTTGCCCGCCGCCGTCGTCAGGTGGACGGCGCGGTAGCCGAAGTCGATCTCCGCCTGCCGGTTGTCGCGGGCGAACGACGACCCGGGCTCGGCGCCGTTGTCGTGGCCGGTGTTGCTGTTGGCGACGGCGTAGCCCGCCGCCACCCGGTGGTCGGCGAAGTCGAGGTCACCGTCCTTCCCGCCGTCCCCCCACTTGAGGAACCGCCCGTTCCAGTCGCGCGGCAGGGGAAGCTGCACGTGGAAGTGGATCGCCGGCGGGAGAATGCCCTTGACGTAGCAGTAGGGGCCGCCGCCCGTCTCCGCGAGCCCGGCGTAGGTGATGGTGAGGTTGCGCACGTGCAGCAGCGCCGCGCAGCCGGCGCGGTCGGCGTCGGTCGCCGCGGGCGCCTGCCCGCCGCCCCGCGCCGCCGGCGCGGCCTGATGAAGCGACACGGCGGGAACCGCCGCCAGCAGGACGATGAGCATGCGTCGCATGGAGACTGCTCCTTCCTCGAACCGCCTCAGTCCACCAACACGGTGTCGGGAAACTGGGCGTACCAGCCGAACCAGAACGCGCGGTGGGCGGGGACGCGGGGGCGCTGCACGGCCTGGTCGTCGTCGCGGACGAGCGCGTCCTCGGTGACCCGCCACGTCCGCCCCGCCGCGTCGGCCAGCCGCTCGGGGCCGAGATGCCGCGCGAAGCGGACGTCCCCGGCGTCGTAGACCCGGTTGGCGCCCTCCGCGCTCGACACCGCCACGAGGCGGCGGCCGGCGTGCTCGAGGTGATGGACGGGGTTCCGGGCCAGGAACCGCGCGGTGATGGCGAGCGGCGCCGGCGCTCCGCCCCGGGCCGGGTCGTCGGGCCGCAGCACCAGCACCTCCTCCTTGTTCGCGAGGCGGTCGTCGCGGCGCGAGACCGGGAACATCAGGTCGTCGGTGCCGAAGTAGCCGCGGTAGGCCGCCCCCTCGGCGTAGTCGCGCCGGTGGCCGGTGTCGAGCGACAGCACCGTCGTCGCCGGATGGCGCCGCCGCCACCCGCCCCAGGTCGTGGTCACGACCGCGCGGTGGGTCAGCCGCAGCCCGCTCCCGACGAGCTCGCCCACCACCGGGACGCCCTCGAACGTGTTCCACAGGCTGCGGGTCTCGTGGTCGAACATCAGCTTGTTCGAGCGGTAGAGGAGGCCGCTCGTGCCGAACTTCAGGTAGCGGCCCCCGGGCTCGCTCTCGAACGGGATCACCGTCCCGCACAGGGTGCAGTAGACGATGGTCAGCTCGACCCCGCCGACGCGGTCGAGGGCCATCTCGTGCCACGCGAGGATGCGCTTGGGATAGGCCCGCGCCTCGCCGTTCACCACGACGCCGAACACGACGTGGTCGTCCTCGAGGTAGTCGGCCTCCTCGGCCTCGAGCCGCGCCGGGTACTCCAGGGGCGGGATGCCGTTCACCCCCACGCCGCCCCACTCGATCTCGTCGAGCCGGATGCGCGACTCGACCCCCCGGGGGAAGAACTCGGCGAAGCCCGGGTCGATCTGGCGGTACCAGAGGCCCTTGAAGAACCCGTGGTCGGGGTGCGGCTCGTACGGCCGCCCCCACATCCACCGCTGCCACGCCTGCAGGTCGGCGCCGAAACTCTGGCCGGTCTGCCGCTCCAGAAAGCCGATGAGGGTGAAGAAGCGGGCGAACCCCCGCAGGTTGGGGGGGCGCTGCAGCCACGCCATGTCCCACACGATGCCCGCGTAGCCGTCGCGCCACCGGTCGCCGAGCTGCTCCAGGGCGTACTCGGCCTGTTCGGGCTCGCCCGCGCCCGCCTGCAGGAACAGCCGGATGTCGGGATGCCGATCTTCGACCGGCTGCCCCGGCGCGGCGCCGGCCGCGGCCAGGAGAATCAGGCCCACGCCCGCCAACGCACGAAGCTGCTTCACCATGGGTCACCGCTCACGGAAACCGAGTCGGAGTTCAAGGCCAGTCTACACCCAGCCTGACGAGACCCGCCTCGGCGCGCTCCGCGCGTTTCGACAGGGGGGCTCGCAGGCTGCACTTCGTGGCAGGTCGCAGCCCAGGCGCGACTTGCCGTCGCCGACCGCGCGGGGGCGGCGCATCGGATCGAGCACGGAGGAGACCGACCGGACGACGAGCGGCGCGACCCTGACCGGACGCCACGGGCGGGTCATCGGATCGCGCTCGAACCGTTGTACGATCGCCTCGACTCCACGCCCCAACGAGCGGGCGTCCGGAGACCGGTTCCGAGACACGGAGGTTCCTCATGCGCCAGTCGTCCCCGCTCCTCGCGATTTCGCTGCTCGCCCTGCTCGCGGCCACCGCGACCACCGCCCACGGCCAGCCCGGAGAAGCCGCCGGGCCGTGGCAGACCTACGACACGTCGGGGGGCGAATGGCGCAGCTACGCGGGCGACATCCGCGGCACCAAGTACTCGCCGCTCGACCAGATCGACGCGGACAACTTCGCGGACCTCGAGATCGCGTGGGAGTGGACCACCGTCGACCGCATGGTGAGCCGCTCGACCCCCGGCGGCGGCGAGTGGTGGGCGCCCCTCGACACCATCGTCGACTCGCTCGTCGCCGACACGCCGGACCTCTACCGGCACCGGCCACCGGCCCATCCTGTCCCGGCTGCAGGCGACGCCGCTGATGGTGGACGGGGTGCTCTACTTCAACACCCCCCTCTCGCAAGGCGTCGCCGTCGACGCGACGACCGGCGAGACCCTCTGGGTCCACAACCCGAAGGGCTACGAGGAGGGCACCCCGACCATGAGCAACCCGTGGTCGCAGCGGGGCGTCGCGTACTGGACCGACGGCGCCGGCGACGAGCGCATCTTCTGGGGCACCGGCAACGGCTACCTCATCTGCGTCGACGCGGAGACGGGCCGGCCGTGCCCCGATTTCGGCGGCGGGAGCGGCCGGGTCGACGCCATGGTCGGGCTGCCGCGCGCGAGCCGCGACGAGCGCGACTACCTGAACGCCCTGCTCTTCGGCATCCACTCGCCGCCCATCGTGGTGCGCGACCGCGTCATCCACGGCTCGCACGTCGCCGACCGCCGCATCACCAAGGAGGCGGTGCCGGGCTGGGTCCGCGCGTGGGACGTCCGCACCGGCGAGCACGCGTGGGACTTCCACACCGTGCCCAACGGCACCGACGAGTTCGGCGTCGACACGTGGCTGAACGACTCGTGGCGCTACTCGGGCAACGCCAACGTGTGGTCGATGCTCGCCGGCGACAACGAGCTCGGCCACGTGTACCTGCCGACGGGGACCACGACGAACGACTACTACGGCGTCGACCGGCTCGGCGACAACCTGTTCTCGGAGACCCTGATCGCGGTGGACGTCGAGACGGGGCAGCGGGTGTGGCACTTCCAGGCCGTCCACCACGGCCTGTGGGACTACGACTTCGCGACCCACCCGAACCTGGTCGACGTGACCGTCGACGGCCGCGACATCAAGGCCATCGCGCAGGTCAGCAAGCAGGGCTTCGTCTACGCGTTCGACCGGGTCACCGGCGAGCCGATCTGGCCCATCGAGGAGCGCCCGGTGCCGACGGAGACGAACATGCCGGGCGAGGTGGTGTCGCCCACGCAGCCGTTCCCGACGAAGCCGGCGCCGTTCGACTATCAGGGGGTGACCATCGACGACCTCGCCGACTTCACGCCCGAGATCCGCCGGATGGCCCTCGAGGCGGTCGAGGGCTTCCGGCTCGGGCCGCTGTTCACGCCGCTCGACCGGCGCATCGAGGGCGTCACCAACGGCACCCTCATGCGCCCGCCGCCGGGCGGCACCGCGGGCTGGTCCGGGGCCGCCGTCGACCCCGACACCGGGATGCTCTACGTCCCGTCGCGCAACCGGACGGCGGTGGTCTCCCTCTATCAGCCCGATCCCGCCCTCGGCGCGACCGTCGCCTACACCCACGGCGCCCCCGAGGCGGAGCGGCTCGCCCGGGGCGGCGCCATCCGCCGCGAGCCGCAGATGCCGCAGGGGCTCCCCCTCGTCAAGCCGCCCTACTCGCGCATGACCGCCATCGACATGAACACCGGCGACCACGCGTGGTGGGTGCCCACCGGCGACGGCGACCGCTACCGCAACCACCCGAGGCTGCGCGACCTCGACCTGCCCCCGCTCGGCGGCGACAACGCCATCAACGGACCGCTGCTGACGAAGACGCTGCTCATCTACTGCCTGACCGCGGGGGGAACCGACGGGGGCCCGCGTCTCGTCGCCTACGACAAGGCGAACGGCGACGAACTCGCGTCGGTGGACCTGCCGTCCGGAGCCATCGGCACCCCGATGACCTACCAGGTCGACGGCCGGCAGTACATCGCCCTGACGGTGGGCGGGGGACCGAGGCTGATCGCGTTCGCGCTGCCGGCGGCCGAGTGAGGGCGGGCGGGCCGACCGGCGACACCGACCGGAACACGGCGCGGTCCGGGGCCGGGACGAGGCATTGGGATGGCCACGAAGACCACCACGCAGGACACGACGGATTTCGTCGCGCCCGAAGCGCTGAACTTCGACCTGTCGAACCCCCGTTTCGCGGGCGGGGAACGGTTCGCGACGGAAGAGGACATCGTGCGCCACCTGACGCGGCACGTCGATGTCGACGAGCTGCTGCAGTCGATCCGATCCGCGGGGTACCTCGACTTCGAACCGCTGATCGTGCAGCGCGAGGGCAGGATCGTCCTGGAGGGGAACCGCCGGTTGGCGGCGCTGCGCCTGCTGGGCGATGAATCTCTCAGGAAGAGACTCCGGGTTCCCCTGCCCGAAGTCGACGAGCCGAAGGTGCCGCCGGCCCGCGTTCGCGTCAAGTGGGTCGACGACCGCACCGCCGCCCGCGCCATCATCGGGTTCAAGCACATCAACGGACCGTTCAAGTGGGACGCGCTCGCGAAGGCCAGATTCGCGGCCGAGTGGTTCGAGAGCGGCGGAAACATCGCGACGATCAGCCGCACGCTCGGAGACAGCCACAACACCGTGCGCCGGTTCGTCAACGGGTGGTATGCCCTGAAGCAGGCGAGCGAAGACGGTTTCGACCGGGAGGACCGTTCCAAGCCCCGTTTCGCGTTCTCGCACCTGTACTCGGCACTGACCCGCGCGTCGGTGCGCGAGTTCCTGGGTCTTACCCCGGAAGACCTTTCGGCGCCGCCGCGAGCGAACCCGGTTCCCCCGGAGAACCGCAAAGAGCTGCAGACCCTCATGTCGTGGCTCTACGGCCAGGAACGGCGGGGGGAGCCAACCCTGATCCAGAGCCAGAACCCGAATCTGAATCAACTCAGCGACGTGCTCGGGAATGCCGAGGCGCGACAGATGCTGCTGGCCAAACGAGATCTGCAGGCCGCCTTCGAGCGCGTCGAACCCCCGTCGTCGCGGCTCTCCGACGCCCTGATGAAAGCGGCCAGGCAATGCGAGGATGCGATGGCCGTCTCCGGCGCCTACGACGGCGACCCGACGCTGTACCGGGTCGCCACGAACATGAACGAAACGACACACAGTCTCGTCGTCGTCATGCGGGCAAAGACGCGTCAGAAGGACGGTTGATGGCGGCCATCTTCATCACGCCGCCCGAGCAGAACCACACCCGGAGCGCAAACGCCGACTGGATGGAGCTTCAGGCCCTCCGAGCCGCCGACCGGCGATCGACCGCCGGAGACATTACCGGAATCTTCGACATCAACGGCGACGACGCCCCCGACCGCGCCGGCGACGACCCGCATGAAGAATCGATTCTGGAGACGGGGCGGAGCCACCTCATCGACGATCTGTTCGACGAACTGCAGTATCGGGCGCGAGTGCTCGGTGACGCATACCCGTTCACCATCGAGACGACTCCGCCGGCGCTCGCTCGAGTCCCCGAGGTCACGTCCACTCCTGGCCGCGTCGTGTATCTCTTCTGCCTGCTGGCTTCAGCCATTCGAGAGAACCGGCTCCAGCCCGTGGAACTGACCGCGCGCGCTCAAGCTCGAATCGCCAACGTATTCCAGGTTTGCGCGTCCCTCGCGGCGCGAGGCTACGTCGTCGGCGACGCGGTCTCCTTCGGTTTCCCGCGCCCGAGCGGCAGCGACTTCCAGTCTGCGCTCCGCGACACGTACCGCAGGTTCGGAGCCGGCGTGGTCCGGCGAACCGTACCGGCGGGCTGGCCGACCTCGGCGAAGGACGACGGGATCGACGTTATCGCTTGGCGGCACCACCCCGATCGCATGCCCGGAAAGCTGTATCTGCTCGGCCAATGCGCGTCCGGACGCAACTGGCGCGAGAAGTCCGCGGTGGATCGGATACCGCAGTTCCACGGCTGGTTCAGCACTCCACCCGCCACGCACTGCCTGCCGTCGATGTTCATTCCGTTCACGCTGCACCGCGACCTCCCCGATGATCCGACGACCGCGTTCGATGCGATTCTCGCCAACCGGCACCTTCGCGACGAACAGCGCTACGGCATCGTTTTCGATCGATTCCGGATCGCTCATTTCGCAGGCGCCGGCCTGGACTCGGCGGGCGACGAATCGGCCGGCGTAGACGGCCGGAATCGGTTCAGCGACGTCGAGACCTGGGTGAGGACCCTGCTGGAGATCCCCGAGTTCATGGAGTCGGCATGAGACAGCCGCTCCACTCGACCTGTCGTGTAGTTCGCGATGTTCCCGGAGGACTTCGTTGCACGGCGGATCTACAGCCGCTTCATCGTCGCTGCCGTGCCGGCTCCCTGGAGGTGGCCGAAGTGCACCCCGAACACGTTCCGGCCGGCGCGCCATGGACTGCGGGGCCGAATCGGAACGTCGTGACCGCGGACGGCGCGGACGCCACACGCGGCGATCGTCAGGCCCCCCCGGAACGGCGGGAACGACAGCGGTGCGGACGGCGGGTGCGACAGCGGCGGGAAGGGAGGCCCTACCGGGAAGAGAGTGGCTGGGAGGCAGGGATTCGAACCCCGATTCCACGGTCCAGAGCCGCGTGTCCTACCATTGAACGACCTCCCAGCAACGGCAAGACCCCCATTATACCGTCAGAGGCGGTTCAACTGGAACTTCTCGAGCGCGGCGGCCTCGGCCAGGCCCCGGCGGGCCTCGGCGGCGGTGTCGGTGTCGGGGTCGAGGGCCAGGGCCTCGAGCAGATGCCGGGAGGCGTCGGCGGCCTCGCCGAAGGTGCGCAACTGGAGCAGCCCGGCCGCGAGATGGGCCTCGGCGGCGGTCGGCGAGATGGGATGGTCGCGGACGTGGCGCCGGAAGAGCGCGAGGGCGGCGTGGGGGTGCGCTCCGGCCGCCATCCACTTCCCGAGCATCAGCGAGTGCCGCTCGCCGAGCAGGCGGCGGGTCTCGCCGGGCGCGAGCCGCACGTAGCGCCGGGCCGCGTTCTCGAAGTCGCCGTCCTCGATCAGGGCGGCGATGGTGCCGGGCGCCGGGGGGGCGGCGTCGGCGTCCCCGGACCCGGCCGGCGCGGACCGGGCCGACCGCAGCCGGCGGTTGACGACCCAGGCCGCGAGCAGGCCGACCAGGAAACCGCCGAGGTGGGCGCCGTGGGCGTCGTCGCCGGCCCGCCCCGCGGCGGCCGCCAGGAACGGCAGCACGTTCTGGACGAGCACGTAGAAGGCGACGACGGTGCGGGCGGGGACCCGCACGACGTTCATGAAGAACGGGAACACCATCACCCAGAGCCGGACGCGGTTGCGGGGGAACCAGACGAAGTAGAGGCCGGCGAGGCCGAAGATGGCCCCCGACGCGCCGAGCAGGGGCATGTCGGTGCGGCCGGAGAGCAGGGTCTGGAACGCCGTCGCGGCGACGCCGGCCGCGGCGTAGGCGGCGAGGAACCGGACGCGGCCGAGCCGGTGCTCGACGTTGTCGCCGCAGATCCACAGGAACAGCATGTTGCCCAGGAGATGGAGGAACCCGGCGTGCAGGAACATCGCGCTGAAGAGCGTCGCCAGGCCCGGCTCGGCCGCCCGGAAGCCCCACCGGTAGACGAACAGGTCGTACCCGGTCATTTGCTGGTACATGGCGGCGACGTCGCGCCGCGAGACCGGCTCGGGCAGCGCCTCGGCCCAGGCGCGCAGATACTCCTGCACCATGGGGTCGGCCCATTCGGGCCGCACGGCGCCGAGCGGCAGGGTGATCAGGAGGTAGGCCGCGCAGTTGACCAGGATGAGGGCGTAGGTCGCCAGCGGCGTGTCGGGCGGGTTGGGCTCGTCGCCCAGCGGCAGCACGAACATGGCTTCGCGCCGATTCTACCCGCCGGAGCCTTCCCCCGGCGGGGTCGGCTCGGGACCGCGCCATGACGCGCCCACCGGCCGGACATCTGCGGCGGCGGCTGACGCGGGCGCGGCTGCTCGAAGGCGTGGCCGTGCTCGCCGCCGCCGACCCGCAGCTCGGGGGCGTGGTGGCGCGCCACGGCCCCCCGCGCCTGTGGACGCGCAAGCCGGGGTACGCCGCCCTCGTGCAGATCGTGCTCGAACAGCAGGTGTCGCTCGCGTCGGGGCGGACCGTCTTCGCCAGGCTGGGCGAAGCCTGCGGCGGCGAAATCACGGCGGAGGGCGTGGCCGGCCTGACCGCGGCGGCGTTCCGGGCGGCCGGGGTCAGCCGGCAGAAGGCGGGCTACTGCCGGGAGATCGCCGGCCGCATCCTCGACGGCCGCCTCGACCTGAAGGCGCTGGGCCGGGCGGACGACGACACGGTGCGCGAACGGCTGATGGGCATTCGCGGCATCGGACCGTGGACCGCGAACATCTACCTGATGACGGCCCTCGCCCGCCCCGACGTCTGGCCGGAGGGCGACCTCGCCCTGGCCGCGGCGGCGCAGCAGGTGAAGCGACTGGAGGAACGGCCGGACGCCCGGCGGCTGCGCGGGATGGCCGCGGCCTGGGCGCCGTGGCGGACGGTGGCCGCCCGCATCCTCTGGCACCACTACCTGTCGGAGCGGGCGGCGGGGTGAACGCCCGGCGGGCGGTGCTGCGGGCCGGCGGCGTGCGTGCGGCGGGGGGCCGGCGGCCCGGGCCGGGCGGGAAGCGCGGCTGCCCGATGAGGGCGCCGCCGCCGGACACTCATGGTCGTCACCGGTTCCGCCCCGGTGGAAGACGCGCTACCGGGCGGCCCCGGCCCCGATCTCCGTTTCCGCCCGACCGGCGCTACTGGGTGAGTCCGGCGCCGCGGTAGCTGAGCGAGACGTCGTACTCGAGGACGCTCCGTTCGACGCTGGTGACGACGCCCGTCAACTCGTCGAGGGCGCGGGCCGCCTCGGCGTCGCCGAAGGCGCGGAGAATGCCGCCCCGGGCCAGTTCGGCGTAGCTGCGCAGGTTCTCGACGATCTGCCAGACCACCGGCCCCGGCCCGAACTGGCGGTGATAGATGCCGAAGATGACCCCGGCCTGCCGGAAGCGCTCGAGGTTGTCCCGCAGGAACGCCTCGAACGCCGGCGTCTGTCCGGGGGCGATCTCCAGGTTGGTGACGCGGGCGATGGGCAGACCGCTGACGTCGTCAGACTCGACGCTGAGGTCGCCGCGGTAGAGGACGGCGTAGCTCTGGCGCGCGTCGGTGTACTCGCGCAGCCGCTCGAGCACGCGGTCGAGCTGCCGCGTGCTGCGGAACCCCTGGGCCAGGGGCCCGCCCCCGTCCAGGTTGAAGAAACCGGTGAGCGGGTGCACGAAGGTGCGCTCGTAGAGCGACCCGAACGCGCCGGTCACCCACGCCGAGCGCCACGGCACGCCCGCGCGCTGCAGGGCGGGGTTGATCTCGTCCTGATAGAGCTCGCTGAAGTCGTCCAACCGGTCGGGCTTGACCTGCACGATGTCGACTTCGTACCACACCTGGTCGCCCTGCGCCCGGGCCTCGGGGGCCGCGACCAGCGCCGCGACCGCGAGCACCAGGCCCGCCGCCGTCCATCTCTGCACGTTCATGATTCTCCTCCTCGAATCCCGAACCGGCCGCCCGGCGTCAACTCGACGCGCGCGGCTCGGATCCAACGGTCTGTCGATCCCTCCGTGCGTCCACCGCGCCCATCGGCGACGCTGGCGCCCCAAGTCTGCGCAGCAGGACGGCGCGGAGTCCCGGAGGGTTGGTGGACGCCGGTGGAGCCCAAGCGACGGGCCGGCCGGCGCGGCCGCCCCGCTAGCCCGGAAATCGTCGCCTGCGGCTCCGATTGCCGCCCAACTAACCCTGCTAGGAGTCTGCACCGTTCTACGGCGCAGACTCCGAGGCGGTTCCGGCGGCAAATCCCGCCCCTCTACGGCGCAGCCTCCGTCACGACCACGTCGACGTGCGCCGTCGTCCAGCAGCACTGATCGCCGCCGCCGCCGTCGCCGGAGACGTCGTTGCCGGTGGCCATCAACCGGTAGCGGCCGGGCGCGCCGAAGGTGGCGGTGGTCAGCGTCTCGCCGCCGGCGACCTCGTCGAACGCGTGCGTCAGCTCCGGCCCCGCGTCCTGCCCGTCCGCCGCGAACGTCACCCCGCCCGGCCCGCGGTACTTCTTCCAGGTCAGGCTGACCGGGGGCCGGCGCCGCCCGCGGCGCTGCTCGGGCTCGATGGTCGGCGGCCGGTCCGTCACCGTCGCCAGCAGCCCGAGGGGCTCGCCCACCGTCGTCGAGTACGTCGCCGCGATTCCGTGGGGCGGCCCCTGCATCCCGGCCCCGTCCGCCCCGATCCGCAGCACCGGGGGCGCGTTGCCGTTCGCGCGGTTCAGGAAGGGGTCGGTGTAGTAGGCGGGGTTCGCCCAGAACGCGATCTCCGAAAGCTGGTTGTTGACGCGGACCGTCCACGTCAGCCGGTCCCCGGCCCGGTCCTCGGGGACCGTGATCGAGAACACCCCCCAGTTCCGGCCCGGCAGGAAATGGGTCGGCTGGCCCTTGTCGATGTCGTCCGGTCCCAGGCGGTTGTCGTCGCCGACGGGGATCTCGACGACCTCGGCGTTGCGGTTGTAGTAGCCGAGCAGGAGGGTCAGGCTCCCGTCGGCGTTCCGCGACCAGCCCTCGTAGGCGGGCCAGACCGCCTCGCCGGTGCTGCCCCGGGGCTCGAGGGCGAGCGGCGTCCGCGGCGGCTGCGCGGCGGCCGACGCCGCGAGCGCCGCGACGGCGCCGACGGCCGCGAGAACGGTGACGGTACGGAACGAATGCATGGGAAGTGCTCCAGAGACGCGAAAGGCGCCGCCCCGTCGTCAGGGCGGCGCCCCTCTACCCGATTCCCGCGCGCCTATTCGCCGCCGCGCGCGGCCACCGCCGCCTCGCGCTTCGCGACCTCCGCGGCGTAGTCGTCCTCGTCGAAGTAGGTCACGTTCACCCACGCGTGCGCCATCTCGTCGACGGTGCGGTCGCCGTAGCCCACCCACACGTCCGGGTCGGGATTGGCCCGGTTCGCCGAGGTGTTGTCGTGCCACGCGGTCACCTTGATCATCGTGCCGCTGGGCAGCAGCGGGGCCGCGTCGTCGTCGTAGACGTAGGTGTTGTGCCAGTTGAAGTTGAAGTCGCCGACGTGGCTCAGCAACTGCCGGCGTCCGTTCGGCAGAATCGCCTCCATCGACATCGCCTTCCCGCGCAGGTGCATGTGCGGCTGGTAGCTCTCGATGCGGGCGCCGCGGTGGAGGGGGAAGAAGCCCTCGGTCACCGAGATGGTGTTGGGCGGAATGTCCACGCCGCCCGCGCCCATGATGTGCAGCACCTGCCGGTGCTCGGGGGTCTGGTCCTTCGGATAGAGGTAGACGCCGAGCTGGGCGCTGTCGGTGATCTCCTCGCCGGCCGCCGAGTAGTGGATGTCCCACTGGATCTCGGAGTCGGCCAGCATGAGCTTGCCGGCGCCGGGGCGCATGATCTCGCCCTGCTTGCCGACCGCCCACTCCATGAACGTGCCGGCGGTGCGCGACCGGTCGATGCCGGCGGCGGCGTTGGCGGCGTTGGCCCGGCGGATCGCCGGGTCCGTCTCCTCCTGCACGAGCCGGGCGATGGCGTGGTGCGTGATCTTGCGGCCCGCCACCGTCTTCGGGCGGATCTCGATGGCCCGCGCCCAGCGATCCTCGGTCAGGCCGGTCGGCGAGCGCGGCTTCCACCACGCGTCGTTGGCCTCGGCCTGCATGGTGAACGGCGCCGACTCGATGACGAGGTCGGGCGGCCCGTCGAACCGCTCGGCGAAGTACCACTTCGACTCGTCCGGCCACTGGACCGGCGCCGGCATGTCGGCGGGGTTGCCGCGCGGCGCGCCGGCGTCGACCCAGCGGACCACCGTGTCGATCTCGGCGTCGCTCAGCGACCGGTCGTTCTGGAACGCCTGGATGCCGACGGTGCGGTCGATGTGCCACGGCGGCATCTGACGGGTCTCCACCCGCTCGCGGATGGACCGCGCCCACGGCCGCGCCTCCTGGTAGGTCACGAGCGACATCGGCGCGATCGAGCCCGGCCGGTGGCACGCCTCGCACTTGGCCTGGAAGATGGGGGCGACGTCCTTGGTGAACGTCGGCGCCGCCTCCTCGGCCGCGGCCGCGGGGGCCGGCGCGCCCGCGACGAGGCCGGCGGCGAGCAGCAGAGCTCCGAGGCATTTCCACGTCGCGATCTTCATCGCCTTCATCCTTTCGCTTCTCGTGTTCCCATCATTATTCGGCGCCGCAACGGCCAACGTTCCCGCTCGCCCGGCCCGTCGTTCGTCGTCGACGTGCCGAAGACGTAGACGAACTCGGCCGCATGGTGCGCCCCCGTCGCCTCGCCCGAGGGCGTCGGAGGCACCGTCCTGGAATGATACATCCATACCGGCGCCACCGCTGACTGATGGCGGGCGTGCGCCCGCACCGGCCCCCCG
>CAXXTG010000147.1:0-27483 GCA_963666855.2 Vicinamibacterales bacterium
GGAGGTCGAGGGCGACGATGCTGTTCGAGAACAGGTTGTCGCCGGGCCGGTGCCCCCCGTAGAGGTCGCCGGTCGGCGTCTCCACCGGCAGGTAGACGTAGGCCCAGCTCGGGGTCGATGGTCATCTGGCCCCACACCCCGGTGTTGCCGGTGTAGCGCCACGAGTCGGCCAGCCACGTGTCGTTGCCGAACTCGTCGGCGCCGGGAATCGTGTGGAAGATCCACCGCCGGTCGCCGGTCCGCGCGTCGTAGCCGCGGACGTGCCCGGTCGGCTTCTCCTTCGTGGCCGGGGCGACCCCGGCGAGGTGGGCGGCGCCGACGACGATGACCCCGTCGGCGACGACCGGCGCCGCGTGCAGCCCGACCTCGCCGGTGACGGGGTCGAGCTCCTGGTCGAGGCCCTGCTTCAGGTCGACCAGGCCGTTCCCGCCGAAACCGGCCATCCGGCGGCCGGTGCGGGCGTTCAGCGCGATGAGGCGGTAGCCGGGGGTGACGTAGAAGATCACCCCGTCCGCGCCGTCGTCCCAGTACGTCAGGCCGCGCCCCGAGAGTCGCCGCGGGGCCGCCGCGCCGCGCTCGCCCTCGTTGAGCCGGTGCACCCACAACAGCTCGCCCGTCGCCGCGTCGAGGGCGACGGCCGCCCGGCGGGTGCCGGCCGTGGTGTAGAGCACGCCGTCGACCATCAGCGGGGTCGACTGGAAGACGTACTCGGGGCCGGGGCCCAGGTTCTCGGTGCGGAACCGCCACGCCGGCTCCAGCTCGCCGAAGTTCCCGGCGTCAATCCGGTCCAGGGCGGCGTAGCGGGTGTGGCCGAGGTCGCCGCCGTAGGTGGGCCACTCGCCGCCGGGCGCCCCGTGCTGGGCCGCGGCGGGGGCGGCGGCGACGCCCGGCATGAACGCGAGCATGCCGAGGCAGGCGATTGTGCGTACTGACATCGACTCCTCCGGTTTTTCGTCGACGCCGCGGCGCGCCGCCGCGGACGCGAACAGTGTACCCCGTGCGCGGGAACGCCGGTCGGGTTCGGCACGTCTAGTAGGATGGGCGAACACGCCGGGCCGCTGTGCGCCCGCTCCGACCGCACGACCCCTCGCCACCGGCGGACCGATGAGACGAACGGCATCGAGAGTTCTCTGCACCCTGGCCTGCCTGGCTGCGGCCTTCTCCTCGACGGCGGCGCAGCCGGTCGCGACGGTGACCGGCGTTGTCCTCGACGGGGTGACGGAGGCGCCGATCGCCGGGGTGCGGATCACCGGCGGGGAGCGCGCGGCGGAGACCGGACCGGACGGGCGGTTCGAGATCGCCCTGGACGGCGGGGCGACCAGCCTGCAATTCCAGGCTGACGGCTATCTGGAGACGGTGGTGGAGATCGACCCCGGCGCCGGCCGGGCCGCCGTCGAGGTGCGGCTGTTCCCCGACACGTTCGCCGAGACGGTGGAGGTCGTCTCCGAGATGACGGTGCAGGAGCGGCCGTCGGCCACGCCGGTCGCCCCCGAGGCCGTGTTCCGGGCCCCCGGCAGCATCGACAACGTCTTCCGCACCCTCGACACCCTGGCCGGGGTGGCGTCGACCGACGACTTCGGCAGCCGGCTCGCCGTTCGCGGCGGCACCCCCGACCAGAACCTGACGGTGATGGACGGCATCGAGGTCCACAACCCCTACCGGCTCTTCGGCATCGCCAGCGCCTTCAACCCCGAGACCGTCGAGAGCTTCGAGCTGACCGCGGGCGGCTTCGGGGCCGCGTACGGCGACCGGCTGTCGTCGATCCTCGTGGTCGACAACCGGGCGGGCCGGCCCGGGTTCGAGGGCTCGACCGCGGCCAGCATCACCGACGCCAACGTCGTGCTCGAGGGAACCACGCCGATCGGGTCGGACGGCACCTGGCTGCTCAGCGCCCGGCGCACCTATTACGATCTCGTGGCGGGGCGCATCGCCGATCAGAACTTCCCCTCGTTCGCCGACCTGCAGTTGCAGGCCGGCTGGGAACTGGGGCCCGGCCACCGGCTCACCCTGACCGGGCTCCGGAGCGTGGAAGACGCCGACTTGGCGTTCGACCCCGACGATTCCGACGACCGCGTCGCGCTGGGCTCGGACATCACCAACGGGCTGGCGTCGGCCCGGTTCGACGCGGTGTTGGGCCCGCGGGCGACGGCGACGACCACCGTGTCGTGGTACCGCAACCGCGAGTCGCTGCGCTTCGACGGTCAGATCCGCGCCGACGCCACCCGGTCCAACGCCCCCGACGACGACGTCGCGTTCGCCCGCTCGACCATCGCGTTCGAACGCGCCATCGTCGTGGCCGACCGCTCGCTGCGGCAGGACCTGAGCGTGCAGGTCACGCCGCGGCACCTGCTGAACACCGGCGTCGAGCTGCACCGCCTGGAGACCGGCTACCGGTGGCTGATCGCCGGCGACCGGAACGACGCGCAGGCGAACGCGTCGAGCGTGCAGGGGGGCGCGGGGCTGCCCGACGACCTCGATTCCGTCCTGAACGGCACGCGCGGCGGCCTGTGGCTGCAGGACACCTGGACGCCGTCCGAGCGCGCGTCGTTCGAGCCCGGCCTGCGGCTCGACTGGAGCACAGTCAACGGCGGCGCCACCGTCTCGCCGCGGCTGGCCGCGAGCTACGCCCTCGGGGGCGGGGCGCGCCTCCGGGCGGCGGGCGGGCTGTACACGCAGAGCCCCGGGTACGAGAAGCTGACCCAGTCCGACTATTTCGTCGACCTGTCGGGTGCCCGCGAGCTGGGGCTGCGCCACGAACGGGCCACCCACCTCGTGCTGGGCCTCGAGCGGGACCTCGGCCCCGACCTGACCGCCCGGGTCGAGGGGTACTACAAGCGGTTCGACGACCTCCTCGTCGGCCGGCTGGAGACCGAGGCGGAGCGGGCGGCGCGGGTCGCGCGCTACGACTTTCCCGAGGCCCTGCGCGGGAGCGTGCCCGCCGCCCCCATCATCGTCAGCGCCCCCACCAACGACGCGGGCGGCGACGCGTGGGGGCTCGACGTCTTCCTGACCCACGGCAATCCCGCCGCGCGGCTCACGGGGTGGGTGTCGTACGCGTGGGGCCGCGCCGAGCGCGAGAGCTACGGCCGCCGCTACGCGTTCGAGTACGACCGGCCCCACGCGTTCAACGCGGTCGGCCGCTACCGGCTGACGAGCCGCTGGGACCTCGCCGCGACGGTGCGCCTCGCCAGCGGCTTCTCCCACACGCCGGCCCTGGGTCTGCGGGCGGCCTCGGTCGAGGACGACCGCGGCCGGCTCGTGCCCGCCACCGATTCGGCCGGCAACCTGCAGTACACGATCGACTACGGCGGGGTCGGGAACCTGAATTCCGCCCGGTTGCCGCACTATGCGCGGATCGACGTCCGCGGCACCTACCAGCGCGGCGGCGCCGACGGCGGGTGGTCGTTCTACGTCGAGGTCATCAACCTGCTCGGGCGCGACAACGCGATCGCGCTCGAGCCGCGGCTTCAGCACGACCCCGGCGCCGAGCTGCCGCGCCTGTCCGAGGTGCCCTCGCAGGGGTTTCCCCGCGTTCCGACCTTCGGGCTGCGCTTCCGGTTCTAGGCGTCTGCACCGTTCTGCGGCGCCGGTTCCCAGCGGGTCGGTTGGGCGGCGATCGGAGGCCGCAGCGCGACCTTGCGGTCGCGTTCGGCGACGATTTCCGGGCCGGCCGCGCATTCCCCCGTCGACGGGCGTGCGTCGTTCGGGGCATGATGGTACCGTCGGCCGGGTTCGCAACGAGGAGGGGAGGGCGCCATCCGCAAGAAACTGGACTACCGCGTAGAGGGTCTCGACTGCAACGAGGAGGCCGCCCTGCTGCGCGGCGCGCTCGCGGGCCGCGAGGGCGTTCACGGGGTTTCGTTCAATGTCGTCGACGGCCGCATGACCGTCGACGCCGACACCGGCGTCTTCGGCCCCGAGCAGGTCGCCGCGGCGGTCGCCCGGCTGGGGATGCGGGCCGATCCGTGGGACGCGGCGCCGCGGGCCGAGTCTTGGTGGGAGGCGCACGGCCGCCATGCCCTGGTCGCGACGAGCGGGCTCGCGCTCGTCGCCGGCCTCGTCCTGCACGTCACGGCGGCGGGAGGCGGCGTGGTCGAGACCCTGCTGGCGCACGCGCACGGGGCGCACGGCGTCGACCGGTTCGTCGTGCTGCTGCTGCTCGTCGGCATCGCCGCCGGGCTCGTCCCCTCGGCGCCGAAGGCGGCGGCGTCGCTGGCCCGCCTGCGGCCCGACATGAACGCGCTGGTGCTGGTGTCGGTGGTCGGCGCCCTGTTCCTGGCGGAGTGGGCCGAGGCGGCGGTGCTGGCCTTCCTCTACGGGCTGTCGGGGGTGATCGAGAACTGGAGCGCGCGGCGGGCGCGCGACGCCATCGGCTCGCTGCTGCGCATCACCCCGGCGACGGCGGCGGTGGTGCACGGCGACCACGAGCACCGGACCCCGGTGGACCGCGTCGCGGTGGGCGCGCACGTGCGGGTGCGGCCGGGCGAGCGCATTCCGTGCGACGGCGTGGTGACCGACGGCGGCTCCTACGTCGACCAGGCGCTGGTCACCGGCGAGTCGGTGCCGGCCTGGAAGACGGCCGGAGACGAGGTGTTCGCGGGCACCGTGAACGGCCACGGCGTGGTCGAGCTGCGCACCACGCGGGCCGCGTCGGACACGATGCTGGCCCGCATCACCCGCATGGTCGGCGAGAGCCACCACCACCGGGCGCCGACCGAGCGCTTCATCGACCGGTTCGCGCGCGTCTACACGCCGCTGATGTTCGCGGTGGCCCTCGCGGTCGGGGCGGTCCCGCCGCTGCTGTTCGGCGGCGACTGGGAGCGGTGGTTCTACCAGGCGATGCTCATCCTGCTGATCTCGTGCCCCTGCGGGCTCGTCATCTCGACGCCGGTCACGATCGCCGCGGCCATCGCGTCGGCCACGCGGCACGGGGTGCTGATCAAGGGCGGCTCGCACCTGGAGGAGCTGGGACGCCTGCGCGCGGTGGCGTTCGACAAGACCGGCGTCGTCACGCGCGGCGAGCCCGAGGTCCGCGGGCTGCGGCCGGTGAACGGCCGCTCCGAGGAGGAGGTGCTGGCCCGCCTGCTGTCCGTCGAGCAGCGCAGCGAGCACCCCCTGTCGCGCGCCATCGTCCGCTACGCGCGCGGGCGCGGGGTCGAGCCGTCCGAGCTTACCGATTTCACGGCCGTCGAGGGGCGCGGGGCGGAGGCGCGCATCGACGGCCGGCCGTTCTGGGTGGGGAGCGCGCGCTTCGCCCGGGAACGGGCCGCGACGGAGGCGTTCGAGCCCGAGCTCGTGGAGATGCAGCGCGCCGACGAGACGGTCGTCGTGTGCGGCGCCGGCGACGACGTCTGGGCGCTCGTCGCGCTGGCGGATCCGGTGCGCGCGGAAGCGCCGGCCAGCGTGGCGCAGATCCGCCGCCTGGGGCTCCGGTCGGCCCTGCTCACCGGCGACAACGCCGTCACCGCCCGCAGCGTCGGGGCCCGCGTGGGGGTGTCGGACGTGCGGGCCGAACTGCTGCCGGACGGCAAGGCCGAGGCCGTCGACGAACTCATCGCCCGCCACGGCCCGACCGCGATGGTCGGCGACGGCATCAACGACGGCCAAGCCCTGCTCCGCGCCTCGGTCGGCGTCGCGATGGGCGGCAACGCCACCGACGTCGCGGCCGAGTCGGCCGACGTCGTGCTGATGCGGGACGACCTGCGGAAGCTCCCGTTCGTGGTCGATCACGCGCGCCGCGCCCGGCGCGTGATCATCGAGAACATCACCGTCGCCCTCGGCGCCAAGGCGGTCTTCCTCGCCGTCATGGCCTTCGGGGCCGCCACCCTCTGGATGGCGGTGGCCGCCGACATGGGCGCGTCGCTGCTCGTCACGTTCAACGGCCTGCGCATGCTGCGCCCGGCCGGGGTGCCGGGCGGGCCGCCGCCGGAACCGGCGCTGGCGGGGGCCGCCGGGCGGGAAACGTAGCGTGGTCAGGCCCAGCCGTCACGGCGTTTCCTCGTCGGCGCATGCCGAGCACGCGCCGGCTTGGCAGACGCGGGCGCTCTGGAACAGAGCGCCCGCCAGGATGAGGCTGCCGGCGGACGACGTCACCGTCTCGGGCAGCGGCTCGAGCCAACCGGCGAGGGAGGCCCCCCAGAGCGTGGTACCTCCTGCAAAGGTGAGGATCACGGCGGCGTTCCCGAGGGCGGGGCCCAGGACGAGCATCGCCGCGCCGAGAAGGACGGTCCCGACCCACACGGCCCGCTCGACGCCTTCGGAGAGCGCGAGCGCGGGGGCCACCGCGACCAGGAACGGTGTGAGCGCGCAGTGCAGGCCGCACCACGCGGCGGCGCACGCCGTCAGTCGCGATCCGGAAGCCAGATACGCGCTCGACGGGAAGGTTGCGAGAGAGTTCTTCATGGTGTCGCGTCAAGGGTAGCGGCGCGGAGAGCGGGATGTAAGAGCCAGAGCCGTCATGATAATGGATTCTCACGCCTGTCGCCAGGGGTTGTCCGCCGACGAGGGCTCTGGCGGGGGGCGGCGCGCCCGCCGGCCATCATGCGCTTACCGCCTGCGGCATCCGGTTGCATGCTAGGATGCTGTTGAAAGATAGGCCACAGACGCAACAGGATTCTGGAAATGGCAACAACAGTTACGCTCGACGCCGAGATCGTCCGGGCGGTGCAGCGCGAAACCAACGAGAAGCGCAAGGCGACCGCGGTCCGGCTGGCGCTGACCGAGTATCTGCGCACGCAGAGGCTGCGCAGGCTCGGCGACCTGGCGGGGAAGGTGGATCTCCGATACACGAACGATGAGCTGGAGCGTCACGAGGAGTGCTGATCCTGCCGGATACGTCCTGCTGGATCGAGTTCCTGCGTCCCCGCGGTGAAGCCGCCGTCCGGGAGCGGATGCAGCGATGGCTCGCGGCGGATCGCCTCGCCGTCTGCGGCCCGGTCCGCGCGGAGGTCCTGCGCGGGGCGCGTCGGACCGAAGCGTCGCGAGTCGCCGACGCTCTCGCGGCGCTCGTCCACCTCGACACGCTCGAACGCGACTGGGCGACCGTGGAGGCGGCCGCGAGGTCCATGGCGGACTCCGGTCACACCGCGCCCCTGCTGGATCTGCTGATAGCGGCCATCGCCAGTCGGCATGACGTCATTCTGGCTCACCGGGACGCCCATTTTCGGGCGATGGCGGATGCGCTGCCGCTCCGGACCCACGACTTCCTGCCCTGAATCCGAGGAGCACCTCGGCTATAGTTGAGTGAACCGCAGTGAGGGGGAGGCCGCCGATGACCGCGATGGAAGGAACGGCTCGGAGTTCGTTGGTCGGACCGTTGGCACGCGCCACGGGAGCGGCGTTCCTGATGGTGCTCGCCGGGGCCGCGGCCGGCGCCCAGGAGCGGGCGTTCACGCCGGTCACCGACGCCATGCTGCAGGACCCCGACCCCGCCGACTGGCTGAACTGGCGGCGCACCCTCGACGGCTGGGGCTACAGCCCGCTGGACCAGATCGACCGCGGCAACGTCGGCGGGCTGCGGCTGGTGTGGGGGTGGCCGCTCGCGCCGGGGCTGGTGCAGGCGGCGCCCCTCGTGCACGACGGCGTCATGTTCATCCCCAGCCCCGGCGTCGTGCAGGCGGTGGACGCGGTGACCGGCGACCGCCTCTGGGAGTACCGGCGCGAGTTCGAGGCGTCGGACGCGCTCGAGGCGGTGGGGGCGGGCATGCGCACGCGCTCCATCGCCATCTACGGCGACAAGATCTACGTCAACACCTCCGACGCCCACATCGTCGCCCTCGACGCGCGGACCGGCGAGGTGGCGTGGGACCACACCGTCGCCGACTTCCGGCTCGGCTACCGCTACACGAGCGGGCCCATCGTCGTGAACGGCCTCATCGTGTCCGGCATGACGGGGTGCCAGAACTACAAGAACGACGTCTGCTTCATCTCCGCCCACGACCCCGAGACGGGCGCGCAGGCGTGGCGCACGTCGACCATCGCGCGCCCCGGCGAGCCCGGCGGCGACACCTGGGGCGACCTGCCCCTGACGTTCCGGGCCGGCGCCGACTCGTGGATCCCGGGCGCCTACGACCCCGAGACGAACCTGACCTACTGGTCGACCTCGCAGGCCAAGCCGTGGGCCCGGGTGTCGCGCAAGACCGACGGCGACGCCCTCTACACGAACAGCGTCCTCGCGCTGGATCCGGCGACGGGCGAGCTGCAGTGGTACTTCCAGTTCGTGCCGGGCGAGACCCACGACCTCGACGACGTCTTCGAGAGCGTGCTCATCGACCACCGGGGGCGGCGGTCGCTCTTCAAGATGGGCAAGCACGGCATCCTGTGGGAGCTCGACCGCGCGACCGGGGCGTTCGTGGCCGCCCACGACCTCGGCTACCAGAACGTGCTCGACGTCGATCCGGCGACCGGCGAGGTGACCTACCGGCCCGAGATGATCCCCGTCGCCGGCGTCGAGCTCGACTTCTGCCCCGACTTCGGCGGCGTCCGCAACTGGCGGGCGGGTGCCTACCATCCCGGGACGCAGTTGCTCTACATCCCCATCCACCCGACCTGCGTGCGGGGCATGTTCACCGAGCTGGAGCAGGTCGAGGGCAACGACTACTACGCCGACCGGGGCTGGTTCTCGCGGGGCAGCCGGGTGCACCCCGACAGCGGCGGGCACGCCGGCCACCTCATCGCCATGGACATCGACACCGGCGAGATCCGCTGGCGCCACTCGACGGCCACGCGGCCGGGGTCGGCGGCCCTGACCACCGCGGGCGGCCTGGTCGTGTCCTCAGACACCGACCGCAACCTGTTCATCCACGACGTCGACACCGGCGAGGTCCTGTTCCGGACCCGCCTGCCCGGTTCGGTGCAGGGCTTCCCGATTTCCTACGCGGTCGACGGCCGGCAGTATCTGGCGGCGCCGGTGGGCGGCGGCCGGACCAACGCGGTGTACGTGTTCGGGCTGCCCGAGGGAGCTTCCGCGCCATAGAAGGGAAGTGGATGGCGGGGGGCCGGCCGGTGGCCGCTGCGAGGCGACCATCCCGTCCGGCGCGTCGCCGATAGCCGGCATGACTCCCCGTTCCGACTGCGTCGTCGCTTGCGGGGCACTCACCTTCGCGCCGTTCGTGCGGACATCCGCCTCATGATCTCTCGCGTTTCCTACACGGGCGCCGCCTGGGCCGTCCTCGTCTTCACGCTGTTCGTGGTCCTGTGGGGCGGCTTCGTCAGCGCGAGCGGCGCCGGCGACGGCTGCGGCGACGACTGGCCGCTGTGCGGCGAGCTCCTCTCGCCGTCGGGGACGACGCCGGCGGACGCCGCCGACACCCTGGTCGAGTTCACCCACCGCGCGACGAGCGGGCTCGCGCTCCTCGCCGTCGTGGCCCTCGCCGTCTGGTCGCGCCGCCGGTTCCCCCCCGGCCACCTAGCGCGCTACTGGGTGGCCCTGTCCCTCGCGTTCATGGTCGTCGAATCGCTCATCGGGGCCGCCCTCGTCATCTTCCAGTGGGTCGACATGAACGTCTCGTTGGCCCGGGCCCTCGTGCAGCCGGTCCACCTCGCCAACACCTATCTCCTGATGGGCGCGCTCGCGTGCGCGGCGTGGTGGTCGGGTCCCCGCCGGCCGGCCGCGGCGCTCGGCCCGGGCCGCCCCGACCGGCTCGTGGCCGCCGCCCTCGGCGGGCTGATCGTGGTCAGCGCCTTCGGCACCGCCGCGTCCCTCGCGTCGACGGTCTTCCCGTCCGAGTCGTTCCTCGACGGGGTCCGCAGCGACTTCGCGGGCGGCGCCCACTACTTGATCCGCCTGCGGGTCTGGCACCCCGCCGCGGTCCTCGCGTTCGGCGCCTACCTCGTCTGGCTGGCGCGGCGGCTCGGGCGAGTGTCGCCGGACGGTTTGCCCGCGCCGTTTCTTCTCGTGGCGGCGGTCTTCGCGGCGGAGCTGGCCGTCGGGGTTCTCGACGCCCTGCTGCTCGCCCCCATCGCCCTCCAGATGGCCCACCTGTTCCTGGCCCACGCCCTCTGGCTCGCCCTGATGGCCCTCTGGCTGCACCTCCGGTCCGAGCCGGCCGCGAGGGTGCAGCGCGAGGGCTTTCCCTGGTCGGCGTAGTCCCCACGCTCAGCCTGTTGGCGGATTTGGGTCGGCACACTATAATCGTGTGCACCACGTCCGTGTCACCCAGGAGCGCAGTCATGAAGAACATCACGTTGAGTGCCGACGAAGACCTGATAGAGGCCGCGCGCCACAGGGCCGCCAGTGAGCACACGACCCTGAACGAGCAGTTCCGACGTTGGCTGGCGGACTACGTCGGCCGCAGGCGGCAGGCCGAAGCGGCGGCGGCGACCATAGAGGCGTTGCGGCAGCAGTTGTTCACCGGAGGACGACGATTCACCAGGGACGAGATGAATGAGCGTTGATCACTTCCTGGACACCAACATCTTCATCTACCTGTTCGACGAGACCATTCCCGGGAAGCGACAGGTCGCCGCCAGGCTCGTTCGGAGAAGCGTGGCGAATGGAAGCGGGTGTATCAGCCATCAGGTCATTCAGGAGACGATGAACGTCGTCATCGGCAAGCTCGGCGGCACGCCGGCACAGATGCGACAGTTGATGGACGACGTCCTGTTTCCGCTCTGGCGGGTCCAGCCCACGCCGAACCTGTATCGACGGGGACTCGAAGTGCAGGCACGCTATGGGTTTTCGGTGTACGACTGCCTCATCGTCGCGGCCGCGCTCGATGCCGGGTGCAAGACCCTCTACACGGAGGACTTGCAGCATGGACAACGCATGGAAGGACTGACCGTCGTCGATCCGTTCAGGCCCCGCTCGGACCGGTGAAGCCGGCGGCGGAAGCCCCCGTCACGTCGCTCAGGCTGACGCCTCCTGACAGAGGGCCTCTTCTACAGGAAGCCCACCAGCGACCCCAGCGAGACCATCAGGATCGTGATCAGCACGACCCAGACCGCCGACAGCAGCGTGCCCGGGGCGAGCATGTCGAGCATGCGGTAGTAGCCCTTGGTGTAGGTGACCAGGGGCACCGCGTCGAGGGGCAGCAGGAACGCGCACGAGGCGGTGAACGCGACGGGCAGCGCGTAGAGGGCGGGGTTCTGCCCGGTCGAGAGGGCGAGGAGGGCGAGGGGCGGAATCAGCACCGTGTTGATCACGGGGCCGATGGGCAGGGCGAGGTGGATGACGACGGTGAACGCGCTCACGAGGGCGACGATGCCCAGGGCGCTCCAGTCCTCGAGGCCCCCGAGGGAGCCGTCGACGAGCCACTGCGCGAGGCCGGTCTCGACCGAGGCGGCCCCGAGGGCGGTGACGCCGCCCACCATCAGCAGCGCCTCCCAGCCGATGCCGCGCTCGACCTCCTTCCAGGTGAAGATGCGCATGCCGGGGAGGAACATGACCACGGCCCCCAGGATGCTCACCATCACCACGTTCAGGGCCGGGAACCAGGTGCTGAGGATCCACAGCACGATCATGGTGCCGAGGACGACGAGGACCCGCCACTCGCGGCCGCTCACCGGGCCGAGGGCGGTCCGTTCGGCCGCGACGTCGCCGACGGCGGTGACGTGGTCCATCTCGGGCGGGTAGAAGCGCAGCAGGATGACGGTGGCGACGGGCAGCAGCACCACGACCATCGGGACCCCGATGACCATCCAGTCGAGGAAGCGCACGGTGACGTCGCCGTACTCCTGGATGAAGAAGATGCCGAGGATGTTGATGGAGCTGCCCGCCGGCGTCGCCACGCCGCCGATGAGGGCCGCGAAGGGGACGCCGATCATCACGACCTTCGCGAACGACGACCGGCCGGGGGTCAGCCCCATCTTGTCGAAGAGGCCGACGGCGAGGGCCATGAAGATGGCGGTCGCGGGTACGTCGGACATGATGGTGGACACGAGGCACGTGCCCACCATGAACACCCACACCACGCGGCGGCTGTCGGTGCCCGCCTTCGAGAGCAGCCACAGCGAGAAGCGCCGGTCGAGCCCCGAGCTGATGAACGCCTGGGCGACGACGAACATCGCAAGGACGAAGAAGAAGACGGGGCTGATGAACGTGGTGAACGCGGTGGGCAGGTCGGCCACCCCGAAGATCGGCAGCAGCACCACCGCGAGCAGCGCCGTCATCCCCACCGGCAGGGCCTCGGTCACCCACAGGACGAGCACCACCACGAAGATGGCGGCCATCCGCTGGCCCTCGGGGGGCAGCGCCCCGGGCCCCGGCAGGCCGAGGACCGCGAGGGCGAGCAGCGCCGCCGCGGCCACCCCGGCCATGGCCTGGGTCGTGGGGGCGGGGGGCTGGTTCACGGTGGGGGCGGTTGCCTGCATCGGATCTCCTCGGGCGGTCCGTCGGCGGCGGCCGGCGGGTCGTGGCGCGGACCGGAAGCGCGGCGCCAGTGTGTCACAATGGCCCGCGTCGCTCCAACGGGCAACGGGGCCGCGGCGCTGCCGCCTCGACGGCCTCGGCGTGCCCACCCGAGTCGCTGCGGCCGCCCGGGCGCGGCGGAGGAGGTCCCCCGCGCTTGCGGCTCGGCGACCACGGAGACGTGATCGGGTAGCGACGGCCGTTTCGCTCCAATCAGGCAACGGGACATGGTCACCCGACGTCCCGGTCCCGCCGCCTCGGGTGCCGAGAACATCCTCGGCGGCGACCCGCGGCCCGTCTTCTTCGCCGTCGACCGGTCCGACGCGCTCGGGCTGGATCGGCCGCCGCCCGGCGACGGCGAGTTGGTCCGGGTCTGGGCGCGGTCGCTCTCCGGCATGCAGAAGGAGGCGGTCGTCGCGTCCACCGTCGGCGGGGCGTGGCGGCTCGCCAGCGACGAGGGGCCGTACCTCGACGGCTTCGACGCCGCGCCCTGTCCACTCGCGTTCATGACCGTGGGCATGGTGTCTTCCTGGATGAACGCGGTACTGGACGCGGCCCGGGCGCGGGGGGTGACCGTCCGCGACCTCGTGCTCGTGCAGGACAACCGATACACGATGGAGGGCTCGGCCCTGAACGGCACGATGACGGGCGGCGCCCTGCCGGTCGCGCTCGACGTGCGGATCGACGCGGACGCCGACGAGGACGCGGTGCGCGGGATGGTGGCCGCGGCCGTGCGCGGGGCCGCCGTCTACGACGTCCTGCGCCGGCCGCACGTGTCGCGCTTCACCCTCGCCGTGAACGGCGCCGAGGTCGCAGGTGGACCGCGCCGCGCGGCTGGACGGCGCCCGGCCGGCCGACCCCGGGCCGGTGTTCCCGCGGGTCGCGCCGGCCGACTCCACGGGGGTGCCGGTCGTGCGCCTCGAGACGGTGAAGCCGGTGGCCGGCGTGGCCGGCGGCGCCGGCACGAGCCTGCGGGCCGAGCAGCGCCGCCAGCTCCACCTGCGGGCGGTCTGCCGGCGGCGTCCCGACGGCGTGAAGGAGATCGAGCAGCAGCTCCACAGCCCCCTGGGGTCGACGTTCCGGTTCCTGTCCGACGAGCCGCGGGAGCAGGGCGGCAGCGGCGCCGCGCCCTCCGCCGCCGGCTACATGGCTGCCGGCGTCGCCTTCTGCTTCATGACCCAGCTCGGGCGCTACGCCGCCATTCTCGGGAAGGACCTGCACGGCTACCGCATCGTGCAGGATGCGCGCTTTCCGGGCCGTGCCGCGTCCGCCGGGGCGGCGTCGAGCGTTGGCGTGGCGCCTTCGAGCGTCGGCGCGGCGCCCGCCGGTTCTACCGCTGGGGCTGGCGACCGCCCCGCGCTGGCCGGTGCCGCGGGCGCCGTCGAGACCCACGTCTACCTCGACACCCGCGAGGGGGTGGACTTCGCCCGCCGGTGCCTCGACATGGGCGAGCAGACCTGCTTCCTGCACGCGCTCTACCGCACGCCCCTCGAGCCCGTCGTCACCACGACCCGGGTGTGAGGGCGGGCGGCGAAGGTGGTGTCGGCCGGCGGACGCACTATCCCTGCGCCCACTGTTGCAGCCCCCTGCTCCCGGTGGGTGCATGACGGGAAGGTGAAACGCCGCCGGGCGTGACACGCAGGTCGCCGGCCCGACCAGTGCCAGGCGGTCATCTCACGAACCTGTCGTGCACGCGCTCCCGGTTCGGACGATGCGGCCGTAGTAGGATGGCTGGAGTGACTCGTCATGCGCGACGGGACCGCCGTCGCGAGGTGCCGCCCGTCGACGCCGTCAGAGTCACGGAAGCAGGCTGGAGCGCATGACCGAGATCATGATGTTGGAAGCTGCAGGGGTGTCGACGCCGGACTCCGCGCTGGCGGATCGGGTGAACCTCGACTCACCCTCCGGCCGGTTCGCGGACACCGGTCCCGATGCGCCGGTGCGAGTCGAAGTGGCGATGCCGCGCGACCTGTTCGACCGCCTGACGGACCACGACGACGCGCCGACGTGCCGCTACGAGACCACGACGGGGCGAGCCGAGTTCGTGGCGGAGCCGACGTTCGCGCACGAGTCGCGGGCCGCTGTCGTCAGCGAGCTGTTCGCGCGAATCGCGGTCGAGTTGGAGGTGGCGGGGTCGCCCATCGAGCTGCAGGCCTCGCGGGCGACCCGGTTGCTGAGCGGCGACGGCGCGTTCGAACCGGACGAAGGACTGTTCATCGGGTCGGAGAAGATCGCCGCCGCGGAACGCGCCGGCGGCTGGTTGGACGTTCGCCGCGGCCATCCGGCCCCTGATCTGGTGATCGAGATCGACCGCAGCACCCAATCGAGCGGCAAGCTCGCCCCCTACTTCCGAATGAGTGTTCGCGAGGCGTGGACCTGGAGCCGGCGTGGCGGCGCGGCGATCTGGGCCCCCGGCGGAGAGGTGCCGGAGCCGGTTCGGGGCACCGCAGCCAGCCGCGTGCTGCCGGGCGTGACCCGGGACGCGCTCGACGAGCTGTTCCGGCTGCCGTCCTGGTCTGCACGCATGCCCGCCATGCGGCAACTCGCGCGACGGGTCGCGAAAGAGCTGGTCGGTCGCGACGTCGGGGCGCAGGTCTGAGGCGCTGGCGGGCGGTGCGTTCGCCCGCGGCCCCGGGGCGTCGGCGTCAGGCGCTCGACCGGCGGCCGCCCGTCGGTCGAGCGGTTGGAGATCGGGATGGAACCAGCACGGACGGATACGTTCCACCGCGAAGCGCAGAGCGAGGCAGAGACGGGTCTGCCCGATCCCGGGGCCGCCGTTGCGATCCCGCGCCACCGTTTCACCGTCCACGATTTCGCTCGCCTGGGTGAAGCCGAACGAGTACCGCATGATATTGTACGGACTGGGCGTCCCGGCACGTAGGCGAACCGGTGCCGGTTCTGTCGCCTCGAGGGCCGCAACCATGGAGCGCGTGTGGGACCGTCCGCCTCGATTCGCGATACGCAGCCGTGGCTTACAGGGCTAACCCTGTGCACAGGGACGGGACATGGGGTAAGTCCCAATGGCAGATCTCTCACGAGGACGAGATTGAGTGCTTCGATAGAGCGCGCGCCAGGCGTTGGTTTGTCGGCAAAGTCGGCTGGGGGCTTCATCTTCCGGGCGGCAGACCTGATTACGTCGGTGTGGCTCAGGACCACGAAACGAGGGTCTTCGTGGCGAAGTTCACGGAGGATCAGGACGTATGGCACGGCTATCCGGCCGATCACCGTCGAAATCACCAGGACATCCCAACGGAGTACGTTCTCGGCGACTGGATGAGCGCGCGTTTGTTGACTCCCGCGAAGATTCGGAAGCTGGTTCGAGGACAGCCGTGCCGCCTCTGAAGTTGATCGTTCCGGGCCGGTATTGGGATTCGCAGATCTACCGGGGCAGACTCCATCTGTTCGGTATGGACGGCGATATTCTGACGCTGGACTGGCGCAAGTTGATCGAAGGACTACAAGTCAAGGACGACCTGAGGCTGGCGGTACGAAGCGCCTTTCGGCGCAGCGACTACCTGTACCGCGTAGCGGCGACCGGGATCTTCCATGACGCGGAGATCAGGGAGATTATGCGCCGCCGCTTCCGCAGCCTCTCGCAGACACCGCTCGAAGTGGGTGTGCAGGAGATCGCCGGAGCAGGGTTGGGATGGCAGGAGAATCGGTTTCCGTTTCCGCACGCCGACTCGGAGATATACTATCGTCGTCTGTACGTTTCGTCGAGAAACGGAGTGTTCGCCGCACGTTGCGGAGGTTCGACGAAACACCCTGTCAGCACACGCGTCGAGCCGCTCTCCGAGATGCCGGTCTCCGCGGTGCGAGCCTCTTACCGTTCATTGGCTCTGGCGGCGGGCGAGGAAGGGTTGTGGCAGTACAGTCTGGATGATTTCAGAGATGGACCTCGAACCGAGCGGGTCTCAAGTCAGCATTGCAGCGAGTGCCAATGGGTGTTCCACAGCATTTATGGCTCCTCCCCCGACGGAGTCGGTGTCCTGGCCTCCTATCGTAAGGCGCTGTCGGAGTGGTCGGACCGTGAAGATCCGGAACAGCCAAGCGAATCGAGAGCGGAATGGCGGAGAACTCTCGATCGCGTGATACCGGACAGTGAGATATTCCCAGACCTTGAAGAACCCGCCAGCGAGTACTCGTGGGCGGCGCAGGACAAGATCTGTCAAGCGTCCAACGGTTCCATACGAGTGGCCAGATATGAACCGTGGAATGAAGAAACTCCTCTTCGACGAATCGGCACCCTGCCGCTCGCCCGTCACGGCGAGACAGTCGTCTCGGCGAAGGTCGCGCTGTTCGGGACCGTCGTGGAGCTGGACTCCGGTCTGGTGGTCATCTGCAGCGATGGAAAGACTCTGGAACTTCGCGGCGAACCGGTGTCCTGGAGGGTCTTTCCGCGTTCTCGTCACTACGAGAACCACCTGCATGTGATTCATGAAGACCGACTCGAAGTGTTGTCATTCAACCACGATTACCTAGTCGACCAGGATACGAAGATATCGGGCTTCTCGTTGGGCCGGCGTGCGTCGTTCGGCATCCACTCTGACCATCTTGGTACGGTAGCCAAAGAGAGTCCGATTCATTGAGTGGAAACCAGCTCGCTCAAAGAAGTCGGGTATTCTAACTCGGTCCGTTCGTCAAGATCGCGAACCGATGCCAGCACAGCCTCGTCAACGTGCTCCGGGGCATGCCTCAGTACCGACCGAAAGCGGTCGAACTCCTCCAGTCTAACTAGTCTCCCGCTCATAGTGCTAATAGGATCAATTCAGGTAACGGAGAGTAACGGAGGCCATTTGCCGAACATGAAGCTGCTGTGACAACAATCGTATCCTTGCCGACAAAGCGGCGGAGTTTGGGCCCCCAGCGGTGGAGTGGGCCGGGCGCGCATGGTGGGCAAAATGGACGGCAATCGACTCGTTCAAGTCGTGGAGGTAGTATTGGGGACCGTCGCTCTTGATGCTGCGCTGCTTGGTCTGCTGGAGATGCATTGACGACGGCATTATCGCAGACGGCGGCGTCAGGCGGGAAGGCTGGTCCCTTGTGCGTGCGGACGGGAGACGCGCGAGCCCGTTGCCGGAGGGCGGCGGGCCGATAAGCGCGGTCACCGCCGGACGCGGGTGAGGACGTGTCCATCGGACGAGCGCGCGGGTCCGGCAGCGCGGCGCGCTACGGGTCGGCGCGCGAACCGGTCAGGACGAGACGTTCACCCGGACGAACGCGTTGGTCCAGCAGCACTGGGAGCCGCCGCCGCCGGAGCGGTCGTTGGCGAAGACCCGCAGGACGTACTCGCCGGGCTCGCTGAACGTCGCGGTGGTCTCGACCCGCTCGGGGCCGCCCTCCGCGATCTCGATCTCGGGGTTGGCGAAGGTCACCTCGCCCGGGCCCTGATGCGCGTGCAGGGACAGGCGGACGAGGGGCGGGGGCTCGTCGTCCGACTCGCCGGGCCGCCGGGCGACGCCGTCGTCGGTGGCCCACACCGCCAGCGGCATCGGCTCGCCGGCGGTGGCCGTCAGCGGGCCGTCGGGCGCGCCGCCCGGCCCCCGGAACTCGCGGCCGTCTTCGGCGAACCTGACGGCGGGCGGGGTGTCGCCGCGGGTGTTTCCCCCCAGCGCGTCGAGCAGCCAGTCGCGGTGGAGGTGGCCGGGGATGGTCTGGGTGTCGCCGCGGAAGGTGAGGGTCCAGAGCACCTCGTCGTCGCCGAAGTCGCCGGGCACCACCACCGTGAACACTCCGCGGTGGCGACGGGGCAGGAAGGTGGTCGGCTGGCCGCGGTCGGGGCCGCCCGGCTCGATGCGGTTGTCCGCCCCGACGGGAATGCGGACGGTCTCCTCCGAGTTGCGGTTGAAGTATCCCCACGACACGCTGATGGTGCCGTCCGGGTTGGGATACCAGCCCTCGTAGACGGGGGTGACGGTCTGCCCATGGGTGCCGACCGGGGCGAGCAGCAACTGCCCGGCCGACAGCAACGTCCAGCTCGCGGTGACGATCACCGCCACGATTCCGGCGACCGCCATGGACCGATTCCGCATCGTCATCCCCCGATTCGAGTTCTCCATCCCGTGCTGGTGGACATCGCCGCCGCTCGGCTCCGGCCCGGACGGTCGTATGAGCGCCGGCGATTCCGCACCACCGCCGCCCTTCCCGCTCGCCCGCGTGCCGGCGCCGAACGTATCGGGTGACTTCGCGGGGCGGCATCCCCGACGAGATGCCGCCCCGATTCGTCGGCCGGCGAAGACGGCCGTCGGTCCGCAGCCGCCGGGCGTCCGGTTTCGGTTTCCGCCGCCGACCTTCACGCACGCGCCGTTGCGTAGCGCCGGCTCCTGCCTCAGTCGCCGCTCGTCGGCCACACCACGCCCTGGTTCATCGTGGTGACCTCGCCCATGCCCTTGTAGACGAACTTCTGAACCCGCTTGCCCTCGTAGGTCTCGGTCGTGTAGATGTTGCCGGCCGAGTCGACCGCGATGCTGTGGGCCCCGAAGAACTGCCCGGGCTGGCGTCCGCCGTCCCCGAAGCTCGTCAGGTGCTCGAGGTTCTCGCGGTCGATGACGTGGATGCGCTGGTTCACGCCGTCGGCCAGGTATATGTAGGCCTGGTCGGCGTCGTGCGAGAAGTCGAGGTCCCAGGCCGCGCCGGAGCCCGTGGTGTTGGGCATCACCAGCATCTCGTCGACGTAGGTGCCGTCCTTCTGGAACACCTGGATGCGGTCGTGGGCGCGGTCGCACACGTAGATCAGCCCGCTGCTCGACACCTCGGCGCAGTGCACGGGGCTCATGAACTGCTGCAGGTTCGGGCCGCCCGGCACGTAGCGCTCGTCGTGGCTGTCGTCGGGCTCGTTGCCGTACGCGCCCCAGAAGCGCTTGACGTCGCCGCTGTCGGCGTCCACCACCGCCACCCGCTTGTTGCCGTAGCCGTCGGCGAAGTAGATCTCGTTGGCGTCGCCGTCGACCGAGATCTTGGCGATGCGGCTGAAGCTGTCGAGGCTCAGGCTGTCGGGGGCGCGCCCGGCCACGCCGACCTGCAGCAGGAACTGCCCGTCACGCGTGAACTTCAGGGCGTGCGAGTCGCCGGCCCCGTTGCCCCCGACCCAGACGTTGTCCATGTGGTCGACGGTGATGCCGTGGTTCGACGACGGCCAGTCGTAGCCCTCGCCGGGGCCGCCCCAGTGGCCGACCAAGTTGCCGTCGGCGTCGAACTCGAGCACCGGCGGGGCCGGGGCGCAGCAGTCGTCGGCGAACGGCGGGTCCGAGATGGCGGGAATCTCGTTGCGGGCGAGGGTCGAGGCGCGGTGCACGATCCACACGTGGTCCTGCGCGTCGACGTCGACCCCGATGGTCGAGCCCAGCAGCCAGTGGTTCGGCAGCGGCTGCGGCCAGAACGGATCGACCTCGAACATGGGGGCTTCCTTCCCCTGCCCCTGGACCGGGGTCTCGAGGTTGCCCAGCCCGCTGCCCCAGGCGACCGCCAGCCCCACCAGGGCGACCGCCGCCAGCGGGACGATTCTCTTCGGAATCGACATCTGCATCCTCCCCGTCGGGCGCCGTCGCCCGATGTGCGCGGTGCGCGCCGCGCGTCGTCCGTTTCCGAGTCCGGACGGTGATTATACGCCGGCTCAGAACGTCGCGATCGGGTTCAGCGGCGACCCCATGCCCTGCTCGATGCGGAGCGGCGCCGCCGTGAACAGGAACTCGTAGCGGTTCAGCCGCCGCGCCTCCTCGGCGAGCCGCTCGAAGTCGAGGTTGTCGAAGATGGCCACGCCGAGGGCCACCAGCGCCAGGCGGTGCAATGGCAGCCCGACCCGCTCGGGAAACCCGTGGGGCGAGACGTCGTTGAACATGTCGTGCCCGATGAACGACACGCCCGCGCTCCTTGAGGAAGTAGGCGACGTCGGCCTGGTAGCCGGCCACCCCTTCCGACGTGGGCCACGGGCCGAGGGCCGCCCGCCGCTTCCACCGCCCGGTGTAGAGCAGGATGACGTCGCCCTCGGAGACCCGCACGCCCTGTATCTCCTCGAGCTTCTCGAGGTCGGCCCAGGTGACGGCCTCGCCGGGTTCTAGCCAGCCCTCCGGCGTGGCCCGCCCCGGCAGCAGGGTGGCGTCGAACAGGATGCCGCGGGTCAGGATGCCGTCCCGCAGCTCGTGGATGCTGCCCTGCGGACAGCCGCCGGCGGCCTCGATCCGCTCCCGGCTCACGCCGTTGTAGCCCCGCCCCTCGAACATCACGTGACACGCGACCGAGTCGAGATGGCTGTGGATGGCCCCGTGATACGTGTCGCTGTACTGGTAGCGATCCGAGGCGCCGGTGTCGCTGACCCGCATCACCTGCCGGTCGAGGTAGGTGCCGCCGTCGACCGCGGGCGCCTGGAGCACGTCGTGGGAGAGCGAGATGCTGATGCCCTCGCTGACCAGCGCCGCCGCCGCCTTCCGCTTCTCCGGGGTGATGAAGTTCGCGGCCCCGAGGCCGTCGTCGGGGCCCCAGCGGCCCCAGTTCGAGAGCTCCTCCATCGCCCGCAGGAAGTCGGCCTCGGTGGTCAGGGTGGGCCGGTCCTGGGCGGCGGCCGGCAGGGCCATCGCCGCGACGAGGGCCGCAGCCGGCAGCGCGCGGCACGACGTGGAGAAGCGCCGGCGGTCCGTCGCCCAGCGTGTGCCGTGGGTCCGTGCACGGCGCCGGCCACCATGGCCGCTTGCGGTGAGACGTCGCCATGTCGATGTCGTCATCGTGTTGCTCCTCGGGGCCTCGCCCCTGCGGCTGCGAATCCGTTCGCTCTCAATCGAACCGGGGTGCCGGCCTCGACGGCCCGTCCCCGCGAGCCCCGGACTTCTGGTACGATCGGCGGCTTGATGCTGCTGTCACCTTACCGCATGTCCGGTGCCGGGAATCGGCGGATGCGGGCTCATCACGCCTTTTTCTTCCTCTCCCTTGCCCTCGCGTGCTCCCCGCTGCTTGGCGCCTGCGGCGGCGGGCCTCCGCCGGCGGGCGGCGGACCGCCGGAGCGCGAGCGGGCGGCCGCGCCGAGGCCGGCCGCGGCCGGCGAATCGCGCCCGGCGGCGGCGGCCGAGGCCGATGCGCCCGCGGCCGCCGGCGGTCTGGCGCAGGTCACCGGCCAGGCCCCGCCCGCGGTCGGGATGCTGGTGTCTATCGTCCTCCTCGACCCCCACGCCGAGATTGACGTGCCCGTGCCGGACGAGACGCCCATCATGGACCAGATCGGCCGCCAGTTCGTGCCCGGGTTCATCCTCGTGCGGGCCGGCCAGACCATCGACTTCACCAACAGCGAGGACGAGCTGCACACGGTGCACGTGAAGGACAGCCACGGCGAGTCGATCTTCAACATCGCTACCATGATGGGCACGACCTACCAGCACACGTTCGAGGTCGGCGACCAGTACTCGGTGATCTGCAACACCCACACCGAGATGTTCGCCGACATCCTCGTCGTCGACACGCCCTACGCCGTCGTCGCCGACCGGGACGGTCGCTTCGCGTTGCCCGACGTCGTCCCCGGCCGCTACACGGCGACCGTCATCCAGGGCGCCGACCGTAGCGAGCACGAGATCGAGGTCGCGGCGGGGACGAACGAGATCGACTTGACGGGCGCGTGAGCGGCCGGCCAAGGGCCGATCAGGCGACCCGATCCTCGACGATGAGGGTGTGTCCGACCGTGCGCAGGCCCCTCTCGACCTGGCCGGTGACCAGCGGATCATGGCGGGCCGCACGCCGCCCAGCCGTCGTCTCAGAATTGCTCCAGGACCTAGCGGGACTGCCCGGCAATCGGCTGGAGGCGCTCCGAGGCAACCGGTCCGGACAGCACAGCATCTGGATCAACCTGCAATGGCGCATCTGTTTCCGGTGGGAATCCGACGGGCCATGCGACGTGGAGATCGTGGACTATCACTAGCGATTGGAGAAGCCGATGGCTCCCGAGAACGGCATGCGGCCGGTGCATCCGGGCGAGATCCTGCGTGAAGAACTTCAGACGCTCGACTTGTCGGCCAACGCGCTGTCGAAGGCGCTTGACGTGCCGGTGAATCGGATCACGGCGATTCTGAACGGGCGGCGCGGCGTGACCGCGGACACGGCCCTCCGGCTGGCACGCTATTTCGGGACGACGCCGCAGGTCTGGCTGAACTTGCAGCAGACCTACGAGCTACGCCGAGCCGAGATCGCGGTTGGCCGGCGGATCGCCGAGGTTGAAGGCGACGGCGTCGAAGGGGCGGATGCACACGGAGACGTCGTCCTGCGCGGTGGCGATCAGCACCCATTCGGCCTCCCGCAGCTCGAAGGCCTCCAGGGTGCGGTCGGCGGGGTCGACAAGCCACAGATGACCCACCTGTTCGCGCCCATAGGCGGCGCGTTTGCCGTGGAGGTCGAGCTTGCGGGTCGACGGCGAGGGCACTTCGCACACCCAGTCGGGGGCCAGCGTGGCGTACGGCGCGTCGGGAAAGACAGGCATCCGCTCCCGCCGCCAACCGGCGAGGTCGGGTACGAGGATGTCCTCGCCGAGATGCAGCTCCGGTTCGTCGATGATCCACCAGCCCCACTCATGTCGCGCTCGGATCGAGTGCCCGCCCCGCGGTCCACGACGCCGGGCGGGCCGCGCCGCCTCCGTCCGGTCCGGTTGCCGCCGGGAGCGTGTTCATGATGGCGTCCGCCTGAGCCGGCGTGGTCGCCGTGTCAGCGGCTCTCGTTTTCGGAGGTGTTTTCGAGCAGTTCCCGACCGCTGCCTCGGAAGTCGATATCCGGGATGATGGTCTGGGGCTTGAACACGACCCGGTAGTGGTACGCGCTCACACGTGCGCCGTCGAGCTGCTCGGCGAAGTAGGTCACGTTGTCGCTGAGACCGAGAAAGTGCTTCTTGTACTCGGTCTCGCCGACCTTGCAGGTGACCTCCAGTTGATTCGACTGGTCCTCGACCGAGCAGAGTCCTTCGATAGACAGCAGGTAGGTGTCGGTTATCCCGTTCAGGAATACGACACGCCTCATGATCTCGAAGTTGTCCGCCGCCCGGGACAGGTTGCTGGACGCGATCTGCGCGTCGTTGCAGCCTGCCGCCGCGCCAGCATCGCCGGCATCACCAACATTCCTCGCATGCGCTTCATGGCTGTTACCTCTCAGGTCGGCGAACGGGCGACGGCGCGCGTGGTTCGCCAGGCGGCGATCGACGTCGCTGACGGGCCCGCTCCCTCCACCGGCGGCCGTGCCGCCGCATCCGGTTCCACGGCCCAAGCAACGTCTCGGCGAGCGTCCGCGGGGCTCCGGCCCGCGCCGCGAAGGCCATGTCATCGTGCCCGATATCTTCCCATCCTCAGTCGATTCGGCTCCGATCCTTGGAACCGGCGTCAGCGGATCTCGCCCTGGAAGAAGTAGTCGGGCAGGTTCGGCTTGGTGTCGCGCAGGATCTCGACGACGGCGGTGCGGTCGTCGAGGGAGAGCCGCGCGTAGCGGGGCTCGGCGGCGGCGCCCGACAGCACCGTCCACATGCGCCGGTACACCGCGTCGAGGGCCGGCGCGGGCAGGGCGTCGAAGGCGTCGGCGTAGACGAGGGGGCTGCACGGATACCGCAGCAGCCGTTGGCCGAGGTCGAGCTGGTGCAGCGAGCGTCCCCGGCTGTCGAAGGGGCCCAGGGCAGAGTAGACCTCGGCGTAGCCCGACGTGCCCGCGATGCCCGGCGGCAGCGGCGCCTCGTCGACGAAGAGCAGATAGTCGACCAGCTCGACCGCGGCCTCTTCGACCGAGGGGGCGCTCCGGCCGCCGGCCGTCCGCCCCCCCGCCGTGCCCGCGCGCTCGTCGACGCGGGCCTGCCAGCCCAGCCGCACCAGCAGGTTGGTCATGTGGTTGCGGTGCTCGAGCACCATCAGGGCCACGAGGTCGCTGTACGGGGTGGGGTAGCCGTCGAGATCGACGACGCCTTCGAGCGTGTCCAGCACGGGCGCCGGATCGCCGCCGCCGGGGATGTACTCGAACGGCTCGGTCCGGTTTCCGAGGTGGCGCAGCGACGGCGGCGCGCCGGTCACGTACCAGCTTCCCCAGCGGTCCTCCAGGGGGCTGCGGTGGTCGGTCACCCAGCCGACGGCGTAGGCGTTGGGGTCGTCGGGCAGGGGCAGGGTGTTGAGGGTCATCAGCCCGGGCACGCCCAGCGTGTCCCACGACAGGTGGCAGGCCAGGCACTGCTCGTTGCGGCTCAGCTCGGGGCGGTCAGCCGGCCGCTGGTCGAGCGAGTAGAAGCCGACGCCCTGCACCGGGTCGAGCGACGCGATCTCCAGCACGTCGGCGTCCTTCACCCAGCCCACCGCGACGGTGTCGTTGAAGTAGATCGCGCGCGGGCTCTCGGGCGTCACCCAGCGGGCCTGGAAGCTGGTCTCGGAGAACACCGTCACCTGCGACTCGATGGGCACGTCGAGGGCGTCGAGCAGAGACCGCAGGTAGCCGCTGGCCGGGTCGAACGCCAACTCGACGTCGCCCGACCGCAGGGCCGCGTTCAGCGCCGTGACCGCGTCGTCCCGCGCCCCGTCGGTGTAGCGGATGGCGGGATGGTCGCGCGACTCGCGGAACACCCCGCCGCGCTGCCCGCCCGCCGCGCCCGCGGCGAGCGCCGCTAGAAGCCCCGCCGCCGCGCACCAGCGGCCCGCCGCCGCCCAGCGCCACCCCGCCGTCCACCGTCGTGTCGTGTTCACCATGATTGCTGTAACGATTCTACCCTCGCCGACGGCGCGGGGTACACTGCGGGCCGCATGTCCGAACGATCCCCGCGATTGCCGATCGTCGTGTTCGGTTTGCTGCTGGCCCTGTGCGTGACGCTGGCCGCTGCGGCCGTGGTGGAGCCCGTCGCGTCCGGAGACGGGCCGGGTCCAGACGGGAGCGTCGAAGCGGTGTCCGCATCCGGCACCACTCATCAGCGGTTTCCGTCGATGGACCACGGCGGGTCCGGATCCCGCCGGCACGGCCCTGTCCTCGGCTTGGCGTGGGCCTTCGGCGTCCTGCAGCTCGCCCTCGTCGTCGGCTGCCTGGCCCTCGGCCTCCGGCGCGGCCGCGCGCGGGCGGGGCTGGCCGCGGGCGGGCTCGTGCTCGCGCTGATCGTCACGATGATGGTGGTCTCGTACCGCGGCTACCTCGCCGACCCGGACTCGGCGTTCCTCGCCCTGCCGGCACCCACCGCCTGGTTCCTCTACGGGTTCTGGCCCGCCCAGTTCCTCGTCGTCGCGCTCTACGTCCTGCTCTTCGATCGGGAGATCGTGACCCGGCATGACCTGGACCGCTTCCGCGAGATCCTCGCCCGGAGAGCGCCCCCCGCCGGCTGATCCCGATGGACGACTCGCGCTCCCTCGTCGTGCTCGCCTTCGTCGCCGCCTACCTGGCGATGTGCATCGGCGTGGGGATCTGGGCCCTGCGCCGCACCACGTCCACCCGCGACTTCTTCATGGCGGGGCGCGACCTCGGCGTCATGGTCACCGGCCTCGCGGTGTTCTCGAGCGTGATGAGCGGGTTCGGTTTCGTGGGCGGCCCCGGCCTCGTCTACCGCATGGGGCTCAGCTCGGCGTGGATGACGGTGGTCAGCCCCCTCGCGTTCTGCAGCGTCTACTACCTGCTGGCCAAGCGGCTGCGCATGGTGGCGGAGCTGCGCGACACCATCTCGCTGCCCGACGCGGTGGCCGCGCGCTACCGCAGCGAGCTCGCCCGGCTGCTGACCGCCGTGGCCATCCTCCTCGGGGTGGTCGGCTATCTCGGGACGCAGATCCTCGCGATGGCCACGGTGCTGCGCGACATCCTGAACAACGTGTCGTTCATCCCCGAGGTGTCCCTCCTCACGTGCATGGCCGTCGCCTGCGCGGTGCTGGTGTTCTACTGCGTCACCGGGGGCATCCTCGCGTCGGTCTACACCGATCTGGTGCAGGGCGCCATCATGATCGTCGCCGCGGTGTTCGTGTTCGCCGCGTCCCTCGCCGCGGTGGAGGGCGGCCTGGGCGGCCTCGTGACCACCCTCGTCGCCGACGACCCCGAGGCCGTCAGCCCGTGGGGCACGCTGGGCATGATCGGGTCGCTGTCGTGGCTGGTCGTGTTCACCCTCGGCGGGGCCGGGCAGCCCCACGTCATCACCAAGCTGATGATGAACCGGCGCATCGAGGACGCCCGCCGCAGCCTGCCCGTCAGCGCCGTCGGCTACGCGATCTGCTCGCTGCTGTGGCTGAGCATCGGGCTCGCCATGCGGGCCCTCGTCATCCAGGGCGGCCACCCCGAGCTCGCCAACCCCGACGAGGCGGCGCCGCAGTTCCTGCAGTTCCACGCCGGACCGGTGCTGGCCGGCATCGTCTTCGCGGGGCTGTTCGCGGCCATCATGTCCACCGCCGACAGCTTCCTCAACCTCGGCGCGGCGGCCGTCGTGCACGACATCCCGCGGGCCCTCTACGGCCGGTCGCTGGCGAACGAGCTGTTCTGGGCGCGCGCGGCCACGGTGGGGCTCGCGGTGGGGTCGGCCCTCTTCGTCCTCTATTCGCGCCAGGATCTCGTGGCCCTGCTCGGGGCCTTCGGGTGGGGCACGTTCGCGGCCGCCCTCGTGCCCGCGGTGGCCGTCGGGTTCAACTGGAAGCGGGCCACCGCCGCCGCCGCCAACGCGGCGATCGCGTCGAGCCTCGTCGTCAACTTCGGCATCGAGCTGTTCGGGGTCGTCCTGCCGTGGGGCGTCAACGGAGGGTTCGTCGCCCTGCTGCTCTCGATGACCCTGTTTTTCGGGATCTCGCTGGCCTCGCCGCCCCCCGCCCTCGACCCGGACATTGACGAAGTGATGGACTTGTAGCAGCGGCTGGTTCGTCCGGTCCGGCCGCGCGGGCGTTCGGCCGGAAGGGGCGGGGAGCCGGCGACAGCCGCCGCCCACCCCCTTGGGGGTCAGCCGGGAACCCGCAAGACGGCGGTCCCGGCCCCGATGAGCACGCCCGTCTGGAGCAGGAGGGTGCGGCAGAAGTCGGCGCGCGTGACCAGATCCCTTGGTTCGTGTGCGGCCGCCTGCCGCCGTGCCGGCGTCGACCTGTGCCGGCGTGAGGTCGGCGGCCGGGCGTCGTCGGGGTGGCGGGGAAGCCGGTTTCCCGGGGGAGCGTCGAAGCGGAGCGACCGGGATGGCGGCCGGCGCTACCAGCGGACCAGGG
>CAXXTG010000148.1:0-5738 GCA_963666855.2 Vicinamibacterales bacterium
CATCGAGACGCTGACGCTCTGGACCGTCGAGTAGGACGGGGGTTCGCGGCACCGCCGCCACTTGCGGGTGGCGGCGGTTTCCGGTCGCGCGGCGGGCGGGGCCGCGACCGCGATGGCCGGGGCCGGGGAACTGAGCCGGGCGGGCCGGCGGGCTGTTGCGCGAGACGCCGCTCCTTGCGGGAACGGGTCGGTCGGCGGCGGCGCCGCGGGGCGCCGATGTCCGGGCGGACGCCGCCTGCCGGGAGGCCGGCCTCGGCGTGCGAGAGACCACGATCGTACGGCCGTCGCCGGCGGAATGGAGAAGGCGCCGGCGGGTCAACCGAGGCCGGCGGGTCAACCGAGGAGGCAACCGAAATGTCGCTACGCATCAACGACATCGCCCCCGACTTCACGGCGGAGTCGACGCGGGGCACCATCAACTTCCACGAGTGGATCGGGGACGGCTGGGCCATCCTGTGCTCGCACCCCAAGGACTTCACCCCGGTGTGCACGACCGAGCTGGGCTACATGGCGGGGCTGCAGGGCGAGTTCGAGAAGCGCGGCTGCAAGATTCTCGGCATCAGCGTCGACGGCGTGAGCAACCACGAGGCGTGGTCGAAGGACATCGAGGCGTCGCAGGGGCACGCCGTGAACTACCCCCTCATCGGCGACCCCCAGCTCAAGATCGTCAAGCAGTACGACATGCTGCCGGCCGACGCCGGCGACACCAGCGAGGGGCGGACGCCGGCCGACAACGCGACGGCGCGGTCGGTGTTCGTCATCGGGCCGGACAAGCGCATCAAGGCCACCATCACCTACCCGATGAGCACCGGCCGCAACTTCGACGAGATCCTGCGCCTGCTCGACTCGTGCCAGCTCACCGCGACGAAGAAGGTGGCCACCCCCGTGAACTGGAAGCAGGGCGAGGACGTCATCATCCTGCCCGCGGTGTCCGACGAGGCCGCGCGGGCGGCGTACCCCGACGGCTGGCAGCAGCCGCTGCCGTACATGCGGGTCGTGCCGCAGCCGAAGTAGCGCGGCGGAGATTCGGCGTCGGCGGCATCTCGGCGCCGGGCCGTCGGGCGCATTCGCCCGGCGGGCGATTCAGGGTTGCATCGAGCGGGCGGATGCCGGAGGATCTGTCCCTGCGGCGCCGCGTGAAGGGCGGGCGCCCTTCGCCGGGCGCGTCCGGTCTGCGCCGCGGGGCGCGGGCCGTCCAAACCGTGAAGGAGAGCAGTCATGCAGACACACAAGGGACGGCGGCTGGCGTTCGGGGCGTTGGCCCTCGCGCTGGTCGCGATGATCGGGGTCGGCGCCACGCTGACCCGCACCGAGGCGATGCAGGGCGAGCTGGTCTGGGGCCCGGTCTTCGAGGTCGACCCGCTGTGGCCGAAGCCGCTGCCCAACCACTGGCTGCTCGGCACGACCATCGGGGTGTCGGTCGACAACCGCGACCACATCTGGATCGTCCACCGCGGCGACTCGCTGTCGGCCGGCGAGACGCCGGCGGCGCAGGATCCGCCGGTGGCGACCGAGTGCTGCTTCCCCGCGCCTCCGGTGCTCGAGTTCGACCAGGCGGGGCTGCTCGTCAACTACTGGGGCGGCCCCGGCGAGGGCTACGAGTGGCCGGCCTCGAACCACGGCATCTGGGTCGACCACATGGACAACGTGTGGATCGGCGGCAACGGCGGTCCCGACTCGCATCTCCTGAAGTTCGACCGCTTCGGGAACTTCCTGCTGCAGGTCGGCCGTTCGGGCGGCAACGCGGGCAGCAACGACACCGAGAACTTCGGCCGCGTCGCCAAGGTCATGGTGGACCCGAAGGACAACGAGGCGTACGTCGCCGACGGCTACCTCAACAAGCGGGTCGCGGTGATCGACGCCGAGACCGGCGCCATGAAGCGCTTCTGGGGCGCCTACGGCAACACGCCGGACGACGCCGACCTCGGCCGCTACGATCCCGAACGCCGAGCCCGCGCCGCAGTTCCGGACCCCGGTGCACTGCGCCGACCTGTCGAACGACGGCCTGGTCTACGCCTGCGACCGCGTGAACAACCGCATCCAGGTGTTCCAGAAGGACGGCACGTTCGTCGAGGAGCTGATCGTGGCCCGGGAGACCCTGGGCGCGGGGTCGGCCTGGGACGTCGCGTTCTCGCGCGACGCCGACCAGAAGTACCTCTACATGGCCGACGGCGTGAACGAGAAGGTCTACATCATCGACCGCCAGGAGATGGAGGTCATCTCGAGCTTCGGCGACGGCGGGCGCCAGCCGGGGCAGTTCTACGGCGCGCACAGCATCGCGACCGACTCGTCCGGCAACATCTACACGACCGAGACGTTCGAGGGCAAGCGCGTCCAGAAGTTCGTCTACAAGGGCGAGGGCCCGATTCAAGCCGACCAGGGCGTGGTCTGGCCGTCCAACTGATCCGCACCGCCGCGGATGCGGTAATCGGGAACGGGGATCGGGACCGAGGTTCCGGTCCCCGTTTTTTGTACGCAGACGATCCACGGGCCGTTTGCCCGGCGGCCGCGCACTACTGACGGCCGAGGCCGGGTGACAGGGGAGCCGCGCTTGCGGCACACTGTGGCAGATGCAACTCCAACATGGGCCGGCGGCGGGGTGCCGGCGGTCGTCCTGTGCCTGGTGCTTGGCGGTGTCGGTGCCGCCATTCGCAACGCGCTGCCGAGGTCCGCCCAGCCGCCCGCCGAGTCCGCCCGGTGTCCCGCCCTCGACCCGCGCGGACCCGCGCCCGACCCTGACCTGTACTGCATCGAGCTAGTCCACGCCCCCGACTTTCCCGGTGTCTCGGGCTTCGTCGCGCTCACGCCGCCAACCTCGCCGTTCGGTGCCTCGGTCACCGCCGCGGGCAGTCACCGCTTCGACCTGACCCTGCACGCGGCCGGCCTGCCCGATCCGGCCGGGCTCGGCGACTACACCGGCTACGTGGCCTGGGCAACCACGCCGCTCCTGCGCCCGGTGGTGAACCTGGGCCCGGTCGCGAACGGCCGCACCCCACTCGGGGCCGTCGACCTCGACAAGTTCCTCGTGCTCGTCACCGCCGAGGCGGCGCCCGGCGGGGCGTCGTGGGACGGCCGCATCGTGCTGCGGGGCATCTCGGCCGGCATGCGGATGGAGCCCGAGGACCTGCTGGCGGTGACGGGGATGGTCGGCGGCGGCGCCCCGGGGCCGGCCCCGCGCGGCTGGACGCGCCCCCCCATGCATCCGTCGGTGGCGATGATGCCGGGGGTCGGCCGGCTCGCCCCGCCCGTCGACCCGTTCCTGCCGGCAGCGGCGGGGGAGCCGCCGCCCGACCTTTCGTCCGCCGCGTCGTCGGCGCGGCGGGGATCCAGCCTACCGGCAACGGCGGGGGAGGCGCTCCCTGACCTCGGCCAGTCGGAGACCAGCCGTGAGCAGGCTGGGCGCCCTGGCCCTCCGGGCGGGCTCCCCGACGCGCGCCCGCGCGAGCTCGTCCGGCTGGGCGACGGCGGAACGCTCGACCTCGAGGCGGGCCTCGTCCACCGCACCATCGGCGGCCGGGCGTTCACCATGTACGGCTACAACGGCCAGTACCCCCGGCCCCCTCGTCCACGTGCCGCAGGGGGCCACGATCACGGTGAACGTCACCAACCGGCTCGAGTTCCCGACCGCCGTGCACTGGCACGGCATCCGCCTCGAGAACCGGTTCGACGGCGTCCCCGGCCTCACCCAGGACCCCATCGCGCCGGGAGAGACCTTCCAGTACCGGATTCACTTTCCCGACGCCGGTCTCTACTGGTACCACCCGCACCACCGCGAGGACTTCCAGCAGGACCTCGGGCTCTACGGCAACCTGCGCGTCGACGCGGCCGACCCCGACTACTTCGGCCCCGCGAACCGCGAGCAGGTGCTGATGCTCGACGACCTGCTGGTGGGCGACGCCGGCCTCGTGCCGTTCGGGCGCGAGGCGGCCGACCCACGCGCTGATGGGCCGCTTCGGCAACCTGCTGCTCGTCAACGGCGGGCCCGAGTACCGCCTGACGGTCGCGCGGGGCGAGGTCGTCCGCTTCTTCCTGACCAACGTCTCGAACACGCGCACGTTCAACCTCTCGTTCGGCGGCGCCCCGATCAAGGTGGTGGCGTCGGACGTCGGGAAGTTCGAACGGCAGGCGTGGGTCGACAGCGTCGTCGTCGCCCCCGCCGAGCGCTACGTCGTCGAGGTCCGGTTCGACGAACCGGGCGAGGCGAGGCTCGTCAACCGGGTGCGCGCCATCGACCACGTGTACGGCAACTACTTCCCCGACGAGACGGTGCTGGGGGCCGTCACGGTCACCGGCGTGCCGGCCGCGCCGGACCACGGGGCCGGCTTCCGCGAGCTGCGCGGCCACCCCGACGTCGCGGCGGACATCGACGCCTATCGGGACGAGTTCGACCGCGCCGTCGACCACCGGCTGCTGCTGACCCTCGAGCTCGGGGAGCTGCCCGACCCCCTCGAGCCGCTGCTCAACCTGGACCGCTCGTTCTTCAACCCCGTCGAGTGGAGCGGCACCATGCCGCGCATGAACTGGGTCACCACCGCCGGCCCCGTCCGCTGGGTCCTGCGCGACCTCGACACCGGCCTCGAGAACGACGCCATCGACTGGCGCTTCCGCCGGGGCGACATCGTCAAGATACGCCTGCGCAACGACCGCGGGGCCGTCCACGCCATGCAGCACCCGGTCCACATCCACGGCCAGCGCTTCCTCGTGCTTGCCCGCGACGGCGTGCCGAACGACAATCTCGTGTGGAAGGATACGGTGCTGCTGCCGGCCGGCTCGACCGTCGACCTCCTGCTGGAGCTGTCCAACCCCGGCCGCTGGATGCTGCACTGCCACATCGCCGAACACCTGGAATCCGGAATGAAGATGGTCTTCGACGTCGCGGCGGGTCCGCCGCCCCGCGCCGAGGTTCGAGGGCGGTGACGGGAGGAGAACGATGCGCAACCTGATCGCCACGCTCGTGCTGCTGGCCGCCGCGGCCACCAGCTCGGCCCAGCCCGCGAGTTCGCTGTCCGACGCGGTGCGGGCGTTCGTCGAGGTCGACGACGCGGTGGTCGCGCTGACCGGGGTGCAGGTGGTCGACGGCACCGGCGGCCCCGCCGCCGGCGGACAGACCGTCCTCATCCGCGACGGCCGCATCGCCGCGGTGGGGCCGGACGCCGAGGTCGCGGTCCCCGCCGGGGCCCGGACCTTGGACCTGGCCGGGCACACCGTCCTGCCCGGCTTCGTCGGCCTCCACGACCACACGTTCTACATGACCCGCGGCCGCCGGGTGCAGCTCAACTTCAGCGCGCCGCGCCTGTACCTGGCGAGCGGGGTGACGACCATCCGCACCACCGGCGCCTTCTCGCCCTACAGCGAGCTGAACCTCAAGCGGGCGATAGCCGACGGCCGCGAGATCGGGCCGCGGATGTACATCACCGGCCCCTACCTGTCGGGGGCCGGCGCGTCGTCGCAGATGTTCCAGGTCGGCACCCCCGAGGACGCGCGGCGGGTCGTGGCCTACTGGGCCGACGAGGGCGTGGACTGGTTCAAGGCCTACACCCGCATCGGCGACGAGGAGCTCGCCGCGGCCATCGACGAGGCGCACCGGCGCGGCGTCAGGGTCACCGGCCACCTCTGCTCGATCTCGTTCCAGGAGGCGGTGGACCTCGGCATCGACAACATCGAGCACGGCTTCTTCACCAACAGCGACTACGTGCCGGGCAAGGAGCCCGGCGTCTGCCCGCCCGGCGTGCAGCGCA
>CAXXTG010000149.1:0-5873 GCA_963666855.2 Vicinamibacterales bacterium
CGTCCCGGCCCCGCGAGCGCGAGGGCTGAAGTGCCGCCGGCGCTGTCCGACCCCGCCGCGGCGATTCGCGCGCACGTCCACCGATCGCCGCTCTCGCGCACGCCGGTCGGCTACGATCAGGAGTTCCTCCACTCGTATCGGCCCAACGAGACGTTCTACCTGTCCGAACCGGAAAGGGAGCTTCTTCACGCCGTCGGCCGGCCCCGGCCCGCCCAACAACAGCCGGCCGGCACCTACGCCAAACAGCTCTTGAGCAGGCTGCTGCTCGATCTCTCCTGGAACTCCAGCCGCCTCGAGGGCAATACCTATTCCCTGCTGGATACCAAGCGCCTCATCGAGGTCGGCGAGAAGGCGGAAGGAAAGCGGCGGCACGAAGCGCAGATGATCCTGAACCACAAGGCCGCCATCGAGTTTCTCGTGAGTTCGGCGGAAGAAATCGATTTCAACCGTTACACCATCCTCAACCTTCATGCGCTGCTGGCGGACAACCTGCTCGGCGACCCGGCGGCGGCGGGACGCCTCCGCCGCATCCCGGTCGGCATAGAACGCTCTGTCTTTCGCCCCCTGGAGGTGCCTCAAATCATCGAAGAGTGCTTCGATCAGCTACTGGCCGCCGCCTCGGCGATCATCGATCCGTTCGAGCAGGCGTTCTTCGTGATGGTGCAGCTTCCCTACCTGCAACCGTTTGACGACGTCAACAAGCGGGTGTCGAGACTCGCGGCCAACATTCCACTGATCAAGGCCAATCTATCGCCGCTGTCATTCGCGGACGTGTCGCGGGAACTCTATGCGGACGCCACGCTCGGCGTGTACGAGCTGAAGCGCATCGAGCTGCTTCGCGACGTGTTCATCTGGGCCTACGAGCGGTCGGCCGCCCACTACGCCGCCGTCAGGCAGTCGCTGGGCGAGCCGGATCCGTTTCGGATGCGCTACCGGGAAAAGCTGCACGAGGTTGTCGGCGCGGTCGTCCGCGGGCGCATGGATCAGAGGCAGGCCGCCGCCCACGTGGACGCATGGACGGAGAAGGCACGTCGACGCGCGGGAGCGCGAACGGTTCCGCGAGATCGCCGAGAGAGAGTTGTTGAGCCTGCACCAGGGCAACTTCGCCCGCTACCGCATTCGTCCGTCCGAATTCGCGGCATGGCAGGCGGCTTGGAGCTCGTAACCGCTTGGGCGTGCCCCGGTCCGGCGGCCCCGGCAATATCACCGACCCGGATCCTCGCCCCCCGCAGCGCACCGCGGACCGACGCAGAGGCCAGCCAGAGCCCGGCCGCCCCCCCCCGTAACCTCCTGCAACCCCTACGGCAACGCCAGCGCGATCCACTCGCCGGGGTGGTCCAGCGAGCCGATGGGCAGCACGATGTACTGCTTCCCGCCGTGCATGTAGGTGATGGGCGAGCCGACGTTGCCGGCCGGGAAGGTCGTCTCCCACACCACGTCGCCGGTCTCCTTGTCGAAGGCGCGGAAGCCCCTGCCGGCGTCGGGGCCGGCGCCGGGCGGGGTGCGGACCATGATGGGGTCGCCCTCGCTGACGAAGAGGAGGCTTCGGGTGAGCAGGGTCATCGCCCGTCCCGGCTGGCCCAGCGGGGGCAGGTCGAGGTGGGCGATGTCGGGGTGGTCGCGGGGGCCGTCGCCGTTGGCGACCATCCACACGTGCTCGCCGGTGTTCATGTCGATGGCGGTGATGCGGCCGTAAGGGGGCTTGAGCAGCGGGAGGCCGCGCGGCCCCTGGGGGAAGGCGCGGGTGCCGCGGGTGTAGCGCACATTCATGCGGTCGGGGTTGCCGGGGGTCAGGTCGGCCGCGAACGTCCCGGTCACCGACGGGACGTAAAGCATGCCGGTCTCGGGGTCGAAGCCGGCCCCGCCCCACTCGGCCCCGCCGACCGAGCCGGGGAGCTGCAGGGTGCCCTTGGTGTCTTCGTCGCCGTCGCCGCGGATCGAGGGCGGGGTGTATATCTCGCCCAGCACGAACGGCGCGGCGATCTCGACGGCCTCGGCCCGCAGCTCGGGGGTGAAGTCGATGAGGGTGTCGACGGAGATGCCGTGCACGTCGAACGGGGCCGGCTTCGTCGGGAACGGCTGGGTCGGGCGAGATCCACTCGCCGGGGGTGTCCGAGCCGGGCACCGGGCGCTCGACGATGGGCCACACCGGCTCGCCGGTGACCCGGTCGAACGTGTAGGCCATGGCCTGCTTGGTGAGCTGGACCACCGCCTTGATCTCGCGGCCGTCGACGACGATGTCCATGAGGATCGGCGCGACGTTGTTGTCGTAGTCCCACAGGTCGTGGTGCACCATCTGGAAGTGCCACACCATCTCGCCGGTGTCGGCCCGCACGCAGACGAGGCTGTTGGCGTAGAGGTTGTTGCCGGGGCGGTGCCCGCCGTACATGTCGTTGCTGGGGGCGCCGGTGGGCAGGTAGACGAGGCCGAGCTCCTCGTCGGCGCTCATCATCGTCCAGACGTTGCCCATGCCCGAGTACTCCCACGAGTCGTCGAGCCAGGTCTCGACCCCCGGCTCGCCGGCCCGGGGAATCGGGTTCCAAGTCCACCGCAGCTCGCCGGTCCGGACGTCGTAGGCGCGGACGTAGCCGGGGCGGTTCTCCATGGTCAGGGGGTGGTCGGCCATGGCCTGCCCGACGATGACCACGTCGCGGACGACGAGGGGCGGCGAGGTGAAGTTGAAGTCGACCAGCTCGTCGGTGTCCTCGAAGACGCGGAGGTCGACCATGCCGGCGTCGCCGAAGTCGGAAACCAGGCGGCCCGTGTCCACGTCGGTCGCCAGCAGGTACGGCGGCCGCACCGACAGGATGCGGCGGCCCGCCCCGGCGTCGTCCTCCCAGTAGCCGACCCCGCGGTTGGCGGCGCCCCGCGGGGTCTCGTCGTCGGTGAGGAACGGCAGCTCCTGCACCCAGCGGGTCTCGCCGGTCGCGGGGTCGAACGCCTCGACGATGCCGATGCCGTTCGAGGCGTAGAGCACGCCGTCGACCATGAGCGGCGTCGACCGCAGGTTGTTCGAGTAGCGCAGGTTGTCCCAGCGCGCGTGCAGGCTCGCGTCGACGGCGGGGCGGCGCCAGACGATGCCGAGGTCGCCGACCGTGTCCGCGTTGATCTGGTCGAGCGCCGCGTAACGGGTGAACCCGCTGTCGCCGCCGTGGACGCGCCACTCGCCGTCGGTGCCGTGCTGGGCCGTCGCGGCCCCCGCCATGGCCAGCAGGGCCAGCAGGGTCGCAGCCGCCGCAACGCCGCGGGCCGGTCTCGCCGTCGTCTTGTTCGCCATCGGTTCCCCGTTTCCTGCTTGACGCTGTCACCGCACCGGGCGCCGGCGCCTGCCCGGCAGCGTTTGCCTGCCCAACCGGGCCGGCTGGAGTCCCCGCAGGTCCGCCGCGCAGACTCCCGGACCCGAAACCGTCGCCGGCAGCTCCGATTCGCCGCCCGACCAGCCCTGCCGGCCGACTGCACCGTTCCCCGGCGCGCCGGCCGCTACCGGATGGCCGAGAACTCCGTCGGCACCAGCATCCGCGCGTCGATCGTGTCGACCAGCGCCCGGTCCTCCGAGCGCTCGGCCGCGATGATGATGCGCTGGAACTCGGGGTTCTCGCCGAGCTTGGCCCACATCTCGTCCCGCGCCTCCAGCGTCGGATATCCCAGCATGTAGATGAACGTGTCTTCGGTGTCGTCGCCGGTGGCCGCGTTCCAGTACCCCACGTTCTCCATGCCCGCCTGCTCGAACATGGCCGCCGTGTGGTCGCGGAACCGGTCCGACAGCTCTGCCCGCTTGCCGTCGACCGTCTTGTAGATGCGCAGCTCGAACACCCGCGACTCCGGCTCCTGCGCCGACAGCCCCCACATCATCCCGAACACCCCGAATGCGCATCCCACCACGGCCAGCGTCTTCCACATCCTCATCGCGAACCTCCCGATATCGAGTAAACGACTCCCCCAACCCCTACCGCGAGCCCCGAGGCTCGGGCGGGGTGCTGCGTCATTGCAAACGGTTACGCCCCCGGTGTCAAGCCGACGGCGCGCCGGGCGGGACCACGGGCTGATACGATCACGTCCGCATGGCAGACACCCCGGTGGTCCGCGTCTCCGGCATCCGGAAGGCGTACGGCGCGACGGTGGCGGTGGACGACGTCTCGTTCACGGTCGAGGCGGGCGAGATCTTCGGCCTGATCGGCCCGAACGGGGCGGGCAAGACCACCACCATGGAGTGCGTCGAGGGCCTGCGGCGGCCCGACCGGGGGCGCATCGAGGTGCTGGGGCTCGACCCCATCCGCGACGCCGGCGCCCTCCAGCCCCGCATCGGCGTGCAGTTGCAGGAGGCCCAGCTCCAGAAGCGCATCAAGGTGTGGGAGGCGGTGGACCTGTGGGCCGCCCTCTACGACACGTCGGTCGACGGCGACCGCCTGCTCGACCAGCTCGGGCTGACCGACCGGCGCGACGCGTGGTTCATGACCCTGTCGGGGGGCCAGAAGCAGCGCCTGTTCATCGCCCTCGCCCTCATCAACGCCCCCGAGCTGGTGTTCCTCGACGAGCTCACGACGGGGCTCGACCCCCAGGCGCGGCGGGCCATCTGGGATCTGGTGCGCGGCATCCGCGACCGCGGGCAGACGGTGTTCCTGACGACGCACCTGATGGAGGAGGCGGAGCGGCTCTGCGACCGCGTCGCCATCATCGAGCACGGGCGCATCGTCGACCACGACACCCCGGCCGGCCTCGTCGCCCGGCACTGCCCGCAGCGCACGGTGGTGGTGACCACCGCCCACGACGGCGCCGCAGCCCGGTTCGGGGGGCTCGACTCGGCCGACACCGTCGACCGCGACGGCGACCGGCATACCATCCGCGGGCGCGGGGAGGACCTAGTGACCGAGGTCATCCACTGCCTCTCGGAGCACGGCATGCGGGTGACCGCGTTCCGCACCGAGGAGCCGACGCTCGAGGACGTCTTCCTCACCCTGACCGGCCACTCCATCCGCGACTGACGCGGCAATCGAGACCATCCGACGCCATGAACCGACCCCTTCCGCCGTGTGACCCCGACTTGCTCTGCACGGGCTCCAGGGAACAGCGCCCGAGACAAACCCGACGCCATGACCCGACGCCTTCCCCTGCGCGGCCTCGGCAAGCTCACCTGGCTCGAGATCAAGATCTTCGTGCGCGAGCCGATGGGCCTCATCGGCTCGGTGGTCATCCCGGTGCTGATGTTCCTCGTGCTGGGGCGCACGTTCGGGCCGCGGCTCGCCGAGGGCACGTCGCCGGCCGCGATGCTGATGCGCACCGGCCTCCCCGTCTTCGTGGCCGTGTTCATCGCCATCAGCGCGGTGCTGTCGCTGGTCGCGGTCGTCGCCATCTACCGCGAGGGCGGCATCCTCAAGCGGCTGCGGGCGACCCCCATCAGCCCCGTCACCATCCTCGTGACCCACGTGCTCGTCAAGCTCGTCCTGACCGCGGTCACCGTCGTCCTGATGTTCCTCGCGGGGCGCCGCTACTACCCCGCCGGCGCCGACGTGCCGCTGTTCTCCTTCACGCTGGCGCTGCTGTTCAGCACCTGGAGCATCCTGTCCATCGGCTTCATCATCGCCAGCCTCGTCCGCACCGCGCGCTTCGCCCCGCCGCTCGGCAGCCTCTTCCTCTACTCGATGCTGCCGTTCTGCGGGCTGTTCGTGCCGATCGACGCGCTCCCGCCCGCGATGCAGGCGGTATCGAGGGTGATTCCCCTGACCTACGCCGTCTCCCTGCTCTCCGGCATCTGGCAGGGCGACCCGTGGTCGGCCCACGTCGGCGACGTCGCGGCCCTGCTCGCCGTCTTCGTCGTGTGCACGGCGGTCGCGTCGCGGGTCTTCCGGTGGGAGTGAGGCGAGGGCTCGTCCAGG
>CAXXTG010000150.1:0-8599 GCA_963666855.2 Vicinamibacterales bacterium
TGGCCTGGACTGAACCCGAGCACTCGCGAAGCCAAGTGAACGACGCGGGGGTGACCCTCGTCGATTCGTCCGCCTCACCGCGCGACATGTCCCGGGCCCGCACTATCGTCAACAACTGGCGGGCGTCGCACAGCTTCCCGCTGAACGCCTTGCAGATGAACCTGCGAAACACCGTCGCCGGGTTCGGCGAGGCGGCCCTGGTGGCTCAGCGGCTCAAACGCCTGCCGTCCATCGAGGCCAAGCTCCGGCGGAGCGCTCCTTGAGTTCCGAGGCCCGCCACTTCGTGATGAACTCGTGAGGCGTCATGCGCCGTCACCGCCTACGCGAAGATGTCGGCGAGCGGCAGGCGGAAGGCGGGAAACAGCGGGGCTCCGTCCAGAACTTCGGGAACGACGAGACGGCGGGGAGGTGCGCCCGGCTCATGGATCGTGACCGACTCCCGGCGCGGGATCCACGACCCAGACTACGCGCGTACCGGCCGAGAGCCACGACGCCGCCTTCTCCGCCACCTCGGAACCGGTGTCGCCGGGCGACCTGACCTCGACCGCCAGATCCGGTGCCCCCTCCCAGAACGTCGCGGGCAGGCCCGACGCCGGAATCCGCTCCCGCCGGATGAAGGCGATATCGGGGGCGAGCACGGTGTCGGGGTTCCGCGCGAGCACGAAGCCAGTTCCGGCACCGCAGACCGCGCCCAGAAGACGGATCTTCACATGGTGAGCCAGAGGCACGGCGACGTTCGTGTTGACCGCGCCTTGCCGGAATCCGGCCAGCGCCATGCGCTGCAGCTCCCCCCGGACGAGCGCATGCCGCCAACCGTCGTCGCGAAGCCGAAACAGCTCCTCCGCGGTCATGAGCGGGCGGGCGGCCGGCGCCGCCGGGGGCGGTGACGATGCGGGCTGGAACATGCCGACCCTCGGAACCTCGCGGCACGGGAACGAAAATCGACCGAGGTCGCCAAAATGGTAGCCACGGCCCGTCAGCGGTGCTCCCGCGCGCTCGGGGCGCGGCAGACCGATCCCGTCAGCGCCGACGCAGACCAACGCAGTATAGCCGTCACTGCGTGACCGCCGACGCGGGCCGCCCGCCCCGCAGCCGATCGGTGTCGACGAACATCGTCAGGGCCACCCCGTCCCAGCGGCCGTCGCGGCTCGGGCTGCCCTCGGCCGCGGACCCCATGGGCATGGCGCCGGTCAGCGACGCGGCGCGGCGGTAGGCGCGGGCGAGGTGCGCGCGCACGAGGTCGGCGCGGGCCTGCGACCGCCGGTACGCCAGGCCGGGGCCGCCGGCGGCGTAGCCCTCGACCACGACGGGGCTGTCGCGCGGATAGTCGAGCAGGCCCGCCATCGCCTCGTCGAGGCGGGCGACGGCGCCGGCCCGCGAGGGTGACGCGGTCGTCGCCGACGGTTTCGAAGAGCAGGTCGCCCCTCGACCCAGATGCGCAGCGGCGTGTAGCGGTCGTCGCGGAAGAGGTCGCGGTACTCGTCGCGCGTCAACTGGTCGAGGTTGTAGAAGCCGCGGTCGGCGAAGAAGCCGCTGAACGGCCAGCTCCGCTTGAGGGCCTCGGTGTTCTCGGCCACGTCCTCCATGGCGTTGCGGGCGAGGGCGGCGGCCCTCGGCGGCGTCGGCGAGCAGGCGGGTGCCGTCGCCCTCGGGGCCGCCGAGGCGGTCGACGAGTTCCTCGACCTCTTCGGCGCTCCGGCGGACCGCGCGCATGGTGGCCTCGGTCTCCCGCACCGTGCCGGCGAGTCCGCGATAGAGCGAATCGTCCCCCAGCAGGTTGCCCCAACGTGCTCTCGCCGGATGCGAGGGCCTCGACAATCGTCCCGCGTATCCTCCAACAGCGCGCGCGCGTGCTGCGTGACCTCGGCGGCCGTACCGGTGATGGTCTCGACGTCCGCCCGGACGCGCGCGACGAGCTCGGTGGTGACGGTGATGGGCTCCACCAGGGCGTCCAGGGCCGCGGACATCTGGTCCTGAAGCCCGATGAACTCCTCGCCCACGGTGCGGAAGGTCTCGCGTCCCTCCGCGATGAGGTCGGCGATCTCGACCGCGTCGACCGCCGCGGATGCGGTCGCCGTCTTCGACCGTCGGGGCCTCGGCGCTGCCCGACCGGATCTGGATGAACACCGACCCCAGCAGCCCGTCGGTCAGCACCGCGGCCACCGAGTCGGTGCGCACCAGGGGCCGCAGGTCCTCGCGCACCCGCATGCGCACTAGGAACCGCTCGCCGGGGGTTCAGCGGAATCTCGATGCCGAGCACCTCGCCCGCGTCGAAGCCGGCCAGGCGCACCCCGGTGCCGATGGCGATGCCGGTGACGTTGCCGAAGTCGGCCTCGATCTCGAAGCGCTCGGTGAACAGCAGCCGGCGGTCGCCGATCATGAACAGCCCCCACCGCGAACAGCAGGAGCCCGCCGACCACGAACGTCCCGACCACCGCCAAACGCGGGGAACCCATACGCGACCTCCTCCACCTACGTCACGGCACCGCCGTCTCCCGCTTGACCTCGTCGAGCGTGTGCGTCCTGCCGGCGGCCAGATCCTCGCGTCCTTCGTTCAAGAGGCGGCGTCCGGTCTCGTTCAGCTCCTCGTCGTCCTCCGGAGCCGCCCGGGCGGCCCGGATCAGCGGATCGCCGTTGTACCGTCAGGTATTCGAGATAGCGCTCGGCGGCAAGCGCCTCCGTATCGGGCAGGCGATCCACCAAGCTGTACAGCCGATCCCGCAGATTGGCGTCCATGCCGGCCATTCTACCGTGGCCCCGCGCAACGGGCCCTGACGAGCCACGCAGCCTCCTACCCGCCCGACTCCGACGCCAGGAACTGCCGCACGATGGCGTGCGGGCTGCGTTCGAGCTGCTCGGCCGATCCGCGCTCCAGCACCTTCCCCTCGTACAGGAACACCAGCACGTCGCCGATGCGCCGCGCGCTCGGGATGTTGTGGGTCACGACCACGAGGGTCGTGCGCAGCTCCTCCTTGACCCGCACGAGCAGATCGTCGATCTCCTCCGACGTGATCGGATCGAGCCCGGCGCTCGGCTCGTCGACGAGCAGGGATCGCGGGGGTCGAGCGCCATCGCGCGGGCCAGCCCCGCCCGCTTGCGCATGCCTCCCGAGAGGTCCGCGGGCATCTTCTCGTAGTCGCGGGCCAGCCCCACCAGAGCCAGCTTGTCCTGCGCCCGCGCTCGAATCTCGGGCTCGGCCAAGCGGGTGTGCCGGCGCAGGGGGAAGGCTACGTTGTCGCCCACCGTCAGCGAGTCGAACAGGGCGGCGTTCTGGAACAGGAACCCGACCTGCCGGCGCACCTCCGCGACGGGCCGGCGCCGACAGCCGGGTGAGGTCCCGCCCCTGCACCAGCACCCGCCCCGCGTCGGGGGCGAGCAGCCCGACGATGTGGCGGAGCATGACGCTCTTGCCGGTGCCGCTGCGGCCGAGGACCACGGTGGCCCGGCCCCGCGGCATCTCCAGGCAGACGTCGTCGAGCACGGTGAACCGCCCGAAGCTCTTCGAGACGTGGTCGAGGCGGATCGGGACGCCGTCGCCGGTCATTCCGCCGTCTCCGGGAACACGAAGAAGATCAGGCGCACCAGCACCACGTTGGCCGCGATCATCAGCATCGAGGCGAGCACCACGCTGCGCGTCGCCGACCGGCCCACCCCCTGGGTGCCGTGCGACGTGTGCATGCCGATGTAGGAGGCGGTCATCGCGATGATGAAGCCGAAGACCATCGTCTTCAGGGTGCCGGGCAGGTAGTCGGTGAACTGGACGATGGAGAACGCGGCGTCGAAGTAGGTGCGGAACGCCATGCCGGAGATGGCGGCCTCGGCCACCCACCCGCCGACGATGCCCGTGAAGTTCATCACCGTGGTCAGGATGGGCATCGCCACCACGCAGGCCACCATACGGGTGACCACGAGGAACTTGAACGAGTCGACGGCGACCGCCTCGAGGGCGTCGACCTGCTCCGTCACCTTCATCGCCCCCAGCTCGGCCCCCACCCCCGCGCCGACGCGGCCCGAGACAAGCAGGCCGACCACGAGGGGGCCGGTCTCGCGGACGAGGGCGAGGGTCAGGGCGGCGGGAATCAGCGCCTCGGCCCCGAAGCGCTGGAGCGAGGCGCGGGTGTGCATGGAGAGGACGATGCCCACCGCGAAGCCCGCGGCGGCGATGAGGGGCACCGACAGCCACCCGATCTCGTAAAGCTGGCGCGCCGTCTCCTTGAGTTCGAACGGCGGGCGGAAGGCGTCGCGCACCGCCCGGGCCGAGAAGACGACGGCGTCGCCGGCGGTCGCCAGAGGAAGCACGACGTAGCGGTGGAGGAAGTCGGCCATCAGAAGATCCACCAGGCCAGGCCCAGGCTGACGATGGCGGTGTCGGCGTTCACCCGGCGGGTCGACACCGACCCGCCGCTCAGCACCGCCAGCTCGGGCCGCGTCACCAGATAGCCCCCGAACACGTTGACGCCGAGCCGGCGCGTGACGTCGACCCACAGCGACCCGCCGGCCCGCCAGACGAAGCTGTTCCCCACCTCGACCGCCCACTCGGGCCCCGCGTGCCCGCGGTCAACCCGCAATCCGTTGAAGGCGTAGCCGGCGACGAACGAGGCGCCGGCGCTGACGCGCCCGTCCCCCAACCGGTACTCGACGCCGCCCATCACCGGCCGCACGCTCAGGCCGGTCCCCGGCGAGACCCCCGAACCGTCGGCGAACCGCGTGTTCCGCCAACTGAAGGCGAACACCGGCGCCAGACCCGCCCGCGGCCGGAGCCGCAGCATGACGCCGACGCCGACGGACCGGTCCAGGGCGTCCCGGGCCGGGAACATCCCGGTGCCCGACACCCCGACCCCGATCAGCCGCACCGGGTCGCCGCTCGGCGGCGGCGCCAGCGCCGGCAGGGTGGTCCTCGGGCGCGTCCGGGGCGGCGGGCCGCCCGCGACGACGTCGAGCTCGGACCTCACGCCCGCCACCCCGTCGACGCCGCGCGCCAGGGCCACCGCGCGGTCCGCATCGGCGGCGGAGCCGACGGCGCCCCGCAGGGTCACCGCGCCGTCGCGCGCCACGACGTCGATCGGCATCGTGCCCAGCTCGACGTCGTTGACCAGGGCCGTCTTGACCCGGACGGCCAACTGCGCGTCCCGCGCCGCGTCCTGCCCGCTGGCGAACGCAGGCGGCGAGCGCGCCGCCCGCGAGTCCCAGGCAAACCAGCACGACGCGCGCCCGAAGTGTGGCCGTCACGGGCTACCCCTGCCGGAAGAACGTCGCGGTGACCGCGTCGCCGATCCGGTTGAAACGGTCCTGCAGCACGTCGATGAACTCGTGCAGCCCCCCGCCGATCACCTCCCCGGCGTCGGTGTAGTCGAGTTCGGACGCCAGCCGGCCCAGCAACTGCTCGGCCCGGTTCGCGAAGCGGCGCATCGGGGTGCCGGTGACCGCGTGCAGCGAGACCTCGGCCTGCGACACGCAGTAGCCCACCGAGCGCGGGAAGGCGCGGTCGAAGAGCAGGAACGCCACCACCGACTCCGACGACACCAGCCCCCACGTGCGGCGGTAGGCCTCGAAGCCGCTGGCCGAGCGCAGCAGGGCGCTCCACTGCAGGTCGTCGACGGGCCGGCCGACGTCGGCGGTCGACGGCAGCAGCAGGAAGTACTTGACGTCGAGGATGCGGCTGGTCTGGTCGGCGCGCTCGATGAAGCGGCCGAGGCGGCTGAAGTTCCACGCCTCGCCGTGCTCCATCGTCTCGCTCTTGGTGCCGGTGACGACGTGGCTGGCCCGCGTCACCGACCCGAAGAAGCGGACCGCGTCGTGCAGGGCGAACCTCCTCGCCTCGGGGGCGGTGACGTCGAGGTAGAACTCGTTGATCTCCTGCCACACCTCCGACGAGATGATCTCGCGCACCGTCCGCGCGTTCTCGCGCGCGGCGGCCACGCACGAGGCGATGGAGTTCGGGTTGCTGCGGTCGATGGTCAGGAACTCGAGGACGTTCGACCGGGTCGGCGCCCCGTAGCGCTCGGCGAAGGCGGCCTCGTCGCCGCCGACCTGCACCATGGGGAACCACTGCTCCTCGGCGAGGCCCGACAGGTCGATCTCGAGGTTGAGGTTCACCCCCACCACGCGCGCGACGTTGGCCGCGCGCTCGAGGTAGCGGCTCATCCAGTAGACCGACTCGGCGGTGCGGCTGAGCATGGGGCCGGCTATCCGAGGACCCAGGTGTCCTTGCTGCCCCCGCCCTGGGACGAGTTCACCACCAGCGAGCCCTTGTTGAGGGCGACGCGGGTGAGCCCGCCGGGCAGGACGAAGGGCTTGCTCCCCAGGAGGATGTAGGGGCGCAGGTCGACGTGGCGCCCCTCGAAGCCGCCGTCGACCAGCGTGGGCACCCGCGACAGCGAGAGGGTCGGCTGCGCGATGTAGTTGCGGGGCGCCGCGGCGATGCGTTCCGCGAACTCCGACCGCTCGGCCGCGGTCGCGTGCGGGCCGATCAGCATGCCGTAGCCGCCCGACTCGTTGGCCGGCTTCACCACCAGCTCGTCGAGGTGGTCGAGCACGTAGCCGCGGTCCTTGTCGCGCCAGCACAGCCATGTCGGCACGTTCGGCAGTATCGGATCCTCGCCGAGATAATAGCGGATCATCTGCGGCACGTAGGCGTAGACAACCTTGTCGTCGGCCACCCCGGTCCCCGGCGCGTTCACCACGGTGAGCCGCCCGCTGCGGTAGGCGTCCATCAGGCCCGGCACCCCGAGCACCGAGTCGGGGCGGAAGCAGTCGGGGTCGAGGAAGTCGTCGTCGATGCGCCGGTAGAGGACGTCGACCCGCTCCAGCCCCCGCGTCGTGCGCATGAACAGGGCCCCGTCGTTGACGACGAGGTCGCGCCCCTCGACGAGTTCGACCCCCATCTGCTGCGCGAGGAACGAGTGCTCGAAGTAGGCCGAGTTGTGGACGCCCGGGGTCAGCACCGCCACGCTCGGCCGCCCCGCGCCGCGGGGGGCCACCCCTTCGAGGGCGCCGAGCAGGCGGCTCGGATAGTCGCTGACGGGGCGCACCGAGAGGCCGTCGAAGATCTTCGAGAACGTCTGCTTCATGACCGCCCGGTTCTCCAGCACGTAGGAGACGCCGGACGGGCAGCGCAGGTTGTCCTCGAGCACGTAGACGGTGCCGTCGCGGTCGCGCACGAGGTCGGTGCCGGTGATGTGGCACCAGACCCCGCCCGGGGGGTCGAGCCCGGCGCACTGGGGACGGTACCCCTGCGAGCTCTCGACCACGTCGGCCGGCACGATCCCGTCTTTGACGATGCGGCGGCCGTGGTAGACGTCGTCGATGAAGTGGTTCAGGGCGACGATGCGCTGGTGCAGGCCGCGCTCGATCTCGTGCCACGCGCCGCGGGACACGATGCGGGGGATGATGTCGAAGGGGAAGATGCGCTCGGTGCCGTGCCCGTCGTCGTAGACGTTGAACGTGATGCCCATCCGCAGCAGGGCGCGCGCCGCCGCCTGCTGGCTGCGCGCGAGCTCGCCGTCGGCCAGGCGCTCGATGCGCTCGACGAGCGGGCGCGCCTCGGGCCGGGGCGTGCCGTCCGCCCGGAACAGCTCGTCGTAGAACCCGCCGGTCGCGTAGCCCTCGAACGTCACGCCGTTCCGCCCCCCGTCGCCTCCGCCTCCGATCGCCCCCCGGCCGCCCCGCGGCAGACGCCCGGTCGCCCCACCGACGCACGCGCCCCCGGCGGGCCCGCACGTCGGAAACTCCCACGGCCCGCGGGCTGCGGCGCGCCGAAGCGGCGCCCGACGCGCTGACGTGAACGCAAGGCGGCGTCAGCGCGCCGCCGCGCGCGCGTCCTCTTCGAGGATCCGGGCGCCGCGCAGGATGCCGCCGAACGAGTAGTTCGCCTCGTGGCAGGCGTACTCGTAGACGCGGTCCCCGCTCGCGGGCCACACGTATTCGCCGCTCCAGGGCGCCGTCCACACCGTGGGGTCGTCGACGGTGAACTGGTACAGCAGGGTGTCGGCGTCGATGCGGCTGAACCGCTCGACCACGTGCAGGTTCCGCGACGCGCCGCCGAGGGCGGGGCTGTCGGTGAAGTTGGTGGTGTCGACGACGAGGGTGTCGCCCTCCCAGCGGCCGACCGAGTCGCCGAGCCAGCTCCGGATCTCGGGCGGGGCGTGCTCCTGGTTCATGCGCACGACGCGCGCGTCGTGGACCATCTCGACCAGGATCAGGACCGTGTCGTCGGTCTGCACGATGCGCTTCAGGTTGTTGTAGAGCACCGGCAGCATGGGCGGCCCCGCCGTCGAGCCGAACCCGAGCAGGCACCGCTCGGCGAGGGGGCGCTGCTCGGGGTTGTCGTAGGGGCCCGGCGCCTCGAGGTCGTCCTCGAGCCACCACGCCGTCCCCGTGTTCGGCCGCACGTAGGCGGCGGCGTAGGCGGCGCGGGCGGCCTGCGCCTCGGGGGTGAACGGGGGCTGCCGGCCGTTGGGCGGGTCGGTGATGATGGAGGTGCGCCACTCGCCGTCGATCCGGAACCCCGCGGCGCCCCGGTCCATCCAGAACGAGTTGTAGCCGCCCACGTTGCCGGCCGCGCCGGTCGACCCGTCGCCGCCCACCGGGGGGGCCTCGC
>CAXXTG010000151.1:0-36601 GCA_963666855.2 Vicinamibacterales bacterium
TCTGCTGTCACCGGCGGAGCGGCCTGATCGCGTGGCGGCCCTCTGCACGCCCGAAGCGAAGCGAGAGAGCTGGCCTATCCTCGAAGCCGCTCTGCGTGACCGGTGTCCCGGTGAGCGAATCGACGTCGCAAACGGCGAAACCCAGGCGGACGTCGATTCGTATCTCACGCAGGTGTCGAACGCCGTCGCCGGCTCTCGGGAAGCCGACCCTCACCGGTGGACGTCACCCACGGATATCGACACTTGTCGTTTCTTCACGTATATCGGCGTGCTCTACCTGGCAGCGCTCCGCGGTGTCCGGGTACGTGGCGCGTACTACGGCCTGTTGCGCGGCGATGCGCCGAGCCCGTTCCTGGATCTGCGTCCGCTACTGGAACTGCCCCGCTGGATTCACGCGCTGGAGGTGGTGCGTGAGACCGGCAGTACCCTACCGCTAGCAGAAGCGCTCGACGGCGGCACGCAGGATGGGTCCGCACCAGCGAGGGACATTGCGCGCGATCTGTCCCGAATGTCCGAGGCGTACCTGTCGGGCTTGCCCCTCGAGCTGGGACGCTTGGCGCACGACGTTCGCCAGCGGCGGATCAAGCCGCTGAAGAAGCTGCTCGCGCGCGACCATCGCCTGCCTCTCGCCGACACGTTGACGAATCAACTGGAGAGCATCCTGGATCGGTTTGCTGCGACGACTCCGGTGACCGGTGACGGCTGGAAGCGGCGAGTCGACCTGACGGCATGTGAGCTGGATCGCCAGGCCGGCATAGTCGACGATCTGCTCCGCCGCAAGAACGTGGCGGCCGCGCTCGGCCTCATGAACGAGTGGACGGTATCGTGGGTCGTCTGGCGCCGGGGCGGGACGTACGAATGGCTCGACTACCACAACGTGAGGCGACGGGCAGGCCGCCTGCTCGGGGCGATGGCAAAGGTCTGCGGCGAGGCCGGCCTTCGCGACCGCCTGACCGACGAGCAGCGCTCGCTGGGCGATTTCTGGATGAATCTGTCGGAGCTCCGCAACGCGTATCATCACCACGGCATGCGCCCCCGTCCGCTCGTCGACGACCCGCAGGCGGAGGGCACGTTTCGCCGTATTCGGGCCTTCTGGAACGGCACGCTCCGTTCGCGGCCGGACATTCCCCTGTCCCTTGGTGGGTCAGCGGGTGGCCGGGTGCTCGTCAGCCCGATCGGCAAGCGTCCCGGCGTCCTCTTCAGCGCCATGCGGGCCTGCCGGGTGGAGGGAGCTGGCGGGGAGCCGGCATTATGTGTCGTCATCGGTTCGAGGGAGACGGAAGGAATGGTCGCGGAGGCGCTTGATCGTGCCGGTTACGCGGGTGCTGTGGAGACGCTGGTCATCGAAGACGCCTTCGGGGGCGGACGCGAGGAGATCGAACGTCTGGTGCGCGCGGCGCGGCCGCACTTCATCGGGGCCGAGGACGTCCTCGTCAACGTCACCGGCGGAACGACGCTGATGGGACTTGCCGCCGAGGCGCTCGCCACACCGCCGCGCGAGACCTCGCCTGTCCGGTGCGCCGGTTTGGGTTGATCGACCGCAGGCCGCCGACTGAACAGGATGAAAGGCCGTATCAGACGGGCGAGCCGTTCTGGATCGATGCAGCGGAGGAGGGCGATGTCGGCCACGGGGATTGAGGCGACGTACCGCGTCGTGACGCCGCTGTTCTGCGCCGGCGCTGATCCGAAGCGTCCCGAACTTCGTCTGCCAAGTGTCAAGGGCGTGTTGCGGTACTGGTGGCGTGCGCTGGCATGGTCGCGCTGCCGTGGGGAGCTCCAGGTCATCCGACGAGAAGAAGACAGGCTCTTCGGGAGCGCTGGCGGTGGCCAGGCACGTGTGCTCATGCGGTTGGCGTCTGCTCCGGAGCCGGTGCCGATTCCTGTGAATGAGGTGCTCAAGGTTGGCGCTGGTGCCGGTGTCGTCGGAGCCGGAGCCCGCTACCTGGGTTACGGTGTCATGGAGGCGTTCTCCCGCAAGAACAAGCGAACGGGCCAGCGAACCGCGGCCGGCCAACTCACGCGCGCGTGCCTCGCACCGTTCGACTTCACCGTTCAGATGCGCGGCCCGGATCTGGACGAACAGGAGCTGACTTCGTTGCGGGACTCGCTCGTTGCGCTCGGTGTCCTGGGCGGCATGGGCGCGAAGAGCCGCAAGGGCTACGGGTCGCTGGTGCTGCGGGACTTGCGCGTGAACGGGCAAGCACGATGGAATACGCCGCGGTCCATGGACGAACTGCGAAGCGCTATCGCCGCGCTCCGCTCCGATCTCGCCTACGGACCTGCAGGATCGGCAGCCGAGTTCACCGCTCTGTCGAACAGAGCGCGCCACGTGCTGTTGTCGAGCGCTGGCAGAAGGCCCCTGGAACTGCTCGATCTCGTCGGCCGCGAGCTCATCCGATTTCGGAGTTGGGGGCGTGCGGGCAAGATCCTCGGAGGTCAGGACTCCGAGAAGAACTTCCGGGATGACCACGACTTGATGAAGCGGGAGCCGCGTCAACGCGACAGTCATCCCCGCCGCATCGCCTTCGGCCTGCCTCACAACTACGGGAAGCAGAGAAACACGCAGGTCGGACCTGTCGACGGGCTCGATCGCCGCGCAAGTCCGTTGTTCATCCACATTCACGAATGCGGCGACAGGCCCGTGGCGGTCCTTTCGTTCCTGCCCGCCCGTTTCCTGCCTGCCGACAGGGCGACCATCTCGGTCGGAGGAAGCCGGGTCCGGCAAGCATCAGAGGAGGAACTGTACCGTCCGATACACGACTTCCTCGACCGTCTTCTCGACCGCAACCCCCGGCGGCCGCGACAGGAGCCGTTTACTGACGCCGTGGAGGTGCGTTCGTGACGACGCGTCTCGACATCTCGATCGGCCCGGTGCAGGGCTTCGTGTCACAGTCGCGCCGCACCCACGACCTGTGGGGCAGCTCGTACCTGCTGTCGTTCCTGTCCGCGCACGCCATGCGGGGTGCCCGCGACGCCGGAGGCCGGATCGAACAGCCGGTGGTCGATGACGACCCGCTCTTTCAGTGGGTCGCGGGCCGCAGGGAGGGCGGGGCGCCGCGGATCGGTTCGGTGCCGAACCACTTCGTCGTCCTGGTGAACGAAGACGCGGCGCACGTGGCGCGCGCCGCCGTCGGAGCGCTCGATGACGCGTGGCGACAGGTGTGTCGTGCCGTACTGGAGCGATTCGTAGCGAAGGCCTCTTCCGCCGGAGACGGCACGGAACGGATCTGGAATCGCCAGGTCGAGACGTTCTGGGAGGTGACGTGGACGGCCGGTCCGCGCGAGAACGGCGGCGGGCTGCTTGCCCGGCGCAAGCGGTGGCGGAGCCACCGTCCGTCCGACGAACCCGGCGACAAGTGCACGGTCATGCACGACCTCCAGGAGCTGTCGGGGCACGTTCGCGCGGAGAGCCGGGCGAGCCGAGAGCGCCAGGACGAATTCTGGCGGTGCGTGCGCCGGCAGCTCGGTCCTCTGGACGTGGATGACAACGAGCGGCTGTGCGCCCTTGCGCTCGTCAAGCGGCTGTTTCCGAAAGTCGCCCGGCGGGGGCTCGACTGGGAGGTCGACACCTCGCACTGGCCGTCGACGGTCTACGTGGGTGCCGTGCCATGGATCCGCCGCGTCGTAGCGGTGGTGCCGGAGCGGGCGCGGGAGTACGCTGAGGCCGTCAGGCGGAATGTCCTCTCCGGCGTTGTGGCGGAGCGCAGGCCGCCCTTCGCACAACTGAACATCGAAGCGGCGGGCGACTTCGCGAAGCTCGATGCCAACTACTTTCACCGCGAGTTCCTGGAGAGCGCACGGCGGTGTCCGCTGGCCGACGACCCTGCGAACGATGCCCGTGCACGTCTGGCCAAGCTGCTCGCGGGGCTCTGCAAGACCAGGGAAGATGGCCGGCCCGTCGGTACGCCGCCCACGTTCTACGCGCTAATCCTCGCCGACGGCGACCGTCTCGGCAGACTGGTGGGCGAGTTGGGCGGAGAGGCTGTCAGTGGTGCGTTGTCCACTTTCACCGGGAGGGCTCCAGAGATCGTGCGAGAACACGACGGCGTGACCGTGTACGCCGGCGGCGACGACGTGATGGCGATGCTTCCGGTGCCGTCGGCGCTGGTGTGCGCGGACTCCCTGGCCGCGGCCTACCGGTCGGCGTTCGGGGGAAGAGCGGGTGCCACACTGTCCGTGGCGATCACCTACGCGCACGTCCGTCTGCCTCTCCGGTCGGTCTTGCTCGAAGCTCACCGGTTGCTCGACGACGTCGCCAAGGACGGCAACGGGCGCGACTCGCTGGCCGCAGCGGTCCTGAAACCCGGCGGGCTGCACTGCCAGTGGACGACCACCTGGAATCGAGCACATTTCGGCGGCGGTTCGCCGTCCGCCGTGAACCTGCTCCGTGATCTCAGCGATCACCTTGCGGAGCGGGACACGGAACCGGGTCTCTCCGCGGCGCTCGTCTACCGGATCCGCGAGACGCTCGCCATGCTCTGCGGATGGGATCATTGGCGCCCAGGCCGTTGGGGGACCGCTCCTGTCGACGTCGATGTTCGTCAGTTCCTTCGCGCCGAGATCGTCCACAGCCTGACGGTACGCATGGGCGCCGGTGCCGAGGCTCGCGCGGACGGGTTGCTCGATCTAGTCTGGAGTGTCCTCGGCCCTGCACGGGCGCGCGCAGACGGTACCGAACTCCCGGATGATGCAGCACGGTCGAAGATCGTCACAGAGGTCGGCATCGACGCGCTCCTGCTCGCCCGGTTCCTCGCCGCCCCCGGCACCCAGGGGGACGGTCGATGACCGGCGTCCGGCTCCAACCGCTGGATACGTGGTTCTTCCGCGACGGAACCCCGTTCACGGCCGACAGCGCGCCGCAGGAAGATGTCCGCAGTCTGTTTCCTCCTCACCCGCCGACGGTGGCCGGTGCGCTTCGAGCCGCGCTGGCCCTGTCCCGGGGATGGAGCGGCCGGGGAGGTTGGTCGCGGGAGATCGCCGGGGTCCTCGGTGACGGACCGGAGAATCCCGGTGTCCTGTCCTTTGATGGACCGTTCGTGATGCGTAAGCCTGACGACGAACCGCTGTTCCGCGCGCCGCGTCACCTGCTCGGCGTCGCCGACCCGGACGGATGGAAGCCGTCGGCCTATTTCCGTCCGGGCGACCCGATTGCCTGTGACCTCGGCGACGCCACCCGGCTTCCGGAAGCGCCCGCAGAGCGTTCCGGCGACTGGACCACCCGCAAGGCCGGCGACAGGCATTGGCTCACCGCGGCCGGCATGAACGCCGTGCTGCGCGGGGAGCTGCCGGCCGTGACCGACGTGGTGTCGAGCGATTCGCTCTGGAGCGAAGAACCGCGGATCGGTCTCGCGCGCGATCCGAACACGCGCACGGCGGAGGAGGGCTTTCTCTACAGTACCCGGCACGTGCGCCTGGCGCGTGGCGTTTCGCTTGGCGTTCGTATCGCCGGACTGCCCGCGGACTGGCGGCCACCGATCGGCCGTACGCTGTCCTTCGGAGGCGAAGGCCGCATGGCGGAGTGGCGCGAATGGAACAGCGCGCTGTCTCTCGACAAGTATATGCCAACGACAACGCACGGAGGGCAGGTCACCGTCATCGCACTGTCGCCCCTCGACCTCGCCGACGACGTCTGCCTGGGCAGGCGGCCGCTGGAAGCGCTCGGCGGTGCCGTAGTCGTGTGCGCCTGTCTCGACCGGCCGCTGCGGATCGGAGGCTGGGACTCCCTCGCGAGGCGTCCCCTGCCGCTACGATCCGTACTCTCTCCCGGCAGCGTGTTGTTCTGCGAAGGCGCGGCACCGGAGCGGGTCCGGAACATCATCACGACCGGCGGGTTGGTGCGGGTGGGCGCGCGCCGACCGCTTGGGTTCGGTCTTGCCGCGCTAGGCGCGTGGCCTCACAATCAGGAGATTGCCGGATGAACACAGCCATGCTCGGCCTGCTGGCCGAGACTCCGGTCCATCCCGGTGCCGGGAGCGGAATGGGGGTCGTCGACCTCCCCGTGGCTCGCGAGGCGGCGACCGACTATCCGGTGCTGGTCGGATCGGGCCTGAAGGGAGCTTTGCGGGACAAGGCAAAGGGGGCGGTCGCGGCGAGCGTCATGGAGGCGGATGCCGTGAAGGACCGCTTCGGCACGCAGGAGCACGCCGGTGATCTGCTTGTGTCCGATGGCCGGTTGCTGCTGCTGCCGGTGCGCAGCTTGACGAAGTCGTTCCGCTGGGTCACCGGCCTGCATCTGCTCGAACGCTACCGCCGCGATCTCGACCGCGCGGGGTTGGCGCCCCGGTTGGTCGTACCCGACGCGAATGACGTGAAGTCGGGCGAGGTCCTGGCGGCCGGCGACGGCAGCTTGTTCCTCGAAGAACGGCAATTCGCCGTCAGGGGCGCGCTGCCTGACGACCTCGTGGAAGCGATCGCGCCGTGCGTGCTTCACGACGAGACGCGGCGCCGTCTCGGCGATCGGATTGCCGTCCTGGACGACGACGACTTCGCCTGGTTCGTTCGGTACGGTCTCTGCATCCAGGCGCGCAACGTCCTCGACGACGACGGTAGCAAGCGGAGCCGGAACTTGTGGTACGAGGAGACACTGCCGCCGGACACCGTTATGTACTCCCTCGTTATGGGAAGGGACGACGGCGTGCTGGAGACACTCGACACCCTTTTTCCCGACACGGATCCGTACCTGCAAGTCGGCGGCAACGAGACGGTCGGCCAAGGCTGGTTCGCTGTCAGCGTCCGCCGTGCCGACCGCGGGAGGTCGACGTGAGGACCATCGAACAGGCGCGCGCGGCCGACGCCCTGGCGCGCGTCGCCGAATTGAGCGGACGTTCGGCGGGATTCAAGAAGAGCTACCGCGCCTACGTCGACCGGATCGGCCCCGCCATCGTCATGAACGGCCTCGGGCAGGCGCTGGCGACGGAATTGGCGGCGGCCGGCCCCAATGCCGGCGGTTCCAAGTCGGCAACCGACGATCAGAGGGCGCACCGCGAACTGTACAGCGGTCTGCAACGTTGGTTGTGCCGAGCGGGCGGCGTCTATCCGTCGGCCGAGGATGTCCTGCAGGCCATCGTGTCGGGCGAGGAACCATGCTACTTGCACGCCCAGGCCGAGGCGTTGGCGTGGTTGGGATGGCACAAGAAGTGTTGCCGGGCCGTCTTTCCGAAGATCGAAGAGGAGGCGACGTGAACCGCCCGCTGTACGCTGCGGCAGCTCACGATCCGACCCAACGCGAGCCGGCCGGGCACGCCGGGTTGTGGTTCGACAAGTTCTGCAACAGGTGGTGCCGAGATGGTGACGCCTGGACGATGAAGGACGACAGAGCGGGCACGGATCGTGAGGACGGCGAGGGCGGCAATCCGAAACTCGAGTGGATCCGGACACTGGTTGACGGCCGGGTTGGCACGCAGGAGCAAATCGACGAGTACGCGATGCGAATCGTGCGGATGGTCGAGCGGCGCGGCGGCCTCGTCGAAGTCTTCAGGACCGAGGCTCGCTTCGTGACCGGACTCGGACGGAGCCACCCCGTGGAGAACGGTTTCGCCTGGCATCCAACGCTGGGAACGCCCTGCCTGCCGGGAAGTTCGGTCAAGGGGATGGTTCGTGCGTGGGCGAAAGCGGACGTCGACCTTGGTCCCGGTGCGGAGGAAACCCGGAAGCGCCTACTCGGGGCACCGGGACGCGTGGGGCATCTCTGCTTCCTCGACGCGGTTCCGACCGCGCCCGTGCGTCTCGATGCCGATGTCATGACACCGCACTTCGCCAACTGGAGCGAAGACGATCCGCCGGGAGACTGGCGTTCCCCAACTCCGATCCCGTTTCTCGCCACGGCCAAAGACACCTGCTTCCTGTTCGGCGTCGTCCCCGTGCAGCCCCTGCATGACGGCGATCTGCCTACAATCGAAGCTTGGTTGCGCGACGCGCTGGCTTGGGCCGGTGCCGGGGCCAAGACCGCGGTCGGCTACGGACGCTTTCGCCGAGACGATGAAGAAACGACGCGCTGGAACCGGCGAGTCGGCGAAGAAGATCGTCGGCGCGTCGCGGAGCGAGAACGGCAGGAGGCGATGCGGACTCCGGAAGGACGGTGGGGCTTGGCGCTCCGAGGACGGTCGGAGGCCGAAGTCCTCGATCTGGTGCGAAGACACCTGGGGAAGGAACCGTTGGCGGATACCCGCGAGCGGCGCGCTTTCGCTCGGGCCGTTCGCTCAACGGACTTCGTCGGGCATTGGCGCGGCGGTCGCACGCAGAACCCGCAGACCAATGTCGGCAAGAGGAAGCTCAAGGAACGAGTGCGGTTGCTCGACGAGGCGGTTCGTAGTGAACGGGACTCCGATGAACGGGATTCATCGTGACGTCGCGCGGCCTGGAGGCATCCGAACCGTACCGATTTCGGGCGAACAGCCCGACGGGGTCAGCGGGGCGGAGGCCGAATGAGGTGCGAGGTCGAGTACACGGACGAGTTCGAAACGTGGTGGAACGGTTTGTTGGAATCGGAGCAACGGTCGGTGAACAAGGCGGTCACGAAGCTCGCCTTGAAAGGCGTGACGTTGCGGCAACCGGACACGTCGGGTGTCAAGACTTCGCGGCACGGGCACATGCGGGAGCTGCGCGTGCGGACGCATCCGCCGATCCGGATCTTCTACGCATTCGATCCGCGGCGGACGGCGATCCTGCTGATCGGTGGGCACAAGACGCATCCGCAGCGGTTCTACGAGGAGTACGTCGAGCGAGCTGATCGGATCTATGGTCAGTACCTGCGAGAGATCGAGCGGGAACGTCAACAGGGACGCGACCGGCCAGAGGGAGGGCGCTCACGATGACAGGGCATCATCCGTGGGACGAGTTGATGAGGAAGCACTACACACCGGAGGAGCGCGAGCGCATGCGGCAGGACGCCCTGCGCGAGCTTGAAGAGGACGAGCGTCGCCGCGGCCCCCAGGCGCCGGTCGGCGGCGGGGATGGTGCGACGGCGGGGGCCGGAAGCACGACGACCGGGCAGGAGCGGGTTGGCTGACCCGGCGAGGGCGGCCGCGGAGCACGAACCGGGAAACGGCCTCTACGGCACGCCCCCAGCGGGAGCCGAGTGCGGCGAGGATGCCGACGACCTCGCGGGGCCGGAGAATGGGCAGGGGCCGGAGAGGGCCGGCGTTCCGTTGTGCCCGATCTCCGGGCAGGCGATCCAGGTGCGAGTTGACTCGATGTCTATCCATCCGATGTCGGATGACATGATGCTATGATGGCACAGTGCGGACCACGTTGACCATCGACGACGACGTGCTTGCCGTCGCGCGGGCGTTGGCTGCCCGGCGCGGCGTCAGCCTCGGGAGCGCCGTGTCGGACCTGGCGCGGCGCGGCTTCAGGGGGACCGGCGCAGCCCTCCAGGAAGACGACGGCGTTCCGGTCTTCCGGGTGCCGCCCGATGCGCCGCCGATCATCAGCGAGCACGTTCAGAGGGCGCTCGACGAGTGGCCGTGACTCGATTGCTCGACGTCAACGTTCTCATCGCGCTCACGTGGCCCCACCACGTGCACCACAACGCCGCGAAGTCCTGGTTCGCCGGGGTCCGCGGGAACGGCTGGACTACCTGCCCGCTGACGGAAGCCGGATTCGTGCGCGTGGACCGCGAACGGCGGCGTTGGCCCCGGCCGTCACCGTTGCGGACCGGTGACCCGGATCCGCCCGCCACGCACGGTGACGAGCGCGTGCCGGTCCAGCGCTGCGCCATGTTCCTGGAGTACCTCGGCCATCAGGGCGAGGCGGTCGCGAACCGGCACATCGGGCAGCCGGACCAAGCCTGCGTGCGCTGCCCCGCCGACGTACACCAGTCTGCCGAAGTCGCGGTCGAGCGTGACGAGAATCCGGCCCTCCGCGGCGGCGCGTTCGAGCAGCGCACGATCGCCTGGATCGGATTCTACTCCCGCGTCGGAGACGTCGTGACCCTTGGCGCGCAGCCATTCGGCCAGCCGTCGGCCTGCGCAGTGGTCGACCAGGAACTTCACCGCCTCGCCACCGAGACGGCAGCCAGCGTGTCGTCCGCTATCGCCGCATGCGCGTAGGCGATGCACGCGCGGATGTCGTCCGCCTCGAGCCTCGGGTAGTCGTCCAGGATCTCCTCCGGCGTGGCGCCCTGCGCCAACAGGCTCAGGATCAGCTCGACCGAGAGCCGCATGTCGCGCACGATCGGCTTGCCACCGAAGACGTCCGGTCGCACGGTGATGCGTTTGAGCAGTTCGGAATGACTCATTGCTTCCACCCTCCCGTCGTCGGGGACTTCCATCGGCGTTCGTACCGCGCCCCAAGGCGGCCCTCCTGGCCAGCCCTCGTTCCGCTACTCGAACAGCTTCCGCTGCCGGCGCGTCGGAAACAGCTCGGGCTGACCACCCGGCCCGGTCTCGGCGACCCGTTGCGCCGGGATGCCGACGTCCGTCGCGGGCGTGGTCCGTCCCCCCCGGCGTCGATAGGCGTCGCTGTCGAGAAGCTCACGGGCGTGCAACCGGTCGAGCAGTCGGGCGTAGCCATCGTCGTGCAGATGACCGGCGCGGCGCAGATCGGCGACCATCGACCAGTAGGCGCCCTCGTACAGGATGTCTCGCGCACGGATCTCGGCCAGCACCGTCACGTAGCCGGCGTCGCCGGTCAGGTCGCGCGTGAACGAGTCCGTGAGCAGGCCGCGGTAGTCCTCCCCATCGGTCGTCCGTTGTGCGATCAGGTCGGCGACACGCAATGCGTAGCCGTGCTCGCCCAGCAGGTTGCGGGCGTGCAGGTGGCACTCGCGCCACGACTCGTCGGTGCTCCGGGCGAGCTGCCAGTCGTAGAAACGGAAGCCGAGGCGGCTGGCGACCGGTTGGGGGTGCCTGGCGCGCTCGTCGTGGCCGAGGCCGTAGTCGGCGAGACGCAAGGTCTCGGGTAGCATCCAGCCTTCGCCGTCGTTCTGGGTCAGGAAGGCCTCGATGCCGCGTTGGCGGTCCCCCCCCGCCGCGTCGATCTTCGCCTGAAGGTCGTGGAAGGCGACGAGCGTCAGGACGGTGTGGCGAAGTTCCGGCTCCTTGGCCCGATCGACACGCCAGAAGCCGCGCGGGTCCAGCGCCCCAGATTGTCCAGGCGCCGCGCGCAAGTCGCCGACAGGATGGTCACAATCACGCAGGACATAGCGGAAGTCGTTGGCGTCGAGACCGAATGCGCCGCAGGCGACCGCATCCACCATCGTGCGCAGTCGCAGCCTCTCTCCCGGATGCAGGGCGTGGACCGGATCCTCGCGTCGAAGAGTATTGGCGACGGCAAACGGCCTCTGGAAGAGATTCAGTTTCTCGATGAGCGGCGACAGTACGGAAATCTGGGAGGGGCGTGGCAGAGTCGCCTCGGCGAGGACGAACCAAGCGAGAGCAGCCGCTCCGAGACGCCGGCGAACAACCCAATCGAAGACGAGGCTGTTGAACACGGCGATTGCGCTCGCGATCGTGTCAAGATCAGGTGTGCCGACGTGCAGAATCGGCACCTTGTGGCCGGCCGGAAAAGAAGGGAGGACAGCACCGATGAAGGAGCGCGCGTCGGTGTTGCGAGCCACCTCGCGGTACCCGATCTTCAGCGGAGACAAACCCTCGTGCCCTGGGTCGGCATACTCCTCTGCCATCAGGTATTGTGGATTCCATTGCAGGTTCCCGAGGTCGCAGTAGTTCCACTTCGCCCGCAGGCCGGTGCCGCTGAGCCAACCGCGCGCGCTTGGCAGGAAGGGCTGGATCATGATGCCCTGATACAGCGGCAGCGCGACGTCGCGGACCTCTTCTTCTCGAACCCATGTGTCCCCGTTCCGCGACAGGATGACGCCCGGCGGAAGCGCCGCCCGCGGAACCGGAAGACCGTCGTACGGCGGCGGCGCGCAGCGCGCGCGCCGGGCGGTGCGCACCACGTCGCCCGGCTTCAGCCGATGCCCGTGCACGAACCGCGCCTCGGCTTCCCGCCGTTCGGGGCCGGCGGTGGTGTCGAACAGCCAGCTTTCGAGATCGAACGCCGCCGGCTCCGGCCGGGGCAGGTCGCCCCCCATCTCCTCCCACAGTTCCTCGATAGGCCGCCAGTGGCCGAGCAGCCAGCGGCTGTACTCATCCGGCCGGTAGCCCTCCGCCTCCCTCTGGGGGCGGGGCGAGAAGAGGCTGGAGTCGTTCGTCATGTCGAATTCGCGTGCGTACCGGATGCCCCAGCCGTCAGGGCTGTCGTTGCCGAGCAGGACGGCGTTGGCGTAGATCTTTTCCAGTATCTCCAGGTCCCGTTGCGACTGAATCTCAAGAAGGGCGCGGCTCTTCGGGCTGAACCGCTGGACCTGCGCTCGGGTGTAGGGCGTGGCGAGGTCCTCGGCCCGTTCCCAGTCGTCGGGGTTGCGGCGCATGAAGACCGTACGGATGACCTCGGTAGCGCCGCCCTTCTCGACGACGACGGGGTTGAACTTGTAGCTCCTGTGAATCGGGAAGACCCTGTCGCGGTTCTCCACGCCGAACAGCCACTCCCACCGGCAGCGTTCGAGGAACAGACCGCGCAGGGCGCCCGTGCCATGGTCCGAGTACAGCCCCGAGGGTACCAGGAAGCCGAGCCGGCCGCCCCGAGCGTCGGCGTCTGCCGTGCGCTCGCCGCGGGTCTTCTCGGCCCGCGTGTCGGCGTCGCCGTCGCACTCGTCACCGGTGTTCGCGCCGCTGGCACCCGGCCCTGGTTGCGTCAGGAGCGCGTGGGCGGTCTCGATGAACAGCTTGTAGAGGTTGAGGTCGGCCGAGCCTTGGTGGCGGAACGGGTGACCGGAATCGGCGAAGCCGGCGGATTTTAGGCGGGCGCGGCGCCAGCGTTCGTGAAATTCCAGGTTCGTCGCGCCCCGGGCAACGGTGAAGCGATTGGTGCTCGCGGCGTTCTCTTCGGGGTCGCCGAACGGGCTCCGCGCGTGGCTCGTGAAGTTGGACTGGGCGCGGAACCGTGCGCCGTAGTCGAGCCACGCGCGCTCGGTGCCGGCGTCGGCGAAGTACTCGGACTGCTTGTCGAGGGCCTGCTGCTTGCCGTACGAGCGGTTAGAGCGGATCGAGGTTCGAGAAGAACTCCTTGGAGACCGGCTTGGCGATGTCCCACGGCGGATTCCCCAGCATCGCATCGAACCCGCTGCCCCGCGCGCCGGAAGACGTCGGGGAACTCCAGCTCCCAGTGGAAGAAGCGCATCCCGGCCGCGATGCGTCGGGCGACAGCGAGGGTCGTGGTCGGGGGGGGCGGCGAGGGTGCTCGGCAGCGGGGCGTCGGCGATCTCGTCGGCCGGCCCAGAACCAGCACGCGCACCAGAGATCCATCGCATCCTTGAGCGCGCGCCACGCCGCCGATCCGACGAGTTCGTCTCGGTACAGTCGCGCCCGCTCGGCCGCGTCCTGCACGGGCATGGCGTGCATGCGCTCAAGAACCGCGAGGGCGCTGTCCGTGGGCGGTGGTCGACTGCGCGAGCAGGTCGGGCGAGAACAGGTCGGCGCCCCCCCCAGGAATTGCCGCAGGGTCCGGCCTCAGCTTGTCCTTGACGAACGCCTTGATCGCCCTGGTGCGGGCGTTCTGCTTGAAGTGCACGCCGTTTGAGTGGTTTCTTGTCTCCTCCCTCGCGGTTCTTCCAGGCCATCACGGGGTAGTGACGGAACTGGTCGAACCACGCGCCGACGAGGGCGTTGCCGCACTTGATCTTGTGGTCGAGGAAGCCGAAGGGCAGGGTGCGGTCCATCGTCTCGATCCACAGCGACAGACGGCACAGGTCCACCGCGAGGGGGTCGAGGTCCACGGCATAGAGGCAGCGTTCGACGACGTGGCGCCGAAGGACCGCGTTGAGACGCGGCTCGAAACGGTCGTCGTCGGGTCGGCAGGGAATCAGCTCGTCGGCCAGACGGGGTTCGGCGCGGCCTGTGCCGCTTGACGATCCCTGTCCGACCGCGTTCTCGCGGCCCGGCGCGCCGTTGGCGTCCTGGATGCCAAGGAGGCGAACGAGGACGCGGTCACCGTCCCGCTGCAGACGGCCGTGGTACACTGCAGCGCGGCGTACAGGGCGTCGGTCAGGAAGCGAAGCGCGGCCAAGGGGAAGGTGCCCGACCCGCAGGCGGGGTCGCAGACGGTGAGGTCGAGAATCTGCTCGGGGCGCTTCGGCGTCCAGCGGGCCGGCGGCGCGTCGACGTCGGGCTTGCCGTCGGGGGCCGTCCGGCGGGTCGTAGGCGAGGGGGGCGCAGCGTGCGCTGCACCGTGGGCACCGCGAGGCCGGGGCGCGTATAGAAGCTGCCCGAGCCCTTGCGCGTGCCCGCCCCAGCGCACCAGGTACCACTCGCCGGGCAGGACGACGCGGGCGACGAGCTGGCGCGCCTTGGCGGCGAGACGGTGCTCGAACGCCAGCCGGCGCTCTGGCGTATCGCGGCCGCGGGGCTTCTTGAGCAGCCGGGCCGCCCGCACGGCGCGACGCGCCCACTCCTCGGCGCGCGTCCGGTTCCGTCGGCGTTCGTCCTGCGCAACGGCGGGTGCTGGCGGCGCGTCCACGGCGGGCGCACCGCCAGCGGCAGGCGCAACGTCGGCGGACGGCGAGGCCTCCACGGCGGGCACACCGTCCGCGGCGGGCGCAACGTCGACGGACGCCGAGGCGTCGGCGGAGTCGGCAAACAACGAGTCGTCCTCGGACGTCGTAGCGTCCGCGGCCTCGTCTTCGCCGGCCGAGCCGACCGAGGCTTCCCGCTCCGTGACCTCTTCTTCCGGCGGGTCGTCCGCCGCTCCCGACTTGTCCTTGAGTCGCTCGAACAACGTGCGGAGCGCCGGGTCGTCCATCGCCTCCAGCCGGGAGAGGGGCAGCGCGGGCTGGTCGCCGGCCGAGAGGAAGATAACGGGGTCGCCGGCGGGCGCGGTCTTCAACTCGTAGTCGAGCAGCCCCTCGTAGAGGATGCCGATGTACTCGGACGACAGGTCGGAGAAGTCCACGGGCGTGACGGCCTGGATGCTGGACCGGCCCTGGCGGATGCGGATGGTCGTGCGCGTCAGCAGCCTCAGCATCTCGTGGACGTCGCGGTCCGGCAGCACGTCGTGCTTGAAGCAGGCGTGCTCGAAGACGCGGAGCGCCCGCGACACGCCGTCCTCGGCTTCGAGGTCGCCGGGCTCGAACAGGTCGCCCCCGTAGGCGGTCACCGGCAGATCCGGGTGGTGCGACCCCTTGCGGACGAGCGCGAAGAGGGCGAGGACGCGGGGCCACGCGCCGAAGCTGCCCGCGAGGTTGCGGCCGTGGGCCACCGCGCGTTCGAGCCGTTCGAGCAGGCCGTGCACGCCGTAGCTCTCGTGGTAGAGGGCGTTGTTGCGGGGCAGGAGGTCTCGCGACTCGGCGAACAGGATCACGACCAGCCGCATCGCCACCCGGCACGCCGCCCGGTAGATGTCGGCGGGGCCGGCGCCGAACATCTCCCTGATCTCGTCGGCACCGGGCGGGGGGATGCCGGCCTCGTCGGCCAGGTGCTCGACGTACTCCTGGACCTCGTCCGACTCCACGAACGAAGACAGGGCGTCGCCGTGGGCGCGGATCAGGATCTCGACCGCCGCGCGCACGCGCTCGCCGAGCACCTCCGACAGCTCTGCCTGCCCCTTGCGCGTGTCGCGGATGGCTTGAAGCAGCGGGGGTTCGGCGTCGTCCGCCTCGGGCGTCCACAGGTCGTTCTGCAGCAGGGTGCGCAGCGCCGTCACCTGCGGAGAGAGCCCGCCCTCCTCGAACCAGAGGTCGAGGTCCCACTCGCACCACGCGTCGTGGTCGAGCCCCGCGAACACCAGCCGCCACTGCCGGCCGTTCGTCACCAGTGCAAGCTGTTCGCGGCCGGCGCGCAGCCAGCCGAGCACCCGGCTCACCGTGCGGCGGCTTTTCCCGATGCCGAGCCGCCTGCCGTCGTCCAGGAACACCGGCAGCCGGCCGCCCCGCCGTCCCTCCCAGAGTTGGCGGGGCTTGACGGTCTCGCCGGTGACCGCGCGCCGTCCCCAGGACGGGGACACGTGGCTGCCGCGCGTCCAGGCACCGGTCGATGCGTCGAGGCCGCACACCTGCTCGAGCACGAAGGTGACGAAGGGTGCAGCCTCGGCACCGCCGTCCTGCACCGCGGCGGCCCGCTGTCGGAGTTGGCCCTCGGTCCAGGCGTCGAGCGGGGCCGGCACGCGGGGGGCCAGCGCGGCGAGCCGCTTGCCGTCCAGCAGCAGCCCGCCGTGGCGCAGGCGGTCCCAGCCCGGCAGGCGCGCCAGCCTGGCCTGTTTTCCAGTTGCGTTCGGCTTCGCCGCTGGCATCTGTTCCTCAGTGTGACCCTGGTGAACCGGGGGCGTCGGGCGCGGCTTCCGCGTCGGCCTCGCCCCCGGCATCCGTCCCTCAGTCTGACCCGGTGAACCGGGGGGTGAACCGGGGGGCGCCAGGAGCGGCTTCCGCGTCGGCCTCGCCCCCGGCATCCGTCCCTCAGTGTGAACGCTCCGGCAGGCGGACCTCCACCGCGACCGGGAACACCTGCGCCTCGCCGGCCAGGGTGAAGCGCGCCGGCAGGAGGCGGTCGAGAATGCGCACGCGCTCGCGCTGAAGCTGCTCGCGGATCTCCTCGTAGTGCCGGCGGCGGCGCGCCAGCTCTTCCTCCCTCTCTTCGATCGACCGTTCCAGTTCCGCGAGGCGCTCGTCTTCGTCGAAGAATCCGCGCTGGCGCGTCTTCAGGGTGAGGTTCTCGATCTCGCGTGTGAGTCTGGCCACCGTCGACTGCTCGATGAGGGCCGACACCTCGCCCCGGCGTTGGCGGTAGCGTTTGTCCTCACGGGCGCGCGCGGCGTCGCCGTCCACGCGAAGCTGGCCGCGCAGGCGTTCGGTCAGGTCGTCGCGGTAGCGGCGCAGCCACTTCTGAAGGCCCGCCCGCGCGTCGTCGAAGATGTCGCTCGCGCGCGCCCGCGCGCCCGGGTCGTCGGCGGGGAGCCCGTCGCGCCGGGCCTGTGCCGGCACGTGCGGCAGCGGCTCGCCGGGCAGGCCGTCGCGTACCGGCAGGGCCAGCGTCCGCACCCAGCGATGGAAGGTCTCGCGCAGGTCGTTCACGCCGAGTTCCTCGATGCTGAGCAGGATGACGGCGTCGGCACCGGTGGGGACCCGGCCCAGCCGCACCGTCCAGCGCGAGGTCTCGTGGCCGGCGCCAGGATAGCGGCTCCGCGTGAGGACGCCGAGCGCCCGCTGCATCAGGGGGTGGGCCAGGTGCACGAGCAGCGCGTCGCGGCGCGGGCTGAACACGCTCAGCGGGCCGAGCCGCTCGATGAACGGTTCGGTGCTGAAGGCGAGCCGCGGCATCGGGCCGTATCCGCCGCCGGAAGACGGGCGGCGCACGGTCTCGTCGATGACGTCGTGCCAGCCCGCGAGGTCGGGGTATAGCAGCCGGGAGAAGCCGGACTCGCCGTCGGCCCGGAGCTGCGGCCGGCCGGCGGGGATCGCGAGGGCGGCTTCGAGGGTGTCGCGCATGGCGTCGGGGTCGAGGTCGATCTCGCCGGCCATCGCCTCGACCGCGGCCGACTCGCCGGTCGCCTCGTCGGCGGCCACCACCGTGGCGTCGGCGTCGAGGTCGGCGCCGCCGCGGGCCGTCGCGATTGCCCGGTCGAGCTCGGCCTGCACCGCCGCCGCGTCGTCGCCGCGAACCAGGCGGCGGTGCACGGCGCGGTCGAAGACCTCGTTCACCGAGCCGAGGTCCTCGCGAATCTCGTTGGCCTTGCGGATGACGTGCTCGAGGAAGCTCAGGTCGGCGTCGGCCGAGCTGGCGAAGTGATGCACGGTCACGTCGCGGGCCTGCCCGTACCGGTCGATCCGGCCGTTGCGCTGCTCGAGCCGCGAGGGGTTCCAGGGACAGTCGTAGTGCAGCAGGTAGCGGGCGGTGCGGTGCAGGTTGAGGCCCTCTGACGCGGCGTCGGTGGCCACGAGCACCCGCGCCGGCGACGCCGGGTCGTTGAACGCCGCCTTGACGTGCTCGCGGTCGCTCTGGTCCATGCCGTCGGGGCCGCCGCTGCCGAACAACGTGAGCACGCGGTCGGCGGGGTAGCGCTCGCGCAGGCGGCGGGCGAGGTAATCGAGGGCGGTTTTGTACTCGGTGAAGACGATCAGGCGCTCGTCGGGCCGGAAGGCGCGGCCGCCGGTCAGCAGCCGCTCGATCAGCGTCACGAGCGCGTCGAACCGCGCATCGGCGGCCGGCGTCTGTTCGGTGATCGGCGCCTCGTCGAGGTCGAAACCGAGGGCGTCGAGCGCCCGCTCGATGCCCCGGATGTGCTCATCCAGGTCGTCGGCGAAGTTCCGGAGCCACGCGCCGGCGACGGTCGCGGCGGTGGCCTCGCGCTGCTCGGCCTCGCGGTCGTCGCCGGTGTCCTGGCGCAGGGTGCGCTCGGCCGCCGCCATGTCCTTGTCGGTGGCCGGCTCCGCGCCGGAGAGTCCCTGCCGCGTCCGGCTCCAGGAATCGGCGAAGGCGGTGGGGCACGACAGCAGCCGCTTGTTCAGAATCTCGACCGCGAACGCGCCGGTCCGGCGTCTGGACGGCGTCCCCTTCGCCACGAGCCCGCGCACGGCGGTGCGGAAGGCGTCGAAGGCGTCGGAGAGGTCGGCTTCGCGCGGCTCGGGTCTGAGGAGGAGCGCTTCCGGGGGCCGCCGCGTGCAGAAGCGATGGCTCGGGCGCTGTTCCTGCGACGTGCTTCCCCGCGCGCTCTCCCGCTGAGGGTCCTGTTCCTGCGAAGCGCTCCCCCGCCGAAGGCCCCCGGCGTTGATGTCGCGTTTCAGCCGGCGGACCACCACGTCCTCGATGCGCCCGCGCATGGCCGGGCCCATCTCGCTGGTGCGGGAGAAGCGCACCGGGTCGAGCATCTCCAGCAGCCCCGTGAACGAGCGGGTGTGGCCGTTGTGGGGCGTGGCGGAGAGGAACAGGCGGTGCTCGAACTGCGGGGCCACCAAGCGCAGCATCCGGCACAGCTCGCTGTCTTCGCCGAAGGGCGAGGGCATCAGGTTGTGGCATTCGTCGACGATCAGCAGGTCCCACGGCAGGTGCGGCGAGCCTTCCGGCGCGCGGCACGCGGCCCGGAACTGCTCGAGCACGTCGGGCTGGCGCAGATAGTGGTACGACGCGATGATGCGGCTGAACGAGCGCCACGGCGTCGCGTCCATGCCCAGGCGGCGGCGCAGGCGCTCGGTCCCCTGGCGGTCCACCACCTCGAACCGCAGCGAGAACTTGTCCCACAGCTCCTCCCGCCACTGCTGCCGCAACGAGGCCGGCGTGAGCACCAGGACCCGCTGGATGCGGCGTCGCAGCAGCAGTTCGGTGAGGATGAGGCCCGCTTCGACGGTCTTGCCGAGGCCGACGTCGTCGGCGATCAGCAGGCTGACCCGCGGCATGCGCAGGGCCTTCAAGAGCGGCACGAGCTGGTAGCTTTCGATGCGAACGCCGCCGTGGAACGGGCTCGCGATCGGCTCCCGCCGGGCGCCGCCGTTCGCGTCCGCCGGGTCCAGGTAGGGCGACAGCGCCGTCCAGCGCGCGGCGCGCAGCAGCGCGTCGAAGTCTTCGGCGGGCATGGCACCGCCGGCGTGCGCCGGGTCGGGCAGGGCGTTCGGTTCGAGCAGCGTCCTGCCCGGCTTTGGCTCCAACTCCCACAGCAGGCGCTCCTGCGACGGCGTGTGATCGTCGGTGTACTCCAGGTGGACGAGGTGGAGGCGTCCCGTCTCGCCGTCGAAGGGCTCGACGGCCGCGACCACGCCGCGCCGGTTGCGGACGGTCGCGAGCATGCCGGCGCGGGGGATTGCAGGGTCGGTCGTCGAGGTGGTCACGAGCCGCTCCAGGGGTGGCTTCCGGCCAGAGACAGGCTGACGCCAGTTGAAAATGGCGGGGTCGGTCGTCGAGGGTGGTCACGAGCCGCTCCGGGTCGGCTTCCCGCGAGACAGGTGGACGCCCGTCTAACCGGCCTCGTCCTTTGCAATAAACTTCTTCCAGTCAACGACTTAACGTCAACGACGGCACGGCGCAACGGCGGTGCGGAAACGCAGTGTACCGCATCGTCTCGCGGTGGCGGGAGGTACCGGGACGCCGACGGCATGTCGCGGGTGCGGAGGTGATTCGATCGGGTCGCTGGCGCGGATCGCAAAATTTCGTCTATGATCGAAAATTGTTCTAGTTAGCCATTTTATTCGTCCATATCCGAAGAATGGAGATCCGACGTCAGCACTACCTCGACCGCCTCCGGCAGTTTCTGGACGCCCCAGCCATCACCGCGGTCACGGGCCTCCGGCGCGTCGGCAAGAGCGTCCTCCTGCGGCAGTTCGCGGCCTCGCTGCGCGACGAGCGGCAGGTGGTCTACGTCGACAAGGAGTCGTTCGCGTTCGAATCGCTGCGGACCGCTCGCGACCTGATCGACCACGTCGAGTCGACCACGCGGGGGGGCGAGCCGCGGGTAGTGATCGTCGACGAGGTGCAGCAGATCGCCGACTGGGAACGCGCCGTCGCCTCGCTGAACGGCGAGGACCGCACCGAGGTCGTCGTCGCCGGCTCCAACGCCACGCTGCTGTCGGCCGAGCTCGCGACGCTGATCGCCGGCCGCTACGTCACGCTCCAGGTGTTTCCGCTGACGCTGGCCGAGTTCGGCGACCTGTACCGGCAGCGTCCCGGCGCGGCGGCCGACGACGCCGAGCTGTTCCGGCTCTACTTGCGCATCGGCGGTCTGCCGGGGCTGCTCCACACCGACCTGAGCGACCCGGTCGTCGAGCAGATGCTGACGGACACGGTCAGCACCATCGCCATCCGCGACGTGATCCGGCGTCACCGCATCCGCGACGTCGCCCTGTTCGAGGCGATCACGCGGTTCGCGGTCGACAGCGTCGGCAGCCTCGTGTCCGCGAAGCGCATCGCCGACTTCCTGAAGAGCCAGCGCAGGACGACCGCCGTCGATACGGTGCTCAACTACCTCGCGCACCTAGGCGACGCGTTCCTGCTGACGCCGGTTCCCCGCTTCGACCTGCAGGGCCGAAGGCTGCTGCAGGTGAACCGGAAGCACTACCTGGGCGACATCGGCCTGCGCAACGGGATCGTCGGCTACCGGGAGAGCGACATCGGCGGCGTCCTGGAGAACCTCGTCTTCCTGGAGCTGCGCCGCCGCGGCTACACGGTGACCGTCGGCGTGGCGGGGCCGCGGGAGGTCGACTTCGTCGCGGAACAGCGGTCCGGGCGCCGCTACGTGCAGGTCGCCTACCTGCTCGAATCGCCCGCCACCATCGAGCGCGAGCTGGCGGCCTTCGCCGCGGTCCGCGACGCCTACCCCCGCGTGCTGCTCTCCCTCGATCCGCACCAGCCCGCCGACCTTCAGGGCGTGCGGCACCAGCCGTTGACCGACTTCCTGCGCGGTGCGCCGCTCGGGGGTGCGGCGGACGAGGGGAGCTGATGGCGTGCGGCTGGCGGCTGGCGAGACACACTCCATTCATGCCCAGTCTGATGGCGATCGAGACGGTCCGGCTGACGGTGGCCGAAGCCTGGTGGCCGGACCTCGCGGGTAAACTGAGCTACAGTCTGATTCGGGGCCCGCTACGTTCGGCGCACCAACGTTGCGAGGCGGGCCTGCTCCGTATCGACGGGTACGGCGCTTGACGATGAGTACCGCTATCCGTTTCTCGTCCCCCCTCGGCCGGCTGGGTCGCCGCGGGTGCAGCCGGCGTGGCGATGGCGGTCGCGATGCGCGTGCTTCGATCGGGCCGATATCTGATCCGAATGGGACGTGGGGGCGCTGGATGGCAAGAATCACCGATGTCGAGATCGGAGACGTTCGCTGCTTCGACGGCAAGCAGACGGCGCGGACACCGCGCATCACCTTGCTCGTGGGCGAGAACGGCGCCGGCAAGTCCACCTTCCTGGGCTGCTACCAGGCACTGGCTAGGCTCGCTGGCTTCTGCTACGTCGACGAAATCAACCACTTCGACAATCCGCCTTTCCGCATGGGTGAGTTCGATTCCGTAGTTCGCGTCGGAAAGACGGGATTCACCGTTGGCGGCGAGTTCGCCGAGCACTGTCATGACCGCATCGTGCTCGCTTTCGAGGCAGGTGAAGAAGGTGTGCCCGTCGACACGAGCGTCGAATTGCGGTTTCGCGGCACCGGCGGCAACCTCCGGGATCTGCACATCGCGAGGCCCGACGAGCCCGGCGTTCTTCTGCGCCTGCGGGAGTCCGGCTTCTCGTTCGATTTTCTGCCTGGAGAGCTCTCGTTTCGTTCCGTGTCGAACTGGCTGTCGCGCGACGTCCGGCATGGCCGCCTTCCCTTCGCCGGTGAGTTGAGCGTATTTCGGCGCCAGGCCGGCGGGCGGGGTGGGGCGGAGCGAGAGGCCGGTTTCGTGAAGCTGGTTTCGTTGTTGAGCGGGGAGCTCCGTTTCTCGGACGCTCGGGCCTTTCGCGTGCAGGCCGTCGAGCCGGTGTTGCCGCCGCGTCGGCGCGACTACGCGGCGACGCCCGACTACCTCGTCGCCGCTGACGAAAGCGAACTGCTGGCGTTTCTCGGCGAAGCGGGCAGGACCCTCGGACTCTGGACGGCCGTGTGTGTCATTCGTGCGCCGGACGGCCGCGGTGCGGAGGTGGTCGTCGACACCCCGGGCGGGCGTTTGAATCTCATGGATGCGGGATGCGGCGTCCACAGCCTCCTGGCGATCTTCAGTGCCATCCACAATAGCGCGCCCGGAGCCGTTCTGATCCTCCAGCAGCCTGAGGTCCACCTGCACCCGCGCGCGCAAGCGGCGCTGGCGCAGTGGATGGCCGAGAGCGGCCGCAGCTTCGTGATCGAGACGCACAGCGATCATTTCGTCGATCGGTTCCGGATTTGCGTCATGAAAGAGATTCTTCCTCCAGACGAGCTGTCGATCATCTATTTCGAACCGAGTGAGGACGGCACCCGTTCCCGGATGCACAGCATTTCCGTAGACGCACAGGGGAACCTCGAGGGTGAGCCCGACGGATATCGTTCCTTCTTCCTCGACGAGACCCGAGATCTGTTGGGCTTCTGAATGCGGGCGGACGCTGCAACTGATTTGAGGCATATCGACAAGCCCGGTGGCACTAGCCGATGACCGACTTCACTGCGCGGTGCCCGCTCGGAGGAACTGCGGACAACGGGCGGTGACGGTGCACCAAACTGTCTTCGTCGACGAACGGAGAAGTTGACATCTGGTAGCGGTTGACATATGTCTGCCGGCTGAACATGAACACTGTCGGCATGAGCGACCCGAGTGGAGCCCTCGGTCCCGAGGAGGCGGCCGAGCGGACATTCGCGGCGCACGGACGAGACGGTCCCTGGCTCGACGCCTTCACTGAACGTCTCGACCGCCTGCGCGGCGGCGGCGCGTCGTTCGCTCGCACCATGGGGGTCTGGGGCCTGAGCCAGGCCGAGGCCGGGCGTCTCTTCGGCGTGAGTCGTCAGGCCGTCGGCAAGTGGCTGCGACGAGAGGCGCCGCCCGAGCGCGCGGTAGCGATGGCGGACTTGGCGGCCGCAACCGACCTGCTGGTGCAGCATCTCAAGCGGGACCGCATTCCGGCCGTGGTGCGGCGGCCCATCCCGGCGCTCGGCGGCGAGTCCCTCGTGGCGCTGTGGGGACGGGGCGAGACGCGGACGGTGCTGACGGCCTGCCGGAACATGTTCCGGTTCGACCGGGCGCACGGCTGACCGTGGAGTTGCTGCGCGAGACGGTGCGCGACGCCCACGTCTGGTGGCGCATCGCCGATCCGGGTTGGCCCGATCCGCTCGATCCCAGCTTCGCGCAACGCAACGGCGGCCGTTGGAACCCGCCTCGCAGCTTCCCCGTGCTCTACCTGAACGAAGACGTTGCGACGGCGCGGGACAATCTCCGCGCCTTCATCGCCCGGTGGCCGTACGAACCGGAAGACCTGCGCGACGACCGGGGAGGGCCCTGGTGAGTCGATCGACGCCGGCTGCATGGCGGGTCCCGATCGGCGCCATGACGACGACCTCGCCATCCAGGAGCTCGACGCGATCCTCGGGGGTGAGGATCCCGGCCCTCCCCATGGCGTGGTAGTCCTCTCGAGTGAAGCTCCTCCGCGGGAGGGACGCCGACGCCGGCATCGCGGCCATGCGTGCATCGCCGGTCGTCGACGGCATCAGCGCCATCCCTCCATGGTACCCTCGCTCTCGCAGGACCAGCAACGGAATCAGAATCCCCGGTCATCGGACAGCAGCACGGAGCAGATGGATGTCGCCTGACAACGCAGCCGCCTCGGCGCCCCCCTTCGACGTGGTCGACCTGGCCCGGTCGCTCATCGACTTCGACTCGACGACGGGCGGGGAGGGCCCGGTCGCCCGGTGGCTGGCGGGGTGGTTGCGCGACCGCGGCTACGAGGTCGAGGAGCAGCCGGTCGAGGGCGACCGCATCAACCTCTGGGTCGCTCTCGGGCGGCCGGACGTGGTGCTGTCGACCCATCTCGACTGCGTGCCGCCGCACTTTCCGAGCCGCGAGGAGAACGGGCGGCTGCACGGGCGGGGGGCCTGCGACGCGAAGGGCATCGCGGCGGCGCAGATCGGGGCGCTGGAGCGACTGCGGGCGGCCGGCGAGACCCGGGTCGGGCTGCTGCTCGTGGTGGGGGAGGAGCGCGGCAGCCACGGCGCGCAAGCCGCCAACCGCACCCCGCGCGGCTCGCGCTACCTCCTGAACGGCGAGCCCACCGACAGCCGCCTCGGCATCGCGACCCGCGGGGTCTGTCGGGTGCGGCTGTCCGCGACGGGGAAGACCGCCCATTCGTCGCATCCGGAGGAGGGCGTGTCGGCGATCGAGAAGCTGGTCGACGCCCTCGTGGCGTTGCGGACGCTGCCGCTGCCGGCCAGCCCGAAGCTCGGCGACACGAGCTACACGGTGACCCTGCTCGACGGGGGGGATCGCCCCCAACGTGGTCCCGCCGGTGGCGGGCGCCGAGGTCAACTTCCGCACCGTGGGCCCCGCCGCGGAGGTGCGGGCGGCCCTCGAGCCGCTGAAGCGCTGGGTCGACCTGGAGGACGTGGCCGAGGTGCCGCCGGTGGAGCTGGTCACGGTGCCGGGGTTCGACACGGCGGCCTTCCGGTTCACCACCGACATTCCGTTCCTCTCGGCCTGGGGGCGGCCGCTCCTCTTCGGTCCGGGGTCGGTGCTGCTGGCCCACACCGCCGACGAGTACGTCGAGATCGACGAGCTGCGGGCCTCCGTCGACGGCTACGCGCGCATCGCGACGAGTCTGCTGGAACGCGTCGACGCCGAAGCTTGACGCCCGGTCGGGCCGCGGCCGCAACGCGCCCCGACGGATCAGGGCTGCCCGACCTGCTCCAGCCGCACGCGCGTCAGGTCCACGCGCTGGAGCGGCGTCTCCCCGTCGACCGGCGTCGCCTCGATGCGATCGACGGCGTCGATGCCGTCGACGACCCGCCCGAACACGGTGTAGACCCCGTCGAGCTCAGCCGCGCGGCCGCCGGTCACGATGAAGAACGACGTGTCGGCGCTCGCGGGGTCGTCGCCGCGCGCCATCGACACGATGCCCTTCACGTGCGGCGTGTCGCTGAACTCGGGCTCCAGGTTGGTGATCAGGCTGCGCTGCTCTTCGGTCAGGGGCGTGGCGCGGCTCGGCACGAAGCCGGTCTGGATGACGAACCCGCGGGCGACGCGGTGGAACGCCATGCCGTCGTAGACCCCCGCCTGCGACAGGCGCAGGAAGTTGCGTACGTGTCCGGGCGCGCGGTCGGGGAAGAGCTCGAGGGTGATTGGCCCGGCGCTGGTCTCCAGCACGGCGCGGTACGCGGCCAGCTCCTCGACTGTCTCGGTCGTGAACGGCGGCGGAGGCGGCGGCTCCCAGTCGCGGATGGACACCGACACGATCTCGATCCGTTCGGTCGCCTTGCCCTGGGCGTCGACCGGGGTCTCGGAGATGCGGGTCACCACCGGCAGCCCTTCGGCCACGCGGCCCCAGATCGTGTGAGCGCCGTCGAGCCCGGGTTGGGCCACCACGCAGATCAGGAACTGCAGTCCCTCGCTGGCGGGATTGCCGGGCACTCCCACCGATGACACCGTCCCCGGCGTGTGCCGCTCGTCGCTGGGCTCGAACGCCACCAGGCCGAGGCCGCCGCGGCCGTACTCGTCGCGGCGGGCGGGGTCGGCGGATATCGGGTCACCGCCCTGGACGATGCCGCGCGCCACCATCGCGTGGAACGCGGTTCCGTTGTAGGTGCCCTCCTCCACCGTCTGCAGGAAAAGCCCCACGTGGTTGGGGGCGGCCTCGGGCAGCAGGTCGATGACGAACGTCCCCGCCGTCGTCTCCACCACCGCCTGCTTGTCCCGCATCTCGTCGAGGCCGAGCGGGGTCACGAACAGCTCCTGCGCCGGCTGCGCCCCGGCCGCGCCGGCGAGAAGCCCGGCCGCCGCCAGCGCCAACAGCGCCATCGCCGCGATTGGTCGTCTCACGTCGCATTCTCCACGCGTCATGCGGGTCGTCATCAATTCGCCCGGCCTGCGGGACGCCGCCGCCGCTCCGCTGGACGCCCGGGCCGGATGCAGTTCCGGGGACGGACGTCAGCCGGATGCGCCCGACGCGGCGAACGGCGTCTCCTCTTCGCGCACCCGCACGCCGGCACGCCGGCAGCGGCGGCGCACGATGCGGGCGACCGCCTCGGTGCGTTCATCGCGCGTCACGCTGAGCCGTACGCCGTCCACGGCTTCGCAGACGTCGCCGGGGGTGAGGCCGCCGAGGACCACGGACGCGTCGAGCCGGCGCGGCGGCGCCCCGGGGCGCAGGGCGAGGAAGTCCGCCCGCAGCTCTCGGGTGCCCTTGCGGCCGTGCAACCGCCAGAGCTCGCGTACCCCCATCTCGGCGTAGCGGGCGATCTTGCCCTCGTCGGCGTTGGTGATCTCGGCCTCGACCACCAGGTCGAGCGGCGTGCGTTCCAGGAAGGCGTCGGCCGCCGCTTCACCCTCGGCGAGCGCTTCGCGATAGGCTCGGGCCCGCTCGCCCAGATAGAACGCGCAGTCGGGCTCCATGCCCGTGCCGGGGGGATCGTCCGGCCCGCGGAGACGGGTATGTCGGAGGCTCTTCGCGGCGCCGGCGACCATGCTCGCCGCCGCGTCGATGAGGTGGCCGAAGATGTCGGTCAGATCCTCGTGCAGGCGCGAGGGCGTCATCAGGATGACGAGCCCGAGCGCCGGGTCGAGGCAGACGCGGCTGAACGAACAGTTCCAGTCGATGGCGGCGAGCTCCGTGATGGTCGCGGCGTCGGCGCGCAGGACGTGGATCGTCGACCCCAGCGGCCCGGTGCGCATCGTCGCGGGATGGCTCATGGTCCTGTACGCGGCGCGGGATCGGCTCTCGCGAACGGCGGCTCCCCCGCCCCGCGGCACGTTCGGCATGATAGCAGATGGCCGCCGCGGCCCGACCGGGGCCGACTGTCGGCATCCGCCGCAGAACGCGCCCCGACGACGAGACAGGCCCTCGTCCGATGCCCGAGGCGCAACGGTCAGTGTTGCGACGGCTCGTGGCCTCTATCGGCGGTGACCGGGAATTACCTGCCACCTGCCAAACGCCAGGACCGCAGAAAAACGGGGCCGATACCGCGTGGGGTTGGCGACCTATCTCGATTCGCTGTCCCTACGTCCCGCGCGCTCCCGCGAACGCCCTCGGACTGTAGAGCCTCTCGTGCGCGGCGACGAGGCGGATTGACCCCGGGTCGAGGCGGGCGGGAGCGGCGAGGACGATGTCGTCGAGTCCGCCGGGCACGGCGGCGCTCGGCAGCGCGAGCAACGCCGCGCTTCCCCGCGTCAACCACTCCGAGCCCAGGCGCTGCGTGGACCGGGTCCAGGGAAACCGGTTCCAGCCGACCGGAAGATCCGCTACCGTCCAGCGCTCCATGGACGGGTTGCCGGCGACCTCGTAGACGCCCAGCCGATAGCCGGCCGGCACGAGGCGGGGCGAGGGCAGGTAGTTCGCCATCTCCAGCATCGCGACGCCGGCCGTTGCGGCGAAGTAGAGCACGGGGCTGCCCGGTTCGTTCCATCGGCCGCCCTGGTGGAAGCTGACGCCGAGTCCGTCATGGCTCTCGAGATGATCGACGTGGCATATTCGGTACAGCCGCATCACGGAAACTCGCCGTGCTCGATCCGGCGGATGGCGTCCTGCACGAGGCGGCGTCCTTCGAACGTGTCGCAGAGGTCGACCGGGCGCTGGCCGCCCAGGGCCGGCACTTCCGTGTCCAGCCACTCGCTCGCCCGCTCGAGACTCTCGAACGCCGACGCGGCGCGAAAGAAGACGCGCAACGTGTCGAGAAGCACTTCCGACTGCGTCCGTCCGAGCGTCTTGCGGCTGTACAGGCGGTGCAGATTGCCGCTGGTGGTCCCCATGAGTTGGACGATGAGTTCCCGGTGCCCGAGGACGTCGATCGCCCGCTTCACGACCTCGCCGGACAATCCCGTGCGGGCTGCGTCGATGAAGGCGGAACGTTCGGAGAAGACGGCGGGCGGGATGTCGAAGTGCTCCATCCCCGCCGTCCGGAAAGCGACAATCTCACGTGCGACGGTCTCCTGTGTCACTGCATCCCCTTTGGCTGTCGAGTCCGAGTGCATCATTGTAATGTAGCACACACGTCAAGTTGATGTTGCCGGGCGGTACCGTCACGTGTCGCGCGGCGGCGGGCACGGTTGCCGGCCGGCCATCGGTCGCGTCGCAGATGCGGCCCGCGGAACAACGCGGGCCGGTGCCGTTCCGCGGCGCCGATGCTAGAACACCACCCGCAGGCCGAGCTGGGCTTGCCGCGGATTGCCCACGAGGGCCCCGGCGAGGCCGAACTCGGGGTTCGGGGTCGCGCCGTCGTTGTCGAAGACCTCCTGCTGGTCGGCGTGCCCGACCCGGAAGGCGCCGGTGTTCAGCACGTTGAAGACCTCGAAGAGCGCTTCGAGCCGCCCGCCGTCGAAGTCGAAGCGCCGGGTCAGCCGCAGGTCGAGGTTGGTCCAGGGGGCGTTGCGCTCGCCGTTCACCGGCGCGAGCGCGCCGTCGACCACCGCCCGCGTCTGGGCGCCGTGGGGGCCGACGGCGAAGCCGGGGTGGTTGTGGAAGCCCACCTCGGGGTCGAGGGCGGTCCAGGGAGAGCCCGACTGCGCGGTGAAGATGCCGCTCGCGCTGACGTCGAAGGGCAGCGGGAAGACGCCGCTCGCCACGAAGCGGTGGGGGACGTCGCGGAGCGAGAGCCCCCAGTCGTAGTCGGGGTCGGTGGGGTCGGTCAGGGTCAGGCGCCCCGAGCGCTCGTTGTCGTCGTTCGAGCGGTCGCGCGACCACGTGTAGTGGGCCTGAAGCTGCACCCCGCCCCGGAAGCGCCGGCGCAGCGCGGCGGTGAGGGCCACGTAGTCGGACCGGGCCGGCGAGGCCCGCACGAGGATGGGTCCGTAGGCCGGATTGATCCGCGCTCCCGAGTACACCGGGCGCCCGAAGGCGTCGCGGACCGGCGCGGGGACGTTGGCGTCGTAGTTCGACGCGAGCGAGTCGCCGCGCGCGTGCAGGAGATCGAACGAGGCGGCGAGGTCGCGGCCGAGCTCGCGCTCGTACCCGAGGTTGAAGCGGAGGGTCCGCGGGTCTTCGAAGCCGGGGTCGAAGTGGCTCAGGGCGGGGATCAGGCCGGCCGGCGGGCTGTCGTTGTCGATGGGGGTGCCCAGCGGCACGAAGCCCGTCTCTCCCGGCGCCACGATCGCGCTGCCGAAGCGCGGATAGACGCCGGTGTCGCTGTGGGCGGTCGAGAACAGGAGCGTCGGCGTGCGGGCGTGGAAGACCCCGGCGCCGCCGCGGACGACGCTCCGGTCGTCGGGCGACCACACGAGCCCGGCGCGGGGCGAGAAGTTGTCGAGGTCGTCGGGGATGCGCCGGCCCTCGGGGAGCACGTGCTCGATTTCGCCCGGGTTGAAGGTGGCGTCCCAGCGCGCCCCGACCTGCAGGGTGAGCCGCCGGTTCGGGCTCCACGAGTCCTGGACCCAGGCCCCGAGAATCTGCTGGGAGACCACGAAGTTGGGGTTCTCCATGACCCCGAAGAAGATGACGGTGCGGGCGGGGTTGCCGTCGGTGAAGTCCCGGAGGGTGTCGAAGTCGTAGTTGCCGTCGGCGTTGCCCGCGAAGAACTCGCTGAGGACGTCGTGGCTCAGCGAGAAGCCCGCCCGCAGCTCGTGGTTCCCCGAGAGGAACGAGAACCGGTTCTGGACCTCCAGCTTCCGCTCGTCGTTCGAGACCGGCAGCCACCACGGCTTCCCGAACGAGCCGAACGAGGGGCTGTAGATGTTGAAGTGGGCCTGCAGCGCGGTCTCGGGCAGGTGCGAGCGCCGGTCGAAGTCGTCGTACGCATACTGGACGCGCAGCTCGTTGACCCCGCTCTCGCCGACGACCGAGACGAGCGACCCCACCGTGGAGTGGCTCTGGACGAAGCGCCGCGACTCTTCCCCGACGAAGTCCGAGACCCGGCCGAAGTCGGTGAGGTTGTAGCGCAGGGTGAGCGCGTGCCGATCGGTCGCGCGGTGGTTCAGCTTGCCGAACAGGATCAGGTTGTCGGTCTCGCGCAGGAACCGCCCGGTCGCGGTGCGGCCGCCCCCGGGGTCGGCGGCGGCGGTCCCGTCGTCGTTCGGCCGGTAGCCGGCCACCAGCTCGGGATGGGCCGCGAGCACCGCGTCGTAGTGCCCGCGCCCGCGGATGTGCCGCAGGAAGGGCTGGTTCTGGGCGGTCTGGTCGTAGGAGAGGAAGAAGTGGGTGCGGTCGCGCCGGACGGGTCCGCCCGCGGACGCGCCCCAGTTGTAGCGGCGGAACTCGTCCACCGCGTAGCGCGGGTCGTCGGCGGGCACGCCGCGCGCGGCGTCGAGGGGCGAGCGCGGCAGCCGCGCCGCCATCGCGTCGTCGCGCAGGAAGAGGACGCCGGAGCCGGCGAGGTCGTTGGTGCCGCTCTTCGTGACCACGTTCATGGCCCCGCCGCCCGAGCGGCCCGCCTCGGCCGAGTACCCGCTCGTCACGACCTGGAACTCCTGCACGGATTCCTGCGCGACGAGGGCCCCGCCGCCCTCGCGCGCCAGCCCGCCCCGCCCGAAGCCGAAGAAGGCGCTCTTCGCGTCGGCGCCGTCGATGGTGAGGCCGGAGTTCACGGCGCGCTGGCCGCTCAGCGAGATGCGGCCGCGCGCGTCGAACTGCACCGTCGGCTTCAGCAGGGCGAACCGCACGAAGTCGCGGCCCGAGATGGGCAGGTTGGCGATCTCGTCCTCGGTCACGTAGTCGGCGGCCCCCGTCCGCCCCACCTCGATGAGCGGGGCCCGCGCGGTGACGTCGACGGTCTCCTCGACCGCGGCCAGACCGAGCCGCAGGTCCACCTCGAAGCTCTGCCCGACGAGGAGGCGCACGTCCTCGCGCCGGACGGTGCGGAAGCCGGCCAGCGACGCCACCAGGTCGTACTCGCCGCTCGGCACCGCGCGGAGGGCGAAGAAGCCCCCCCGGTTGGTGACCGCGGCGCGGCGCTGCCCGCGCTCGACGTCCACCAGCTCGACCGTCACCCCCGGCAGGCTCGCGCCGGTGTCGTCCGTCACGAAGCCCTGCACCGTCGCGAGCGACTGCGCGGCGGCCGGGGCGGTGGCGAGGGCGAGGGAGAGGGAGAGGGGGACCAGTGCCGCGGTCGGCCGGTGCGGCCGGCCTCGCGCCCGGAGGCCCGTAGCGGCGTGTGTCTCCGACGGCCGGTCCGTCGACCTGGAACCGCCCGCAGTTCGGCCCCGGCTACACGATGTAGCGGCGTGTGTCTCCGACGGCCGGTCCGTTGACGGGCTCGCCGGTCGTTCGTCCCGATGGGCGGCCCGGGGCGCGGGACGCGGAAGCCGGTCGGCGCCGAGGACGCCGCCGGTCGCGAAACGGTGCCGCGCCGGGTCCGAACCCGAGGGGTCGATGTCCTGCCGCCGTCGATCGAGTGCGCGGATCATGGGAACCAATGTACCGGATTCGGGCCGCGTCGGATACGATCGACCGGATGTCACTGCTGCACGCGCCCGAGACCGAGGCGCCCTCGCGCAAGGGGCGCTTCCTGCTGATCGTCCTGCTCGCGATGGCCGGCGGCGCCGGCTACTACCTGTGGACGTCGCCCCCCGACTGGCTGCCGGAGCTCACGTCGTTCTTCGGGGAGAGCGCCCCCGTCGAACGCGCGGCCGACCCGCCGCGGCGGCGGGCCGTCCGCGAGCCGGAACCCGACCCCGAGCCGGTTCTCGCCGAGGCGGCGCCGGAACCCGTGCCCGAACCGGAACCCGACCCCGAGCCGGAACCGGCCCCGCCGCCCCCGTCACGGGTCGAGCCGCTGCTGCGGGTGTCGAGCGACGTGCCCGGGGCGTCGGTCTTCCTCGACCGGCGCTTCCTCGGGACGACGCCGTTCGAGGCCGTCGAGCTGGAGCCGGGGCCCCACCGGCTCAACGTGTCGGCCGAGGGCTACGAGGGCTTCGCCCGCGACATCGAGATCGGCGACGATCCGGTGTCGGTCGACGTGCGGTTCCGCGAGGTCCGGCTCGACGCCCGGGTGGCGGTCGTCCACCGGCACCGGTTCGGCTCGTGCAGCGGCGTCCTGCGCGCCGACCTCGCCGGGCTCCACTACGAGACCGACGGCGACGACGCGTTCTCCATCCCGTTCGCCGAGCTCGAGGAGCACGCCGTCGACTATCTCGAGCACACCCTGACCGTGAAGCGCCGCGGCGGGCGCACCTACAACTTCACCGACGAGCGGGACACGGCCGACGCCCTGTTCGTCTTCCACCGCGACGTCGAGCGGGCCCGCGACCGCCTCGCGGACGCGCAGTGACCGCCCGCTGCCCCTGGGCCGGGTCGGACCCGCTCTACGTGCGCTATCACGACGAGGAGTGGGGCGTCCCCGTCCACGACGACCGGCGCTTCTTCGAGATGCTGGTCCTGGAGGGGGCCCAGGCCGGCCTCGCCTGGATCACGGTCCTGCGCAAGCGCGGGGGCTACCGGGCCGCGTTCGACGGCTTCGACCCCGCGGTCGTGGCCGGCTACGACGACCGGCGGGTCGCCGCCCTGCTCGAGAACCCCGCCATCATCCGCAACCGGCTCAAGATCGAGTCGGCCGTCGGCAACGCCCGCGCCTTCCTGCGGGTTCAGGCCGAGCACGGCAGCTTCGACCGGTACGTCTGGCGTTTCGTCGACGGACGCCCGCGCCTGAACCGGTGGCGCACCCTGGCCGAGGTCCCCGCCGAGACGTCCGAGTCGCGGGCCCTGAGCCGCGACCTCAAGCGCCGCGGCTTCCGCTTTGTCGGCCCCACCATCTGCTACGCGTTCATGCAGGCGACCGGCCTGGTGAACGACCACCTGGCCGACTGCTTCCGCTGGGCGGAGCTGGCTTCCTGACGGGCGCTCGGCGTCGCCGCATTCCCGCTACTTCGACACCACGAGCAGGACCCCGAGGACCACGACGGCCGAGCAACCCAGCGACCAGGCGGACAGGGCCTCGCCGGCGAGGAAGTACCCCAGCACGAGCGCGATGACCGGGTTCACGTAGGCGTAGGTGGCGGCCTTGGCGGGGACCGACGCCTTCAGCAGCCAGAGGTAACAGCCGTAGGCCACCGAGCCGAAGGCCGCGACATAGGCCCAGGCCCCGAACGCCCCGGGAGAGACGGCGTCCCAATCGAACCCTCCCAGTTCGCCGGCGGCCGCCGACAGGGTCAGCAGCACCACGCCGCCGCCGAGCATCTGCATGCCCGACGACAGCGCCTGCGAGTGCGGCTGGGGGACGTGGCGCGAGCAGACCGAGCCGGCTGCCCAGAGCACGGTGGCGACGACGATGGCGCCGGCGCCGACAGGGTCGAGGCCGCTCGCGCCGGCCGCCCCGGCCGGATTGACGAGCAGCGCGACGCCGGAGAACCCCAGCACGAGCCCCACGACCACGCGGCCGGCGGGGCGCTCGCCGCCGGGCCGCCACCAGTCGGCGAGGGCGACCCAGAACGGCACCATCGACACCAGGAGGGCGCCGAGGCCCGACGGCACGCGCTGCAGCGCCCAGCTTACGCCCCCGTTTCCGCCCGCCGCCATCAGCACCCCGACGAGGCCGGTCATCGCCCAGTCGCGGGCGGTCGGCCGCGCCGCCCCCTGCCGCAGGCCCCAGGCCGCGAACACGAGCCCGGCCGCCACGAAGCGCACGCCGGCCATCAGGAACGGCGGGATCTCGGCCACCCCCCAGCGGATGGCCAGGTACGTCGAGCCCCAGATGACGTAGACGGCCGCGAACGCGGCGACGAGGGCGACGGGGGATGGACGTTTCGTCAATCAAACCTCGATCGGCAACCCGTGGTGAACCCTGCGTTGCACCGGGAGCGGGGAGACACGTGCCCTCCGCGCCTGCCCCGGCTACCCGATGTTGACGACGGCGCGGGTGCTGCGGTGGCGGTCGACGACCTCGCGGCCGAGGCGCTTGCTCAGGTACACCTTCGACGCGCCGGGGTCGTGGGGATGGGTCTCGAGCTTGATGACGTCGAACTCCAGGTGGTCGAGGGTGCTGCGCATGGCGTAGAAGCGGTTCTTCGTCTTGACGACGACCTCGTCGAACCCGTTGTCGAGGGCCCACGACTCCTGCTGCTCGGTCAGGGCGCGGAAGAACCCTTGGCCCCGCCAGTCGCGGCGGGTGCCCCCGATCCAACTGTAGAGGACCTTGCGGCCGTCGAAGCGGACGCAGTCGGCGAGCCGCGACACGAGGTCGGCGAGCTTGGCGTCGGTCTCGCGGGGGCGGAGCTCGTGCGACACCTTGAACGCCACCGGCACCACCGTGCCGGGATCGTCGGGCAGGGCCGCTTCGGCCATGACGATCTGGTGGTCGCGGTCGCCGAGCCTCGCCACGACCTCGGACGAGGTCTTGCGGCGCGGGAACTCCCCGAAGAACTCCTCGATGTACTGAATCTCCAGCGCGCCCTGCTGCAGCCCGTACTGTCTGATGTGATACGCCACGGCGGCGGCCCTAGTGCGTCAGCCGGGATCCGCCGCGGTCGTGCAGCAGGTGGTCGAGGGTGCGGGCGTAGTAGCGGAGGATGTGGCGGTTCCGGACGCGGTAGCGGTCGCCGTCGACCGCGATGACGCCCCGGGTGACGAGCGGCTCGGTGGCCCGGTCAACCGCGTCGCGGCCGCTCTCGACGTCGAGATTGGCCGGCACGAGGCGGAGGGCGTCGAGCAGCTCGTCGATGCGGCCCTCCAGATCGCGCCGCCGCGCGGGCGGCCGCAGGGCGGCCGCCACCAGCGCGGTGGGCAGCACCTTGTAGAGCCGGCCGATGGCGTCGTGGGTGCGGCGGCTCAGGGCCACGAGGTCGCGGCGCGAGTCGGGGTCGACGGTGGCCAGGGGGATGGGCTGCCCGAAGGTGACGAAGGCGCGCGTCCGGTAGCCCACCGCGAAGTTCACCATCTCGGCCACTTCCGTCGTGAAGAGCCGTTGCCGCCGCTTGATCCGCTGGCGGGCCAGCGTCTGGTCCTCGAGCACGAGGTCGTAGGCGATGCCGACGGGCACGATCGCCGCGTCGGGCCGCCGGGCCTGGATGACCGCCTGCAGCAGCCCCGTCTTCAACCTCTTGAACTCGCCGTTGTAGCTGCGTCCGCCCTCGGGGTAGAGGAACAGGTCGTGCCGCTGCACCAGCTCCGCCACGTACGCCCGCAGGGTCGCCAGGTACGCGGGGTCGCGGGAGTTCCGGCGGATCGGGACGGCGCCGGTGACGTAGCGGTTCAGCAGCCCCATGGCGCCGTTGAACAGGTTGATGCCGGCGGTGATGACGGGGGGGCGGATGCCGTGGTCGTCGAGCACCACGAGCTCGACGAGGTAGTCCATGTGGCTCTTGTGGTTCGAGGCGTAGACGAGCCGGTGCGCGCCGGCGGCGGCCTGCGCCCGCTCGACGTGCTCCGCGTGCCGCTGTATCTTGCGCAGGATGGGGTAGAGGGGGTGCTTCAGGGCGCGATACATCTGGTATCGCTGGGTCGTCTTGAGCTCCTTGAGATAGGCGGCGATGCGCTCCTGCGCCTCGTGGGGGCTCAGCCTCGTGCCGCCGCGCAAGTACCGCGCCACCTCCTCCCGGGACAGCACGGCCTGGGTAATCTCGTCGTCCACGGGCGAAACTATACCATCGGCCGGCCGGGGTCGCCGGCCGGTCGAGCCTCGGCCCGGCGCCCGCCCCGCGGGAGCTCCGCGCCCGCGGAACCGACGGCGCGGCCGCCGGGCGCGCGCCGTCGGCGTCGGACCGCCGCGCGGGCCGGACGGGGCGGCCATCGGGGCCGCCGGGGGCGGCTCGCGCGCCGGGGTTGGGCGCGGCGCTACCGCGGCGCCATGACGAACGCCGGACGGGACAGGCGCACCGTCAGCCGCGAGCCCGGCGGCAGCATGGCCGGCTCGGCCTCCCCGTTCAGGGCGGCGGCGGTGCCCCCCGCGGCGCCGATAGAGCCCCCGATGGCGGCGCCCCGCTCGCCCCCGAAGATCGCCCCCAGAATGGACCCGGCGACCGCCGCGCCGCCGATCTTGGCGACGCTGTCGCCGCCCGGCGACCGGCCCTCCCGGTAGATGGTTTCGGTGGACAGCGCGACCTCGGCGCCGTCGTCCA
>CAXXTG010000152.1:0-4228 GCA_963666855.2 Vicinamibacterales bacterium
CCTGGCTTCCCGGGCGCGCGCCGTCGCCTCCGCGTCGACGCAGACCCGCCCGTGACGATCCCGTTGCAGGACCACACCATACGCTTCCGCCGCCTGGTCCACGCTCACCTTGTCTTCGAGGACGTCGTCCAGGACCGCCTCCGGGGCGCGCTCCAGCGGATCGCCGTACCCGCCACCGCCGGCCATGACATGGCGGAACACGTCCCCCTCCTTCATGGTCACGGGCCGGGTCAGCATGACCGGCAGGCTGCGTTCTTCCGTGCCGGATTTCAGCGTGTTCGCCGATGGCGCTCCCTCCCGGCCCCCGAACAGGCCATGCGGCGGGTAGGCGCGCTTGTCGTCTCGCACCGACAGCATGACGTCGTCCTGGAGGGCCCGGTACTCGCGGACGATGCCGAGACCGCCCCGATGCCTGCCCGGACCGCCGGTGTCGGCGGCGAAGCCGTACCGCTCCACGCGCAACGGGTAGTCCACCTCGATCAGCTCCACCGGCACGTTCGACTGGTTGCCGCCCATGTGGGGCACGCCCTCCTGCCCGTCGTGGGTCGTAGCGCCACCCCAGGTGCCCATCAGGGTCTCGCTGAAGACGAAGGCTCCGCCCTCGCGGTGGCCGGCGAACGTCGGCAGCGTCGCACCCCCGTTGCCGTCGGCCGTGACCCTGTCCGGAACCGCCTTCGCGAGCGCCCCGAACAGGCAGTCGATCATGCGCGCCCCGGTGATGCCCCGGGCGCCGCAGGCCGCCGGAGGGACCGGGTTGACGATCGACCCCGGGGGAGCCCTCATGGTGATGGGCCGGGTGTATCCGTGGCAGTTGGGCACGTCGCTCGTCATGATCGAGCGCAGGGCCGTGTACGCGGCGGCCTTGGAGAACGGGACCGGCGAGTTGATGCCGCCCCGGACCTGGTCGGACGTTCCGGCCCAGTCCACCACCACCTCGTCGCCGCACACCGTCACCGCGACGCGCAGGACGATGGTCTCCGGGCTCTCGCCGAGTCCGTCGATATGGTCCGTGAACTCGTACGTACCGTCCGGGATCTCCGTGAGCTCCGCCCGCGCCAGCGCCTCCGCGTAGTCCTGCAGCTCGGCGCCGTAACGCTCCATGGTGTCGGCCCCATGATGGTCGAACAGGTGCCGGTACTCGCGCGCCCCGACCTCGCAGGCCACGATCTGGGCCTGGATGTCGCCGAGGACCAGGTCCGGGACGCGGACGTTGTTCTCCAGGATCCGCCAGATCGCCTCGTTGAGCCTTCCGCGTTCATGGAGCTTGAGGAACGGCAGCCGGAGGCCCTCCTGGTAGATCTCGGTGGCCCCGATCGAGTTGCTGCCGGCGATGATCCCCCCGACGTCGACGTGGTGCGCGACCGTCGTCGCCCAGCCGCGGAGCCGCTCGTCGATGAAGATCGGCTTGGTGATGTAGATGTCGGGAAGGTGCTGCCCCGACGCGGTGTAGGGGTCGTTGCCGATGAACACGTCGCCGGGCTCGATCCTTCCGTCGTACTCGCCGAGCAGGTGCCGCATCGCGTCGTGGAAGCTGCCGAGGTGCAGGGGGGTGGTCAGGCCCTGGGCCAGCGTCACCCCTCGCGCGTCGCAGATGGCCGTCGAGTAGTCCATGGAGTCGCGGACGATCGCCGAGTAGGCGGTGCGCATGACGATCAGCGCGATCTCGTCGGCGATGGTGTCGAAGCCGTTCCTGAGCACCTCGAGGAGAACCGGGTCGACGTCTCGGCGCACTGTGAATCACCCCCTTCCCGACGCGGAATCCACGTCGATCTCGATGTCGATGTTGCCCCATCCGTCCAGGGACGCGCGCGCCGCCGGCGGCACGACCACCGTTCCCTCGTACTCCTCGACCACCAGCGGACCCTCGCGGGGGGTCGCGGTCAGCATCGCGCGCGACAGGACGGGGGTCGTCATCTCTGCGAGCCGGGGACCGAAGTACGCCGTCCGTACGCCGTTCCCGTCATGCGCCGAGCCTGATCGGGACAGGGTTGCCGCCGCGTCCATCTCGGGGCCGCCGTCGGAGGCGACGGTGCCGGTCACACGGAGACCGACGATCTGGACCGCCTTCCTTCCGGGGTAGCGATGGCCGTAGGTGGCCTCGTGCTCGTCCTCGAACGCATCCGCCAGCCCGGCAATCGCCTCCGGATCGAGCGGCGGCGGCGGCACCGGCACGACGAGCTCGAACGCCTGGCCGACGTAGCGCATGTCGGCGAAGTGGCGGAACGTGATCGCGTCGCGCGCGCAGCCCAGTTGCGTGAGGATCCGCCGCTCCAGATCGCCATAGGCGGCGGCGATCTCGCCGGGCGCAGTCTCGTCCACGGCGCGCAGGAACCCGCTCGATGCGCCGAGCTCCGTCTTCGCGACCAGCAGCCCGAGGGCGGAGAAGACGCCGGCCGCCACGGGCACGACCACGCGCCGGATCTGGAGCGCCCGGGCAAGCTCCGCCGCATGCACGCCGCCGCTGCCGCCGAAGGCGAAGAGCACGAACTCCCGGGGGTCGCGGCCGCGATAGGTGGAGACGGCCTTCACCGCGCGCACCATGCTCGCGTTGGCGATGGTGTGGACGCCCCAGGCCGCCTGGAGCAGGTCCCCGCCGTCGGCGTGGCCGATCCGCCGGGCGAGGGCCGCCCGCGCCTTGTCGGCGTCGATGCGCACCGATCCTCCCGCCAGAGCGGCGGGATTGAGGTAGCCCAGCACCACGTTCGCGTCGGTCACCGTGGGCTCGGTGCCTCCGTTGTCGTAGCAGGCCGGACCGGGCACCGCGCCCGCGCTCTCCGGGCCGATCTTGAGCTGGCCGACCTTGTCGCGCCACACGATGCTCCCTCCCCCGGCACCCACCTCCGAGATGTCGATGACCGGGATCTTGAGGGCGTATCCGCCGCCCTTCACCAGGCGGCTGCTCAGCGAGATCCCCCCGCCCACCTCGTACTCGTCGGTGCGCGACAGCCGTCCTCCCTCGATGAGCGATGCCTTGGCGGTGGTGCCCCCCATGTCGAGGGTGATGAGGCTCTCGCAGCCGATCCGCCGTCCCACGTGAGCGGCTCCGATGACCCCCGCGGCCGGGCCGCACTCCACGATCTCGGCGGGCCTGGACATCGCGGTGGCCGCGTCGATCATGCCGCCGCTCGACTGCATCATCATGAGCCGCCCCGGGATCCCCTCCCCGCGCATCCGATCGACCAGGGACTCGACGTAGCGCCTCACCGGCGGCCCCACGTACGCGTTGATGACTGCGGTGCTGGTCCGCTCGTACTCGCGGATCTCCGGAAGCAGCTCGACGGACAGGGTCACGAAGCATCCCGGAAGCTCTCGGCGGAGGATCTCGCCGATCGTTCGCTCGTGCGCCCCGTTCGCGTACGAGTGCAGCAGCGTCACCGCGACGGCCTCGGCGCCGCTCTCCCGGATCGTCTCGACGGCGCGCATGAGGTCGTCCACGCCGAGGGGCGTCACCACGTCGCCCCGTCCATCGAGACGCTCCTCCACTTCGAGGCGCAACCGGCGGGGCACCAGGGGCGCGGGCTTGATGTACAGCGGGTCGTAGAGCGTGGGCACCCGGATGCGGCGCAGCTCGAGCACGTCCCGAAAGCCCTTCGTGGTGATCAGCGCGGTCTTCGCGCCCTTGCGTTCGAGGATCGCGTTGGTCGCCACGGTGCATCCGTGCAGCACCTCGGAGACGCAGCCGGCCGGCAGACGAAGCACTTCGAGAAGCTGCCCGATTCCGTCGACGACCGCGCGCGAGTAGTCGTCCGGCGTCGACAGGACCTTCCTCGTCGTGAGGACGCCGTCCTCGCCGACGAGGGTCACGTCGGTGAAGGTGCCGCCGATGTCCGCGGCGATGCGAAGGGACGGCTCGTCGCCCTCCTGCCGGGCGGTCGCTGCCGCCCCGGCCCCGGCGACTGCGCCCGCGCGGCTCACCTCCTGATCAGCTCCGGCAGGAACAGCGACAGCCCGGGCAGGTACGTGATGACGGCCAGGCTCGCCAGCAGCGCGATGAGGAACGGCATGCAGGCCTTCACCAGCGCCTCGAAGCGAACCTCCGAGACCGCGACCATCACGTACAGACCGATCCCCATCGGCGGCGCACGGCCAGGTTCATCTTGGCGAGGTGGATGGTGGTGGCGTTCTTCTCCAGCCCCCGGAAGGTGAGCCGCTCGGCGGGGCTGGCGCCGTGCTCCTCCACCGTGCGGGCGCTCTGCACGAACATTCCGCCGGAGCCGCAGGCGGGCTC
>CAXXTG010000153.1:0-8823 GCA_963666855.2 Vicinamibacterales bacterium
GCGCGAGAAGCTGTCCTTGACGTAGCGGTTGACCGCGGCCGGCCCCCGGTCGGCGAGGGCCGCAGCGGTGCGCCGAAGCAGCTTCGACGCGTTCCACTTCGAGTTGTCCAGCACCCCCAGGCGCACACCGCGGAGGGTCTCGGGCCGCGGGGCCAGTCGGATCTCGTCGGCCGTGACGTCGCCGCGCGGGTCGAACACGATCTGGCCGGAGGGCAGGCGTTTTCCAGTGGTTCCCGGCATCTCTTGCTCCTGGAGTTCGCTCTCGCTGACGTTCCCGCCGACCGTTCCAAGAAAGGGCCGCGCCTTCTTGGGGATCGAGGGATAGGAGTAGTAGCCATCGTGCCGGTACGATCTCGACTCTACGACGTTGGAGAACACTCGGTAGAAATCGCTCTTCGTCATCTCGAACGTGCCCTTCGGGGTGACGATGCGAAACCGATCCAACGGGTCCAAGGGTTCGATACGTTCCCGATAGAACATCAACCGAGTCGATTTCCAAGTGTCAGCGACGATCCTATTCTCCATTCGGCGCTCCCTCGCTCCAGATACCGCGCATCGCACGTCTACAACTCGCACGTTCCGTCCACGCACGGTGCCCGGCCGCCCGGCGCGCGGCCGTCGAGGGCGCGGAGGACCGGCGACGTCATGTGCCCCCAACCCGGCAGGAAGGCCGAGAAGCGGCCCGCCTCGCCGCCGGCGACGAACAGGTGGATGTCGTCCGGGGTCGGCACGATGGGGATGCGGGCGCCGGGCCGGCGGCGGTACCACGCGCGGCAGGTTGCGGTTGTAGACGCGGCCGTAGCGGTCGCCGAAGCTGACGTCGTCCCACGTGTTCTCGGTGTGCGACCACAGATAGCGCCGCACGTCGCTCCGCTTCCAGCCCTTCGCGGCGATGGTGGCGGCGTGTTCGGGGCCGATGACGACGGCGCACGAGCCGCTGCTGACGGCGTTGTTGTGGGCGATGGTGCTCATGGCCGAGACGATGCTGTCGAGTACCCCCTCGGGGTCGTCGGCCACGTGGTTCGTCACGCTGTGCGGCCCCTCGGCCGCGATGCAGAAGACGGTGCTGTCCTCCGGGCGGTAGCCCTGCTCGACGTGGTACGGCGCCCACGGGCTCTCCTCTTCGTTCTCGGCGATGCAGAACGTGTACTTGCCCGGGTGGCCGAGGGTGCTCTTGTCGAGGTCGCCGGGCTGGGCGCCGCCGACGTTGAGCAGCATCAGCCGGACGGCCCGGCCGATGGTCGCGTTGGCGCGGTTGCCCGAGCCGAAGACGTTGGCGCCGGCGTTCATGCCTATTTCGGCGCGGACGGGGCCGTTGACGACCAGCAGCGGAGCCGCCATGTGGGTCGTCGCCTGTACCCCGTGCAGGTTGAAGTGGGGGCTGCACAGGGCGAGCATGGCCGACCTGACCAGCGGCGCGTACGCGGGCCGGCAGCCCGCGAGCACGAGGTTGACGGCGAGGACCTCCCGGGTGAGGCTGCCCCACCGGGGCGGGACCCGGGTCTCGACCCGCTCCGGCTCTCCGCCGAGCGCGGCGACCATCGCCTCGACGGACTCCGGAGTCGGCGGGACGACGGGGAGGCCGTCCGTCCAGCCCTGCCGGAAGTACCACTCGACGAGGTCGACGGCCTCGGCTGCCTGGGGCGATGCGGAATGCTCGGTGCTCATGTCGTCATATCCGAGGCAGGAAGCTGTCCCGCCCGCCCGCACGGAGCCGCCGCCGTGCGGGTGTCCGTACGCGTTCGGCCCGACTGCCGCCGTTCACAGCCGCAGCCGGACCAGCGTCCGGACCGCGACGATGAGGTCGCGCCAGTCGATCTTCTTCCCGCTCACGTACGAGCGTCCCGAATAGCTTATCGGCACCTCGACGATCTCGATCCCCTGCCGCAGCACCCGCGCCGTCAGCTCCGGCTCGACGTCGAAGCGGTCGGCGGCCAGGGGCAGCTTCGCGATGACGTCGCGCGCGAACAGCTTGTAGCACGTCTCCATGTCCGTCAGCGACGCGCCGTAGAGCAGGTTGGTGAGCCGGGTCAGGAACACGTTGCCCATCCGCTGGGTGAAGAACATCGGCGGCCGCGCGCCCAGGAACCGCGAGCCGTAGACGACCCGGGCCCGCCCCTCGACGAGGGGGGCGAGCAGGCGCGGGTAGTCCCGCGGGTCGTACTCGAGGTCGCCGTCCTGGATGATGACGTAGTCGCCCGTGACCCTCGCGAGCCCGGTGCGGATGGCCGCCCCCTTGCCCCGGTTGCCGGCGTGGTGTTCGACGGCGACCCAGTCGGGCTGGTCCTCGACCCAGGCGTCGAGCCACTCGCGGGTGCCGTCGGTCGAGCCGTCGTCGACCACCACGATCTGCCGGTCGAGGTCGAGCTCGAGCGCGAGCACCCGAGACAGCACCTCGGCGATGGTGGCCGCCTCGTTGTAGACGGGGACGATGATCGACAGTCGCAAGGGGGATCCGCCGCTGGCCAAATCAGGGGAATTCGGTGACGTTCCTCCGCATGCACCGGCGAAGATCGTCCTCTGTCTCGATGGATGTAGCTCCTGGGGTGGAGCTCCGGGCGCTTGTTGCAGTCTGCGTAGCCCGAAGGCTCACCCTTGTGCCTGGGACCCTTGCGGCGCGGACGCCTACTCGTCGAGCCCGAAGGTGTACAGCGTGTTGCCGATGGTCATCGTCACGAACTGCCGGCCGCCGACCGCGTAGCTCATCGGCGAGGCGTTGACCCGGCCGCCCAGCGAGATCTGCCACAGGGGGGCGCCGCTCTCCGCGTCGAGGGCGTAGAAGTAGCCGTCGACGCTGGCGCTGAACACGAGGTCGCCGGCCGTGGCCAGCACCCCGGCCCGGCTGCGCGGCGTCATCGGGAACTCCCAGCGGACCTCGCCGGTGGTCGGGTCGATGGCGCGGATGGCGCTGTGGTAGTGGTCGATGGGCAGCGGGGTCTCGGTGCCCCCGCCCAGATAGGTGTCGCCCTCGACGTACTCCTCGTCGCGGATGAAGAACAGCGCCTCGCCGTCGAACGCGTTGACGTAGAGCAGGCCGGTGCGCGGGCTGTACGAGGGCGACCACCAGTTGGTGGCCCCGCCCGCGATGGGGGCGACGAGGGTGCCGGTGCGGCTGGGCGACGTGTTCGGCCGCCGGATGGGCCGGCCGTTCGAGTCGAGCCCTTCCGCCCAGGTCTGGTGGGCGAACGCCTCGCCGAGCAGGAACTCGCCGGTCGCCCGGTCGAGGGTGTAGTAGAACCCGTTGCGGTTGGCCCACAGCATCGCCTGGCGGGGCTCGCCGTCGAACTCGATGTCGGCGAGGACGGGAATCTGTATCGCGTCCCAGTCGTGGATGTCGTGGGGGGTGAACTGGAAGTACCACGACATCTCCCCGGTGTCGCCGTCGAGGGCGAGGACCGAGTCGGAGTAGAGGTTGTCGCCGGGCCGGACCTCGCCGTTCCAGTCGGGGCCGGGGTTGCCGGTGCCCCAGTAGACCAGGTTCAGCTCGGGGTCGTACGACCCGGTGATCCACGTCGGCGACCCGCCGGTGCGCCACGAGTCGCCGGCCCACGTGAGGTTGTCGGGATGGTCGGGCCCGGGAATGGTGTAGGTGCGCCACTCGAGCTCGCCGGTGCGGGCGTCGTAGGCGTCGAGGAACCCGCGGATGCCGAACTCGCCCCCGGCGATGCCCGTCACCACGCGGTCCTTGACGACGAGGGGGGCGGCGGTCTTGCTGTAGCCGCCGCGGTGGTCGGCGACCTCGCGGTTCCACACGAGGCTGCCGGTGCGGGCGTCGATGGCCACGAGGTGGGCGTCGAGGGTGCTCATGAAGAGCAGCTCGTCGAGAATCGCGACCCCCCGGTTGTTGCGGCCGCAGCAGATGCGCAGGTCGTCGGGCAGGGGGTGGTCGTAGCGCCAGAACGGCCGGCCGGTGGCGGCGTCCACCGCGACCACGTTGCTGGGCGACTCGGTGATGAACATCACCCCGTCGACCACCAGCGGCGTCGTCTCGGCGCGGTCGAGCTGGGGGATGTGGTGGGCCCACTTCAGCTCGAGGTCGGCGACGTTCGACCGGTCGATCCGGTCGAGGCGGCTGAACCGCTGGCTGTCGAGCGTGCCGTTGTACATCAGCCAGTTGCGGGGCTCGTCGGCCGCGTTGACCAGCCGCTCCCAGGTCACCGGGGTGAACATGGGCGTCCCCTCGGCCGGAGCCTGGGCCTGGAGCGGCGCCGCCGCCGTGGTTGCCAGGGCGGCCGCCGCGGCGAGGGTTGTCCTTATGCGCGCGGGCGAGTTGCGGGGCAGGGTCATCGATCCCTCCGCAGGGAATAGAGATACGCCACGATGTCGGTCCGTTCCTGCACGGTCAGCGTAGCCGCGTAGCCGGGCATGGTGGAGGCCTGGGTCCGCTCGTACGACCAGTCGCCGTACTTGGAGAACGCCCGCAGGTTCTCGTCCGCGTCCATGATGCGGTAGGTGAAGGTGTCCTCGCTCATCCGCAAGCCCTCGACGGTCTCGCCGCCGGGGCCGGTCGCGGTGATCGTCCACCAGCGGGGCATTACCTCGGCGTCGGGGTCGACGAGGTCGCTCGCGAGCTCGGCGGGGGTGCGCCGGTCGCCCACGGACGAGAGGTCCGGCCCGAGGCGGCCGCCGTCGCCGTTCACCCTGTGGCAGCGCGCGCAGTCGCCCTTGCCCGCGAAGAGCGCCTGCCCGGCCGCCGCCGATCCGCCGGGATCGACGCCGGCGGGGGCGAGGGAGCGCAGGAAGGTGACGATCTGCCACACCGACTGCTCCGTCGCGTCCGCCCCGAGCCCGATCATCGCGGTGCCGTCTATGCCGTCGCGGATGACCCGGAAGAGCCCCGCGTCGCCGTCGGCGCGCTGGAACTGGCCCGTCGACAGGTCCGGTCCGCCCACCTCCGGGTTCCCGGCGGCGTTGATGCCGTGACACGCCGAGCATTGGGCCTGGTAGCTCTGCCGGCCCATCCGCACGTCGATCCGGCTCGTGAAGGGGTTCTCCGACTCCTGGGCCCGCGGTGCCGCCGTCCACGGCGCGACGGCAACGGCAATCACCAATGCGATGCCGCTCCAGGGCGGGATGTTCGTCCTGCGCATACGTGATCCTCCTCGATGCCGGCCCCGGCCAGCGCCCCTGGGCGTCGAAATCAGTCATGGAGCGCCCGCCGGGGAGGCCGTCCCCGCGTCACCGCGACTCAGGCAGGGCCAGCGCCACCAGCTCGCTCGCCATGTCGTCCCAGCCGACGGTGGCGATGATGAACTGGCGACCGTCGATCATATAGGTCATCGGGGCGCCGGTGGTGCCCCCCGGCAGCTCCATCTCCCACACCACCTCGCCGGTGGCCTTGTCGTAGGCGCGGAACATCTTGCCCCCCGGCCCGTCGTACCACTGCGGCAGGGCCGAGACCCCGGTGTTGCCGCCCTCGCCCAGGAACACCAGCGATTTCGTGACGAGCACCGAGGCGCGGCCCCCCTGGCCGAGCCACGGCAGGTCGAGGTCGCGCAGGGCGGGGTGGTCGCGCGGCCCCTCGCCGTTGGGGACCTGCCAGGCGATGTCTCCGGCGTGCAGGTCGATGGCGGTCAGCCGGCCGTAGGGCGGCTTGAACATCGACAGGCCCCGCGGCCCGAGCAGGGGCGTGTACCGCTGCCGCACGAGCCGCACGTCGGCCCGCGGGTGCTCGGACGGCACGAGGGCGACGACGTTGTGGCTGTAGGCGGACGGCACGTAGAGCATGCCGGTCTCCGGGTCCACCCCGGCCCCGCTCCAGCTCGCGCCGCCGGCGGTGCCGGGGCTGAAGACGGTGCCCTGCTTGCCGCCGGGCCGGGGGTCGAGCAGGATCGGCGCCGTGAACATCGGCCCCCACACGTACTGGTCCAGCAGCTCGACGGCCTCGGCCCGCAGCTCGGGCGTGAAGTCGATGAGGTCGTCCACCGTCACGCCCTGCAGCTCGAACGGCGGCGGCTTCGTGGGGAACGGCTGGGTCGGGGCCAGCCGCTCGCCCGGCACGTCCGAGCCGGGGACCGGCCGCTCCTCGATTGGCCACACCGGCTCGCCCGTCACCCGGTCGAAGACGTAGGTGAACGCCTGCTTGCTGGGCTGCGCCACCGCCTTGATCTCCCGCCCGTCGACGGTGATGTCCATCAGCACCGCCGACGAGGCGAAGTCGTAGTCCCACACGCCGTGGTGGATGGCCTGGAAGTGCCAGAGCCGCTCGCCGGTGCGCGAGTCGACGGCGACGAGGCTCTCCGCGAACAGGTTGTCGCCGGGCCGGTGGCCGCCGTAGTAGTCGTTGGTCGGGGTCGACAGCGGCAGGTAGACGATGCCCAGCTCCTCGTCGCCGGTGGGATGGGCCCACATGTTGGTGTTGCCGCTGTACTCCCACGACGCGCGGTCGTCGACGGGGGTCGGCCCCCCACGTCTCCACCCCCGAACTCGTTCTCGAGCGGAATCGTGTGGAACGTCCACACGTGCTCGCCCGTCCGCACGTCGTAGCCGCGGACGTCGCCGCGCGGCGACTCCTTGTTGGCGGTGCGCTGGGCGGTGGTGATGTCCTCGACGAACGAGCCGATGACGACGACGTCGTTGACGATGATCGGGAGCCGAGTTCCAGTAGAAGTCGGGGAAGGGGCGCAGCAGCCCCTCGCGCAGGTCGACCTCGCCGGCCTCGCCGAACGCCGGCATCGCGCTCGCCGGTGCGGGCGTCGAGCGACACCAGCTTCGGGCCCAGGGTTGCGACGCACGCGGCGTTCCCCGCCGTCGGTCCAGTACGCGACGCCCCGCGTCTGGCGCACCCGCACCCCGTCGCTCGGCCCGGTGTTCCAGACCAACTTCGCCGGTGGTCGGCTCGAGGGCCGCGACGGTGCCCAGCCCGGTGCTGAAGTAGAGCAGGCCGCCGGCCATGAGGGGTGTCGTCTGCGAGCCGACGGGGCCGCGGGTGGTCTCGCCGTTGCGGATGGCGTCGGGAATCACCGGCTGCCGCCACGCGATCTCGAGGTCGACCACCGTCTCCGCGTCGACCTGGTCGAGGGGCAGGTACTTGGTGCCGGCCTGGTCGGCCGCGTAGGCCGGCCACTTCGACCGTCTGGCCGGCCGCGGGGAGAGCCGCCGCGCCGAGGGCCACCGTTCCCGCCAGGAATCGCCGCCCCGGCCCCGCAACCCGCGATTCGTCCGCTCCGGCATCGCTGTCCTCCTGGAATCGGCGCCAGTCTACCGCACTTGCGGCGCCGGCAGCCCGTGGCGGGGAGCGCCGCGTGGCGCCGCGTCCGGAAGGCGCCGACAGATCGCCGGGTTCGTCGGCGGGCTGGCGGGTGCCCCCGGGCAGAGAGCGCCCTTGCGCGAACACGTGCATATTGGGCATCCTGCAACCGCGGACTGCAGGTCGTCCGTCTGAGCAACACGGCTACGCGGGGTGCACTGCCGGTCGAATGCGGGGGGCGACTTCCGCCGCGGCGTCGCAGCCCGCTCGGCGGAAGCCCGGGGGCCTTGGCGAGCCGCGAGTCGCCAGGCTGTCCGCCAAGATGAGATTTATGAACCGTCGATGCAAAATATCATGATAATTTGAAGTAGATGTTCAAGAGGTATCTCCTCCTTCCCGACCCCGGCCAGGAGACCTTCTTCCTGTGGGGTCCCCGCCAGACCGGCAAGAGCACCCTCCTGAGACAGCGCTATCCGGACGGACGCTGGATCGATCTGCTGAAGGCCGACGAGTTCCGGCGCTACGCCGTCAATCCCGAGTTCCTGCGTGAGGAGATCGACGCCGGCAGGCCGGAGCCCGGGCGTCAGATCGTCATCGACGAGGTCCAGAAGGTGCCGGCGCTGCTCGATGAGGTGCACTGGCTCATCGAGAACCGCGGGCTGCACTTCGCCTTGTGCGGATCGAGCGCGCGGAAGGTGAAGCGCGGCGGCGCCAACCTGCTGGGCGGCCGGGCGGTGCGCTACCGGATGCACGGGCTGACGGCCGCGGAGATCGGGGACGGATTCGACCTCACCCGCATGCTCAACCACGGCTACCTGCCCAGGATGGTCGAGGCGCGCCGACCGGGCCGCCTGCTCGACGCCTACGTCGCCGACTATCTGAGAGAGGAAGTCGCGGCCGAGGGGCTGGTGCGCAACCTGCCGGCGTTCGCGGGGTTCCTGGACGCGGCGGCGCTGGGGGACGGGGGCGTGGTCAACTACTCCAACCTCGCCCGCGAGTGCGGCGTGTCGAGCCACACCGTGAAGGGGTACTTCGACATCCTGGAGGACACGCTGCTGGGACGGCGGCTGCCGGCTTGGCGGAAGCGTTCCCGGCGCCGGACGACCGGGGCGCCGAAGTTCTACTTCGCGGACGTCGGCGTGGTGAATCGGCTCGCGCGCCGGGGAGAGCTGTCACCCGGCTCGGAGCTCTATGGCCGGGCGTTCGAGAACTGGGTCCTGCACGAGCTGTCCGCCTGTCTCGACTATCGCGAGCTCGACGACGAGCTGTCGTACTGGCAGCTCGCCGGCGGTACCGAGGTCGACTTCGTGGTCGGCGACCTGCGGCTCGCCGTCGAAGCCAAGGCCAGCCCGCGCATCACGCGCGACCACCTGAAGGGGCTGCGGAGCCTCGCCGTCGATCATCCCGGCGTCGGTCGCCGGGTCGTGGTCTGCCGGGAACCGCGCCCGCGGCGGACCCCCGACGGCATCGACATCCTCCCGGCGGAGGACTTCGTGCGCCGGCTCCGGGAGGGCGAGCTCCTGTAGCGTCCCGGCGTGCATCCGCACCGCGGGGCCGCGATTGACACCGGTCCGCTTCCCCCCGGATACTACGGCGATCCGTAGAGACATGCTTGGACAGCGATCCGTCTCGTT
>CAXXTG010000154.1:0-28114 GCA_963666855.2 Vicinamibacterales bacterium
GCTCGAATGCAGCGGCGACTTTCGCCGCGGGCTGACATGTCCGCCGCCCCCCTTCGCCCGGGAATCACTGTCGCTCCCTGTCCGGCGCGCCGCCCGCGGGAGGCGGCCGCTCGTCCGGCGCCGCCGGCCCGTCCGAACGGTTCACTTACAGTGTTTGACACAAGACTGTCGCTGGACTCGCGGGACGGCGTCCGCGGATGTTCATGATAACCTGTGTGCCTTAATATTCCCTCCCCGTCAACGGCGAGGTAGAACCAGGAGAACCAGCTTTGGCCAACCATCTCACCCCGCCGCACGGCGGAACGCTCGTGAACCTGATCGTGGACGAGGACCGCGCCGCCGCGCTCAAGGGCCAATCGCGCGACTGGCCCTCCCACGATCTCACGCCCCGCCAATTGTGCGACCTGGAGCTGCTGCTCAACGGCGGCTTCTCCCCCCTCACCGGATTCATGGCGCGGGACGACCACGAGCGCGTGTGCGCGGAGATGCGTCTCGCCGACGGCACGCTCTGGCCGCTGCCGATCACCCTGGACGTCTCCGAAGAGCTGGCCTCGACGCTCGCGCCCGGAGCGAGCCTGGCGCTGCGCGATCCCGAGGGCGTCATGCTGGCGGCGCTGCGGGTCGAGGACGTTTGGCGGCCCGACCGGCGGGCCGAGGCGGAGGCCGTCTTCGGCTCCACGAACCCGGAGCACCCGGCCGTGGCGCACCTCCTCGAGCGGACGCAGCCGTACTACGTCGGCGGCACGCTGACCGGCCTGCGGCCCGTGGCGCACTACGACTACCGGCTGCTGCGGCACTCGCCGCAGGAGCTGCGGGCCGAGTTCGCCAAGCTGGGGTGGATGCGCGTCGTGGCATTCCAGACGCGCAACCCGATGCACCGGGCGCACCAGGAGTTGACGCTGCGCGCGGCGAAGGAGGTCGAGGCCAACCTGTTGATTCATCCCGTGGTCGGCATGACGAAGCCCGGCGACGTCGACCACTACACGCGCGTTCGCTGCTATCAGGCGCTGCTGCCCCGCTATCCGAGCCAGACGGCGCTGCTTTCGCTGCTGCCGCTGGCCATGCGGATGGGCGGCCCCCGCGAGGCGGTGTGGCACGCGATCATCCGCAAGAACTACGGCTGCACGCATCTCATCGTCGGCCGCGACCACGCCGGACCGGGCAGCGACTCGGCGGGCAAGCCGTTTTACGGCCCGTACGACGCCCAGGAGCTGCTGCGCCGGCACGAAGCCGAGCTCGGCGTCGCGATGGTGCCGTTCCGGATGATGGTCTACGTCGAGGCCGGCGATTCGTACGCGCCCGTGGACGAGGTTCCCGAGGGGACCCGCACGCTGAGTCTGTCGGGCACGGAGCTGCGCAGGCGGCTGGCCGAAAGCAAGGAAATCCCGGGCTGGTTCACGTTCCCCGAGGTCGCGAAGGAGCTGCGGCGGAGCCACCCGCCGCGGCACAACCAGGGGTTCACCGTCTTCTTCACCGGCCTGTCCGGATCGGGCAAGTCGACCATCGCCAACGTGCTGCTCGTCAAGTTCCTTGAGATGGGGGGGCGGCCCGTGACATTGCTCGACGGCGATATCGTCCGCAAGCACCTGTCGAGCGAACTCGGCTTCTCGAAGGAGCATCGCGACATCAACATCCGGCGCATCGGTTACGTGGCCTCGGAAATCACCAAGAACGGCGGCATCGCCGTCTGCGCCCCGATTGCGCCGTACGACGCCGTCCGCAAGGACGTCCGCTCGATCGTGCAGCCGCTGGGCGGGTTCGTCCTGGTGCATGTGGCGACGCCCCTCGAAGTGTGCGAGCAGCGCGACCGCAAGGGGCTGTACGCCAAGGCGCGCGCGGGCATCATCAAGGAGTTCACGGGCATCTCGGACCCCTACGAGGAGCCGGACGACGCCGACCTCGCCATCGACACGACCCGGCTGACGGCCGAGGAGGCGGCGCAGCGGATTGTGCTGCACCTCGAGAAGGAAGGGTATGTCGCCGGCGACATTTGAGGGGGCGTCTCAGCGCATCGGCCCGACGAGGGGCACGAGCACCACCGCGCCGACGACCACGAGCACGGTCAGCGGCAGCCCGAACCGCACGTAGTCGCGGAAGCGGTACCCGCCCGGGCCGTACACCATGATGTTGGTCTGATACGCCATCGGGGTCAGGAAGGACGCCGAGGCGGCGACCGCGACGGCGATCGCGAACGGCCGCGGCTCGAGCCCCAGGCCGGCCGCGGTCGACATCGCGATGGGGAACATGAGCACCGCCGCCGCGTTGTTGGTCATGACGTTGCCGAGGGCCACCGTCGCCAGCACGATGCCCAGCAGCGCGCCGGCCGATCCCCGGGCGCCCAGGGTCGCCACCAGCAACTGCGCGCCCGCCGCCGCGAGCCCCGACGCGTCGAGCGCCGCCGCGAGGCCGAACGCGCCGGCGATGACCACGATGACATCGAGGTTCACCGCCTGACGGGCCTCCACCGGGGTGAGCACCCCGGCCGCGACGAGTCCGAACGCCCCGAGCAGCGCGGCGCTCAGGATCGGCAGCATCCCGGTCGCCGCGGCCAGCACCATCGCCGCGACGACCCCGAGCACCAGCGGCGTCTGCCGGGTGGCGGCGGGGGTGACGGCGCCGATTCGCGACACGAGCAGGAAGACGCCGCGGTCGCGCCAGCGGGGCTCGAAGTCGGGCCCGGCGAGGACGAGCAGCGTGTCGCCCATCCGGAGCCTGACGCCCCCGAGCTTGTCGGCCACCCGCCGCCCCGCGCGGTGAATCGCGACCACCGCGCCCTGGTACTCGCCGCGGAACCCCGCCTCCTTGAGCGTGCGCCCCACCAGCGGAGACCCCGGCCCGAGCACCGCCTCGAAGAACGCCTGGCGCGCGACGTCGAACGCGGCGACGTGTTTCTGCTCGCTGGAGACGAGGCCCGGCATCGACTGCAGGTCGAGGACCGCGTCGGCCCGGCCGACGAAGGCAAGGGCGTCGCCGCCGTGCAGCACCACCTGGGGGGGCACCGGCGCGATCGTCTCGTCCGGCCGCCGGATCTCGACGAGGAAGACCCCGTCGAGGTTGCGCAAGCCGCCCTGCTCGACCGTCCGCCCCGCGAGCGGCCCGCCCGCCCGCACCGTCATCCGCACCACGAATTCGCGCGTGTCGGTCGTCAGGTCATCCCGGGCGGCGCGGCGCTCGGGCAGCAGGACCGGGGCCAGGACGAGGATGGCGAGCACCCCCAGCCCGGCGATGGGCAGACCGACCGGGCTCAGCTCGAACATGCGCAGCGGCGCCTCCCCCGCCTCGACGAGCAGGCCCGACACCACGAGGTTGGTGGACGTGCCGACCAGGGTCACCATGCCCCCCAGGATGGCCGCGAAGGACAGGGGCATCAGGTACCGGGACGGCGCCTGACCGGCCCGTTGCGCCCACGTCGTCACCTGGGGGACGATCATCGCCACGATCGGGGTGTTGTTCAGGAACGCCGACGCCGCCGCGGTGGGAACGAGGAGGCGGGCGAGGGTCCCGCCCGGACTGCCGCCGGCGCCGAGCGCGAACCCGACGAACGGCTGCAGGGCGCGCGTCTTGTCGACCGCCCGCGAGACCACGAACAGGGCGGCCACGGTGATCGGGGCGGGATTGGAGAACCCCGAGAAGGCCTGGACGGGGGTCACCACGCCCGCCACGAGGAGCGTCACGACGGCCCCGAGCACAATGAACGACGGGGCCGCCGCATCTCGCGCGAGCACCGCGATCATGCCGACGAGCACGACGAGCGTAACGAGCGAATCCAAGGACATTCCTCTCCGTTGGCGGGGGCGGTCCTTCACCCGTCGCCCGCCGGTAATCGCAACTATAGCTGTTCTCCGCGACGATATCGACAGCGTGGCGACACTGCGGCAGACCGGCTGCCGCCCATCTCAATGCGCGGGTTGACATGCCGGTGCCGGCCGTCATTCCCGTCCAACTGGTCGCCGGCGGCAGCGTACCCGCAGGCCGCGTCCAAGACGGATGGGGGCGCCGACTTCGTGGTGCTCGACGCCAGCCCCCTCGACGACGTCACAAACACGCGGCGGATCGCCGCGGTGTACCTGCGGGGCGTCGAGGTCGACCGCGGGGCGTTGCGTGCGCTGGACGGAGTGATCCCGCCGGAGGCAACCAACTGGACCATAACCAAGTATCCCGCGTTGATCGATGGCGGGAAGGGCACCTACGGGGGTCACCTTTACGGACCTGCCGGGCATCGTCGCCATGGGCGCGCCACTGAACACCGAGATAGCCGCCAGCCTGACCGACGCGCAGACGCCTCAGCCCGTGGCCGGCCCGCCGTCGCGGTGCCGGTCGGGGCCGAGGAGCAGCGCCGCGCCCACCGAGAGCGCGGTCACGATCGCGCACAGCGTGAACGCGTCTCCCACCGCGCCGGCCAGGGCGGCGCCGAGTCCGCGCATCAGCTCGTCGGCGGCCTGCGCGCCGGCAGCGCCGGTCTGGGCGAGCGCGGTCCTCAGCGCATCGGCCGCGGCAGGGTCGCCGAGCGCCTGGGGATTGCTCGCGAGGGCCTCGAGCTGCCCGGGGGCGAGGGACGCCCTGACGCCGTCGGAGACCGCCGTATCGAGCCTGGAGGCGAATCTGCCCGTCAATACGGCCCCCAATATCGCGAGACCCGCCGAACTGCTCACCAGCCGGCAGAAGTGCAGCGCCGCCGTCGCGACCCCGACCATCCCGGACGGCACCGAGTTCTGCACCGCCACGGTGAGGGTGGAGAACGTCGCGCCGACGCCCGATCCGAGGACCATGAGGTACGCCGCGGCGGGGGCCGGGGTGGTTTCCTCGTTCATGGTCGAGAGAAGATACGCCCCCGCCGCCATGAGGGACGTCGCGGCCGCGGCGTGGGCGCGATAGTAGCCGCCGGTGCGGGAGAGGAGCTGTCCGGCGGCGACGCCGCCCACCACGACCCCGAGGCCCAGCGGGGCCAGCAGGCCGCCGCTGCCGGTCGCCGACGCGCCCCGCACGATCTGGAAGAAGAGCGGCGTGAACAGGATGGTGCCGTACAGGCTGAAGCTGACCAGGACCGTGAGGATCGCCGACGCCGCCACCGTCCGGTTCCTGTAGAGCGCCAGGGGCATGACGGGCGCGTCGGCCCTCGCTTCGATCAGCACGAAGACCGCCGCCATGACCAGGCCGGCGCCGAGCAGGCCGCCGACCTGCGGCGAGCTCCACGCGTGCTGCCCGCCGGCCCACGACAGCGCCAGCATGACCGGCGTCACCGCGAGGGTCAGCGCGGCCATGCCGGGATAGTCCAGCCGGCGGTCGCCGGCGGCCGGCGGAACGTCGGGGAACGTCCGCACGATGACGAACAGCACCAGGAGCCCGGCCGGCACGTTCATCAGGAAGATCCAGCGCCACGACGCGCCGTCGGTGAGCAGGCCCGCCAGCAGCGGTCCGAGCACCACCGCGAGGAACGTGACGGCGCCGATCAACCCCTGTATCCGGCCCCGCTCCCGCGGCGCATAGAGGTCGGCGACCGCCGCCACGCTGTTCGCCATGAGGATGCCGCCGCCCAGGCCCTGGACCGCGCGCAGCAGCGAGAGCTGCGTCATGCTCGTGACCAGGGCGGCGGGCGCCGAGGCGGCCATGAAGATCGTCAGCCCCACCAGGAAGAAGACCCGGCGTCCGTAGATGTCGGCCAGCCGGCCGGCGATCGGCGTGGCCACCGTGGAAGCGACGAGGTAGGCGGTCAACGCCCACGAGTAGCGGTCGAACCCGCCCAGGTCTGCGACGATGGCCGGCATCGCCGTGACGAGGCCGGTCTGCCCCACCGCCCCGAGGAGGATGGTCGCCATCACGCCGGACGTCGCGAGGGCGCGCGCCCGGCCGGCGGGGCGCTCGACGCCGCCCGCCGGCGGGCCGGCGGCCGAGTCCGTCTTCGGCCGCGCGTAACCGTCGAGGCGGCGCGTGGGTGGGTTCACGCCCGCCGCCTCACGACCATCCGCAGCCGGTCCTTCACCACGTACGGGCCGAGGGGGCCGAACTTGGGCCTCGCCGGCCGTTTCGAGACCGGTTCGAGCCGCCAGCTCCGCGCGAGGGCCGCCAGCAGGTACACGCAGAGCCTGGTCGCGAAGGCGTCGCCGATGCAGGTCTTGGGCCCGACGCCGAACGGCATGTAGGCGCGCCGCGCCGGTTCGCGCAGCGGCTCTTCCAGCCAGCGCTCGGGCCGGAATGCAAGGGGCCGCTCGAACAGCTCCGCGTTCCGGTGCAGCAGACCCATGCACGGATGCACGATCGTCCCCGCCGGTACCCGGTAGCCGCCCAGCACGCAGTCCCCGACGGCGGCCCTGTCCGCCACGTAGGCGGTCGGCGCCAGCCGGACGGTCTCGCTGAACACGGCGCGCGCATAGGGCGTCCGGTCGAAGTCGTCCACCGCGATCGGGCCGCCCCCCGCCGCCTCCGCTTCGAGCCGGTCGCGCGCGGCGGGATTCCAGGCCAGATAGTCGATGGCCCACGTCAGCGCCTGGGCCGGCGGTCCGATCGCGTTGAGCACGAAGATGGTGAATTCGTCCCGCAGCTCCTTGTCGGTGAACGGGCGCTCCCCGCCGGCCGGTCCTCGGGAATGGGCCGCCTGCGAGACGATGGTGTTCTCCGGCGCGGGCCGGCCGCGCGCGCGCGCGATGGCGCCGTAAACCATGTCGTCGAACCTCGCGAAGGCGCGGCGGGCGCGCACGAACCCGGGCAGCGGCAGACGCCTCGCGATGTCGGGGAACGGCGTATGGCCGGCAATCCAGTCCCACTTGAGGGCCGCACGCAGCCCCAGTACGACGTCGGCGTCCGGGTTCATGGCGCGTCCGACCCCGGCGGCGGCCACAACCCCGGCCGTGAACCGCATCATCTCCCCGCCCACATCGATGACTTGGCCGGCGCGCCACGCGTCCAGCCGCGTCCGCACGTGCTCGACCATGATGGCGGCGTAGTCCCGGATGCACGCCGGCGTGAAGGCCCGGCTGAAGAGCGCCGCCCGCCACCGGTGCCCCTCGCCGAACGAGCTCCCCAGCGCGGGGGTCGGGACCTGCGGGATCGTGGCGCTGTAGAGCGGGCCGGGGCCGAAGAAGCGGCCGTCGTCCTCGAAGATGGCGCGGATCAGCTCGAGGTCGTACACGACGCAGCAGCTCCGGGCGGGCATGCTGAAGAGCACGACGTCGCCGTAACGCCGATGGAGCTCGGCCAGGAAGGCGGGATAGTCGGTGAGACGCCGCACCAAGTTCCGCAGCCGCCGCCCCCGCGGCCCGGGGGGCGGCGGCGGCGCGGCGGTCCCGGGGTCGAGCCGGCGCACCCGGCCGTCAGCATGCGAAGCCGGGCACCCGGCGGGTGGCAGGTTCATCTCGATCTCCCTTCCGCGTAGGCGCCCGCAGGGGAAGCCCCTGCGCCATCAACAGGGATCATGTCAAAAGCATCATCGATCATGTTAAAAGTATCATCCTGGTTCCCCCGGTCTGCGGGAACGGGCGGCTCGGGCGGGCGCTTGGGCCAGCCGGCTAGCAGGAGGTAGGAGATTCGCCGGCGAGTGTCTCCGTCACGTTTGCCGCGGTCGATGTCCGAAATGCTGTCGCCCTGTCCCCGTTCCCCCCTGTCCTGCGTCTGCAGCCGGCCCGACGCGCCCGACCTCCGGCGGGTCGAGCCGCTGGCCGTAGCGGGCGACCCCCGCGCCGCGTTCGGCCGACTGAAGGCCCTGGTAGCCGCGCTGCCGCGAACCGTCGTCGTCACCGCCACCGACACCTACCTGCACGCGGAGTGCCGGTCGCCGCGGAGCTTCGTGGACGACCTCGAGTGCCGCCTGAGCGCTTCCGATGGCCTGATTCACGTCCGCTCCGCCTCGCGCATCGGCCTGATATGGGACATGGGCGTGAACCGGGGGCGGGTGGAGGAAATCCGGGACGGTCTGCGGGCGGCGGCGGGGGAGGACCGGTGAGTCGGGACGACGGCCGGGGCGACGGCCGGGACGACCGCCCCGCGGATGAAGCGCCGGGGCCCATCGGCTACATGGCGCGGAACGGCGTCGCCGCCAACCTGCTGATGTTCTTCATGCTGGCGGCGGGGCTGGCGTCGGTGAACGGCCTGGTGCAGGAGGGGTTTCCGGTACTGGACTTCGAGGCCGTCGAGATCCTGGTGGCCTACCCCGGGGCGACGCCGGACGAGGTCGAAGAGTCCATCGTCCTCAAGATCGAAGAGCAGGTCGCGGCGCTCGACGGCGTGCACGAGGTCACCGCGGTCGCCGCGGAGGGCGTCGCGTCGGTCATCGTCGGCCTGCGGACGGGCGCGGACGTCGGACGCGCGGTGGACGACGTCGAGTCGGCCGTGAACCGCATCCGCACCTTCCCGGCCCTGGCGGAGCGTCCCGAGGTGCGGCGGGCGAGCAACCGCCAGAGCGTGATCCGGCTCGTGCTGTACGGCGACGTGCCCGAGCGCGCCCTCAAGGAGCTGGCGTACCGCACGGAGGATGAGATCGCCGCCCTGCCGGAGGTGTCCTACGTGGAGACGGGCGGCGTCCGGCCGTACGAGGTCTCCATCGAGGTGCCGCTCCGCCGGCTCCGGTCCCTCGGCCTCACCATCGAGGACGTCTCGGCCGCGGTGCGCGGTGGCGCTCTCGACCTGTCGGCGGGCCGCATCGAGACCCGCGACGCCCAGGTGCGCGTGCGGACCATGGGTCGGAGCCACACGCAGCAGGACTTCGAGGACATCGCCGTCCTGGGCCGGGGGGACGGGACGCTGGTGCGCCTGGGCGACATCGCCCGGGTGCGCGACGGCTTCGAGGACGTCGACCTGATTGCGCGCTACGACGGACAGCGCGCCGCGTTCGTCGAGGTCTACCGCGCCGCGGGCGAACAGGTGCTCGCGGTCGCGGACGCGGTGGAGGCGTACGTCGAGCAGACGCTGAAGTCGGCGCTGCCCGCCGGGGTCGCGGTCGAGGTCTGGTACAACGACGCCGAGGTCTACCGGGCCCGACGCGATCTGCTGCTCGGGAACGGGGTGCTGGGGTTTCTCCTCGTCCTCGTCGCGCTGACGCTCTTCCTGGAGATCCGCACCGCCGGCTGGGTCGTCGCGGGCATGATGGTGTCGTTCGTCGGCGCCCTGGCCGTCGCGCTGCTGCTCGACGTTTCCATCAACACGACCTCCCTGGTCGCCTTCATCCTCGCGGTCGGCATCGTGGTCGACGACGCCATCGTGGTGGCCGATCACGTCCACGCCGAACGGTTGCGGGGCGGCCCGGGTACGGCCGCGGCCGTCCGGGGCACTCGGCGCATAGCGCGGCCCCTGGTCTTCGCGGTGCTGACGACGGTCGCCGCGTTCATGCCCCTGCTGTTCGTCCCGGGCGCGATCGGCGGGCTGGTGCGGGACATTCCGACCATCCTGATCTGCGTGCTCGTCTTCTCGCTGATCGAGTCGCTGTTCGTCCTGCCGCGCCACCTGGCCCACCTGCCGGAGCCCGGCGGGCCGGCCGCCAACCGCGTAGAACGCTTCTTCTCGGCGCTGCAGGCCGGGGTGGACCGGCAGTTGAACCGGTTCGTGGAGGGGCCTCTGGACCGCGGGCTGCGGTTGACCACGCGGCATCCCGCGCCGGTCATCGCCGGGTGCCTCGGCGCCGCCGTGGTCTGCATCGCCCTGGTGCCCGCCGGCATCGTCGACCTGATCTTCGCCCCCTCGGTGGAGAGCGACGTCGTGATCGCCAGGTTGGAGATGCCGGAGGGCACGCCGGCGGCGCTGACGGACCGGACGGCCCGGGAGGTCGAGGCGGCGGGGCTGCGGGCCGTCGAGAACCTCTCCGCCTCGCGCGGCGGGGACGCGGAGCCGCTGCTCGCCGGCGTCAGCCGGGCCGTCGGCATCGAGCCGCACCGCTACGGCGGCGCCGCCGCCGCGGAGCCGAGCCTGCGGCCGCCGGCCCACGTCGCGACGGTCGAGTTCAAGCTGCTGGACAGCGAGCGCCGCGACGTACCGACGGGCGCCGTCGTTCAGGCGTGGCGCGACGAAGCGTCGGCTCTGACCGGGGCCGGGAACCTCACCGTCAGCGCCGAGCTGCTCGACCTGGGCGCGCCGGTCCTGGTGGAGCTGTCGCACGCGGATCCCGAACGGCTCGGTCCGGCCGCCGAAGCGCTGGCCGAACGCCTCCGCACCCTGCGGGGCGTCTTGGACGTGCGGTCCGACCGCGCCGCGGCGCTCCGGGAAGTCCGCGTCGAACTCCGGCCGGAGGCGCGGACCCTCGGCTTGACCCTGGAAGGGCTCGCGCGGCAGGTGCGCTCGGCGTTCTTCGGCGACGAGGCGCTCCGCATGCAGCGCGGCCGGGAGGACGTGGCCGTGTACGTCCGCCTGCCGGCGGCGGATCGCGACTCGATCGCCGACCTGGAGGGGTACCTGGTGCGGGCGCCCGCGGGGGGCGCCGTGCCGCTGAGCCGGGTCGCCGAGGTGAGCCTGGGCGACTCGCCGCGATCGATCCCCCGCCGGGACGGCCGGCGCACCGTGACGGTGAGCGCGGACGTCGACCCGACGGCGACGACCGGGAACGAGGTCAACGCCCTGCTGACGGACACGGTCCTGCCCGACCTGGCCGCCGCGTACCCGGGCCTGACCTACACCTTCGGAGGCGAGCAGCGGCTGCAGGCCGAATCGCTCGACTCGCTGCTGCGGGGGTTCGCCCTCGCGCTGCTGCTGATCTACGCGCTGCTGGCGGTGCCGCTGCGCTCGTACACGCGTCCGCTGATCATCATGGCCGTCATCCCCCTCGGCGTGATCGGCGCCATTCTGGGTCATCTCGTCATGGGCATCGCCTTGAGCGCCTCGTCGATCTGGGGCGTCCTCGGGCTCAGCGGCGTGGCGGTGAACGACTCGCTGATGATGGTGGACTTCATCGACGAACGCCGGCGGCGGGGGGCGCCGCCGCGGGAGGCGATCGTGGCCGGCGCGAAGGCGCGCTTCCGGCCCATCTTCGTGACCTCGCTGACGACGTTCCTCGGCTTCACGCCGCTGATCTTCGAGCGCAGCGTCCAGGCGCAGATTCTGGTGCCGATAGCGGTCTCGATGGGCTTCGGCCTCGTCTTCGCGACCGCCGTGCTGATGTCGATGGTGCCCGCCCTGATGACCGTCTGCGTCCGGGGGGATCGGCGGGACGGGGCCGCCGCCCCGCCGGAGGAGGCCCGCGCATGAGGGCTTGCCACCACGCCTCCGCCGGCGGCATCGGGTCCATCGCCCGGCCACGGACATGAACATGAACATCCCGACCTGCTACGCCGACGGGTATGCCCGCGCCCGCGAACTCGATCCCCGGTGGGCGGATCTGTACATGCGCCACACCCTGCTCGGCGATCCGCCCGCCGACGCCGTGGTCGAGGAGCTGGACGCCACCTTCCCCCCCCAGGAGGTGCACCAGGCCATCGCAACCGCGCTCGACGCCTCCTCCGCCCCGGAGCGCACGCCCGAATCCATGCGGAAGCTCGTCGAGAGCGCCCGGGCGGTGCCGGACTGGTTCGACCCGCAGATCGCCATGGCGGGCACCCGCGCGTTCCTGCGGAACTCCGACACGGTCATGATGGGGCTCGTCTGCGGCGCCATCATCGAGGGCTTCTCGACGCTCATCTCGAAGTCGTTCCGGATCCGGGGCCGCATCAGGGACAACGGCGTGCGGCGGCTCAAGCAGAACATGCTGCAGCTCGTGGAGCAGTTCATGCCGGGCGGCATCCTGCCCGGGGGCGACGGCTGGCGCCTGAGCCTGCGCATCCGTCTCGTGCACGCGAAGTCGAGACGGCTTCTGATGAAATCCGACGAGTGGGACTCCGCGGTATACGGCATGCCGCTGAGCGCGGCGCACGTCATGCTCGGGGCCGCGGCGTTCTCCGCGCGCCTGATGGGGCACGTCGATCGGCTCGGGGGGGACTTCACCGACGAAGAACGGGAGGCGTACGTCCACGTGTGGCGATACACCAGCACCCTGCTGGGCGTTCCCGAAGCGATCCGCTTCACGGACCAGGCGACGGCCCTGCACGCGTTCACGATTGGCGCGACGTGCGAACCGCCCTTCGACGACGATTCGATCATCATGGCGAACAGCATCATCAACAGCGCGCCGATCCTGTTGGGGCGAACGACGCCCCGGGCGCGCCGTTCGCTGGCGGCGACGCTGTATCAGGTCTCGCGCGAGCTGATCGGCCGGGAGAGCGCGGACCGGTTGAGATTCCCGCCCCGCAGGAGGGGCATCGGCGCGCTGCGGCTGCTGAGATGGAGGAACCGCGGCAAGAGGCTTCTGGCGCGGCTTCCGGGGTCTCGAAGCTCCATGAAGCAGTTCTCCAAGCTTCTCGAGGTGTCGAACCTGAAGCGGCACGAACACGACTACGCGCTTCCGACGGCGCTGCATGACGAGGACTCCAGACCGTGGTGAGCGGCCGGTGAGCGGCCCGCCCCCGCCATCCGTACGCACGACGAGGACCAGACCGTGGCGCGAGACACGACCGGACCGACCGGACCGGGAATACCGGAGAACGCGGACGCCGTCACCGCGGACTGGATGCGGCGGGCGCTGGCCGCCGGCGGCGGCGCCGGCGCGCCCGTCGATGACGTCGTCGTCAGCGACGTCGGCGCCGGCGTCGGCCTGCTGGCGCAGATTCTGCGCTGCCGTCTGATCCGGCGCGGCACCGGCGCCGCGGCGGGTCCGGACTCCGTCATCGTCAAGCTCCCCAGCCTGGACCCGAAGAGCCTGCGCATGAGCAGGATGCAGTCGCTCTACCAGCGCGAGTTCGACTACTACCGCCGGGTCGCGCCGGATGCGCCGGTCCGGTCTCCGCGCCTGCTCTACGGCGACTTCGAGAAACGCGGCCACCGTTTCGTCCTGGTGCTCGAAGACTTGGCCCACATGCAAACCGGCGACCACCATGCGGGGGCCACGCCGGAACAGGCGCGCCGCGCCGTCCGGGCCCTGGCGAAGCTGCACGGACGGTACTGGCACGACGCCGGACGGCCGCCCGCGTCCTCGCAGGCGGCCGGTTTCTTCGACACCATGAATCCGCGGCTGCTGCCGCTGCTGCAGGTCCTCTATCTGGCGTTGCTCGGTCCCACGTTGAGGCGCTTCGGCGACTGCTTCTCCGACGAGATGCGGGGGCTGGCCGAAGCGTACGGCCCCCTGGTGTCGGCTCACATCGGCGAGGTCGCGGCCACCGCCCCGCGCACGTTCATCCACGGCGACTATCGATTGGACAATCTGTTCTTCGGCGCCGGCGAGGACGATGTCGCCGTGATCGACTGGCAGGTGAGCGGCCTCGGATGCGGTTTGTACGACGTCGCGTACTTCCTGGGGGCCAGCGTGACGACCGACGTGCGGCGCCGCATCGAGAGCGACGTGCTTCGGGAATACACCGGCGTCCTGCTCGGGGCGGGGGTGACCGGGTTCACCTTCGACGACTGCCGGCGCCTCTACCGGTCGCACATGCTCGGCCGGCTGCTGATATCGATTTTCGTCTGCGGCGGCCTGGACATGACCGACGAGCGGAACCGCCGGCTCGCCGAGTCGGGCCTGCGGCGCACGCTGGCCGCCATCGAGGATCTGGAGGCGGCGGAGTTCCTGCCCGCGCGCCGCCCCCTCCTGAGCCCGGGGGGCCTGTTTTCCGCCGCGTCACGGGGCGCCTACCGGGTCTTCCGCGCGCTTCGATAACGCCCGACCCGGTTCGAGCGGTGGGGCGGGCTCGCCGCCTGCGGGAGCCTGCGGAACCTGCCCTGGAACCTGCCCGTCGGACCTTCGTCCCGCGCGCCCCGGGCGGATGCGGCGATGCGGCGGGGCCGCTTGGTGAGGATCTGGAAGGTGTGTTGTGGGGCGGCCGCCATCGTGTTCCACACGCGGCGGATGAACGGTTCGGGTACGTCGGCGTGGAACAGATCGCTCATGGAGTTGACGAATACGAATCTCGGCTTCCGCCACCGGAGGGGGACGTCGAGACTGGCTTCGTCGCACACGACCTTGCCCGTCCAGGACGGACCGTGGGCGGTGGAGCGCGTCAGGCCGCGGTACTTGGCCTGGCCCATGGCGGCGGTGATGGGGGCATGGCGCCGCGGCGGCCGGTCACCCGCCGCGTTCCGCCCGGGGAATAGGCAGACCGCGGGCCAGCCCGTCGAACAGCAGGCCGAGGGCCGAGTTCCACCGCGCCGCCAGACTCCCCAACGTCGTCACCGCGCGGACGCTGCTCCGCGGGATTTTCACGTCCTGCCCGCTCCTGAAGTCCGGCGTGGCGTGGATGCGCCGCAGCGTCAGCACGGCCATGCCGAGGGCCCAGACGCAGTGGCGGCGGATGCCCGTCTCCCGCGCCGGCACGCGCTGAACGAACCGCAGCGCGTTCGCCAGGTGCCCGCGGGCCGTCCCCACCAGTTCGGCCAGTCCCCGGGCGAACGCGGGGTCGCCCCGGCCGGCGGGCAGCGCCCGCAGGTCGAAGCCCGCCTTCAGAAAGACGTCGCGCGGCAGCCAGCACGCCCCCCGGCGCAGGTCCTCCCAGACGTCCTTGAGGATGTTCGTCATCTGCAGGCCCTGCCCGAACGACACGGCCAGCGGCAGCAGCTCGTCGCGCCGTTCCCCGATCTCGCTCGAGTAGTCGCAGAAGAGCTCGGTCAGCATCTCGCCGACCACGCCCGCGACCACGTAGCAGTACCGGTCGAGCGCCCGCTGGTCGGTCAGGCCCGCGGACGTGTCGAGCTGCTGGAACTCCGACATGCCCTCGGCCATGATGCGGACGCAGCGCGCGAGGGCGCGCCGCTGGGGGTCGCGGAGGCGCCGGGTGATGCGGATGACCGTCGGCGTGTTGGCGACGAGGTCCCGCTCGGCGGCGGTGGTGGACGGCGACAGCAGGGCGCCGAGCTCGCGCCCGAAGTCGCCCGCGTCGGCCCGGCCCTCGACAGCGTCGACGAAACGGCTCGCGAACCGGCGCTTCTGCGGCGGGGTCAGCACCGGCTCGTCCTCGATGCTGTCGGTGATGCGGCACAGCAGGTACGCGTTGCCGACGACGTCCCGCAACGGGTCGGGAAGCGCCGGAATCGTCAGGGCGAACGTGCGCGACACCCCGCGGAGGGCCTGCTCCTGGTAGGCGAGGTCGCGGCTCGTCTCTGTCTCCACAGGTCTTCCGTCCATCGCCGACCCGCCCGGACGGCTCCGCCGCATGGGGCGCGGAGCCGCGGGACGCGGGCCGGGTTCCACGGGCGGGACGCTACCACGCGCGCGATTGTTCGTCGAGCGGCGAGCTGGGCAGACTGTACGATGGCACGCATCCGCCGAGGTCCGGCGCCATGCCGCCCGGCATGTACTGCTCGAAGAGCTGCAGCAGGTCCTGCTTGAGGCGGCGGACCCCGTTCGTCATGATGCGGCTGCTGGCGGTTGGTCATCTGCCTGAACATGTCGGGCAAAGTTGACCTGCGCCATGCAGCCGGGCGTCGCCACGAGGGGCCGCGCGGCTACGGAAGGCCGCGGGCGAGAAGGCCGTCGAGGGCGAGCCGGAACCAGGCGGTGAACGCCTTGGGGTCTTCCGCGAGGAGCGCCTGAATGACGGGGACGCGCTCCCACTTCCACGCCCCCACCTCGCGGGCGTCGGGCGCGGGAGCCCCCCGGAAGCGGCCCATGACGACGTGATCGAACTCGTGCTCCACGAGCCCCCCGTCAAGCGCGGCGCGATAGACGAAGCCGAAGACGGCCCGGAGCGGGCAGTCGAAGCCCATCTCCTCGCGCAACCGGCGGTGCGCGGCGTCGAGCAGGGACTCGCCCGCCCCCGGGTGGCTGCAGCAGGTGTTGGACCAGAGGCCGCCCGAGTGGTATTTGCCGTCGGCGCGCTTCTGCAGCAGCAGGCGGTCGTCTTCGTCGAAGACGAAGATGGAGAACGCGCGGTGCAGGATGCCCTTCCGGTGGGCCGTCATCTTGCCGACGACCCCGGTCTCCCGGTCGTCGGTGTCGACCGCGATCAGAAACGTGTCGGAATCCCGCATGATGCTCGGTCCTCACCGGGCCGGAAGCAGCATGGCAGTACGCGCCGCCTTGTCGACGATCGACCTTGTATCCTGCCGCTTCCGCCCCGTTCCGTCCTTGATGGTCGCAAACACCGCAAGTGTACTTTCGCCCTCCCCGGCGTTCCAGCCATACGGGGTCGATGTGCCATACATCGACCGGAATGTCACCTTGGACATGTTAGCATGCGGCCGGCTCGGGAGGAAACGGCGCCAGTGCCCGCCCGCTCCGCCGCCCCGCACGGCACCTGGCCGACATTCGTCGGCGGACATGCGGAAGACAGCGCGGACAAGCGCGGCAAGACCCTGCTCGGCGATGTTGGCCGCCCCCCGCGCCCCCCGGGACGCCGAGGCCCTCCGTTCCGCCCGCCCTCCCCACCTTGACCGAAGCACATCTATAGCCCCGAGTCCCGGGATGCGGCGCGTAGCGAAAATCACTCGCCGACGGGCCCTCGGGAGGGGGCGGCGGCCACGCGCCTCCCCGAGCCGGGGCGGTTCCGGCCGTACGCGACCGACCGGCCCCGGGGAACGCGGCCCGGCGACCATTGCGCCGCGTCCGGGCCGGGGGTAGGATCGAGAGTCCTGGGAGCCGACCGGTGCGTCAAGGTGTCGGGCCGGCTGCACGGGGTTGGGGGTGCCGGATCGGGTTTCCGGGAACCCGGCCGGCGGCCACCGGGGGGAGATGACGATGCGGCACGGGAGAACGCTCCTGGTTCCGGCTCTGGCCGTCGCGGCGGGGCTCGCGCCGGCGGCGCCGCTCGCCGCCCAGGAGGCGCCGGCGGGGTCGCCGCGCGCGGTCATCGAGCGCTATTGCGTCGCCTGCCACAACGACCGGCTGCTGACCGGCGGGCTCAGCCTCGACGCGGACGCCGTCGACGCCGCCGACCCGAGCCGCGACGCCGACGTCTGGGAGCGGGTGATCGCGAAGCTGCGGACCGGGGCGATGCCGCCGCCGGGCCGGCCGCGGCCCGACGCCGCGACCTACGACGCGGTGGCGGCCCGGCTCGAGGCCGGCATCGACCGCGCGGCGGCGGCGAACCCCGACCCGGGCCGGACCAGCACCGTGCACCGGCTGAACCGCACCGAGTACCGCAACGCGGTCCGCGACCTCCTCGCCCTCGACCTCGACGTGACGCCGCTGCTGCCCGGCGACGAGACGTCGGACACCGGCTTCGACAACAACGCCGACGTGCTGTCCATCTCGACCGCGCAGCTTGAGCGCTACCTGTCGGCGGCGCGCACCATCACCCGCCTCGCGGTGGGCCTAGCCCCGGCCGCGCCCGCGTTCGAAACGTTCGACGTGCCCCTGCTGCTGCTGCAGGACGACCGCCAGAGCGAAGACCTGCCCCTCGGCTCGCGGGGGGGCGTGGCCGTCCCGTACCACTTCCCCGTCGACGGCGAGTACCTCGTCAAGATCGAGCTGCGGTCGAACTGGCAGGACTACATCCTCGGCATGGGCAGCGAGCACCTGCTCGACGTCCGCATCGACGGCGAGCTGGTGAAGCGCTTCACGGTCGGCGGCGAGGACCGCGGCCGGCCCGCGCCGCTGACGTTCACCATCGCCGAGCGGGGCGACCCCGAGTGGGAGGCGTACCTGCAGACGGCCGACGAGGACCTCGAGGTCCGCGTGCCCGTCGAGGCGGGGCCGCGCACCGTCGGCGTGTCGTTCGTCCGCAACGTGTGGGAGCCGGAAGGCATCCTGCTGCCGCGGCAGGCGGGCGAGGTGCTGTCGAACGACGAGGCGTACCACGGCAACGCCGCGGTCAGCGCGGTGGCCATCGGCGGGCCGTACTCGGTGACCGGCCCCGGGGACACGCCGAGCCGGCGCGCCATCTTCACCTGCCGGCCGGACGCGCGGGCAACCGCCCCGCCCGACCCTGCGCCGCCGGGTCGCCGGCCGGACGCGGCGGCGCGGGCAGACGCGCGGGATCCGTCCGCTTCGCCCGACCCTCCGTCGTCGGGCCCCCGGCCCGACCCCGCAGCCGATGCGACCGAGCGGGCGTGCGCCACCGAGATCGTGTCGCGGCTCGCCCGCCGCGCCTACCGGCGGCCGGTGACGGCGGCCGACGTCGACACGCTGCTCGGCTTCTTCGACAGCGGCCGCGACAGCGGCGGCAGCTTCGACGCCGGCGTCCAGCTCGCCCTCGAGCGGATGCTCGTCGACCCCGACTTCCTGCTGCGCATCGAGCGCGACCCGGCGGGGGCCGCCCCCGGCGCGCCGTACCGGCTCGGCGACGTCGAGATCGCTTCGCGGCTGTCCTTCTTCCTCTGGGGCGGCATCCCCGACGACGCCCTGCTCGATCTGGCGGAGCAGGGCCGCCTGAGCGACCCGGCGGTGCTCGACGCCCAGGTCCGGCGCATGCTGGCCGACCCGCGCGCCCGGTCGCTGGTCGACGATTTCGCCATGCAGTGGCTGCACCTGCGCAACCTGGAGGACGTCAAGGGCGACCCGGTGCCGTTCCCCGACTTCGACGGCAACCTCGTCGAGGCGTTCCGGCACGAGACGACCCTGTTCCTCGCCAGCACCCTGCGCGACGACCGCAGCGTGCTCGACCTGCTCGACGCCGACTACACGTTCGTCAACGAGCGGCTCGCCCGGCACTACGGCATTCCCGGCGTCTACGGCAGCCGGTTCCGGCGCGTCGACCTGCCCGACCTGACGCAGCGCGGCGGCCTGCTCGGGCACGGCGGGCTGCTCGCGCTGACGTCGTACCCGACCCGCACGTCGCCGGTGCTGCGCGGCAAGTGGCTGCTCGACACCATTCTCGGCGCCCCGCCGCCGTCGCCGCCGCCCGACGTGCCGGCGCTGCCCGAGGGGGCCGGCGGCGGGCGCACCACGTCGGTCCGCGAGCGGCTCGAACGCCACCGGCAGGCCCCCGCCTGCGCCACGTGCCACGCGTCCATCGACCCGCCGGGCTTCGCCCTCGAGCAGTACGACGGCCTCGGCGGGTGGCGGACGCGGGACGAGTACGGCAACCCCATCGACGCGACGGCGACGCTGCCGAGCGGCCGCCGGGTCGAGGGCATGGCCGGCCTGCGCGCGTGGCTGCTCGAGCGGCCCGACCAGTTCGCGGGGACCGTGACCGAGAAGCTCCTGTCCTACGCCCTCGGCCGCGGCCTGTCGCACGCCGACAAGCCGACGGTGCGCGCCGTCGTCCGCGCCGCGGCGGCCGACGACTACCGCTGGTCGGCCCTCGTCTCGGGCGTCGTGCAGAGCCCCGCGTTCCTCATGCGGAACGCGTCCGTAGATTGATTGGGGGAATAGCGTGTCGACTATTCTGACTTTGATTAGCATGGAGCGTCTGCGGCGCCGGTCCCGGCAAGGTACCGACGATCGCAGGCCGGCGGAGGCCGAAGTTTCGGATTGGCCATCTGACGAAGGACGCGAACTCGTTGAGGACACCATGGCGGCTTCGCAACCGCTGCTGAAAGAGATCTGGGACAACCCGGAAGACGCGGCGTACGATGCCCTGTGAGTTCGGCGACATCGTGATCGTGGAATATCCGTTCGTCGACGGAACAGAATCGAAACGGAGGCCCGCTGTCGTCATCAACCAGACGGCATACGCGATGGTCCACGAAGCTTACGTCTTGGTGCCGGTGACCAGTCAGGTGAAGCTGCAGCGGGGCTTCGATCTGCGAATCCGACATTGGCGCGCCGCCGGCTTGCTGCGCGATTCGCTGGTCAAGCCGGTGTTGTTCACCGTGAGCAAGTATTCGGTCGAGAGGAAGCTCGGAACGTTGCAGAACGACGACAGGGATAGTCTCAGGAAGGTTCTCGGTCGCTTGCTCCATTGCGCTTGAGCAAGCCTGAGCGTGTTTAGCAGAGAGCAGGAGAGGAAGTCCATGACCATCAGCAGGAAATCGCTGCCGCGCCGGACCGTGCTGCGGGGCCTCGGCGTGACGTTGGGGCTGCCGTTCCTCGACGCGATGTCCCCGGCGCTCACCGCGCTGGCGAACACCGCCGCGAAGCCCGTCCACCGGTTCCAGGCCATCTACGTGCCCAACGGCATGGCCATGCAGTACTGGACGCCGGAGCGCGAGGGCCGCGACTTCGAGCTGACGCCGATCCTCGAGCCGCTGGCGCCGTTCCGCGAGCAGCTTCTGGTCGTCTCCGGCCTCCGCGCGTCGTGGGCCTACGTGCACGCCGGCGCGTCGGCGTCGTTCCTGACGGGGACGCCGCGCGGCGGGCAGAACGAGACCGACGTGCTCGCCAGCACCTCGATGGACCAGATCCTCGCGCGCGAGCTCGGCAAGACCACGCAGCTCGGCTCGCTCGAGGTGTCGATGGACAAGTTCGCCAACGCCGGGCAGTGCACCGCCGGGCTGAGCTGCGCGTACACCCAGACCATCTCGTGGCGCACGCCGACGCAGCCGCTGCCGATGGAGAACAACCCCCGCGCGGTGTTCGAGCGGCTCTTCGGCGACAGCGGCTCGGCCGACCCCGCGGTGCGGCGGGCGCGTCGGCGGCAGAAGCAGAGCATCCTCGACTCGGTCACCGACAAGCTCGCCGACCTGAAGGTCGAGGTGGGGCCGCGCGACCGCGCGAAGCTGGACGAGTACACCGAGGCGGTCCGCGACGTCGAGCGCCGCATCGAGATCGCCGAGCGGCAGCGCGACGTCGAGCCGTCGTTCACCGAGCAGCCGTCGGCCCCCCCGCGGGTCTTCGAGGACCACCTCGGGCTGATGTTCGACCTGCAGTTCCTCGCCCTCCAGGCCGACCTCACCCGCGTCGTCACGTTCATGATGGGCCGCGAGCAGAGCACCCGCGCCTATCCGCAGATCGGGGTGCCCGACGCTCACCACCCGCTCTCGCACCACGAGGACGACCCCGAGCGCATCGCGGTCATGTCGAAGATCAACGCATACCACACCGCGCTGACGGCCGGCTACCTCGCCCGCCTCCGCGCCGCCGAGGACGCCGACGGCTCGCTCCTCGACAACATGACCATCCTCTACGGTGCCGGCATCTCGAACAGCACCCGGCACCTCGGCGTCGACCTGCCCCTGCTGCTCCTCGGCGGCGGCGCCGGCAAGCTCAAGGGCGGCCGCCACCTGCGCTACTCGCCCGACACGTCGAACGCCGACCTCCTGATGACCCTGATGGACAAGCTCGACATGCCCCTCGACCGCCTCGGCGACAGCACCAGGAGGCTGCCCATCGACACGCTGTCGATGTGAGCACGGTCGGGTAGTCCACGGATGCGAAGAGATCGACGTGCGGTTTTCGACCGAATGGATTGACCAAGGGCCGAACGCGTCAGCGGAGGAAGGGGCGACCCTGTGCCGTCTGAGCCTGTACGTGTCGGAAGAGAATGCGTGCAGGTTTTTCGACCCGGTGTCCAACCGGACTTGCCACCATGTCACGGTGCCCGCGGTTCATTTGGCTGAAGGCCTCGCGACGGACTGGTGGTCGATTTTCGGCGGTCGTCGAGATCGAGAGCACGCAATCCGGAAGTATCGGAGCGGGTTCGTTCTTCCTGATGTGACGTTGGGGTTCGACGGATCCACGTTCAGGATCCGAGGAGCGCAATGCACCTCCATGAATCCCGACGTGTGTTTCCGGCAGGTAGGCAGGGAGGATTTGACGCGCGCAGCCGCGGAGGCGACGTTGGCGAGGTTCATCGAAGACGTTGCCGCCCGGCTGGCGACCGCAGGACTGTCGGACAGCGAAGTGATTCTCCGATGGTCGCACGTGTCGCGGTCACTCGACAACCCGGACGAACGCGCGTTCTGCGAGGCGGCGGGGGCGCTGGGGGTCGATCCGTATGGGATTTCGGAGGCGGATGCAACCTTCATCGAGCAGGCGGCTGAGCTCTTTTCCGGAGAAGCACTACTCAAGTTCCTCGCTGGAGTGGACCGCGCCTGACGCAGCCGATGGAATGACCGGCGCGACCTACTTCTGTGGCAATCCAGGCGATAGTTGATCGGTGTGCGGCTCTGGTCCTGCCTCCGGCAGCTCGTCCCCCGGCACAGGCGGCGCGTCGGGCGCATCGTCGAGATACCGCGTCAGGTCGCCGGGCGTCGCCCCCGCGGCCCGCCGCTTCAGGAAGGCGTCGGCCGCTTCGACGGCACCGATCTTCTGAGCGACGGCCGAGGTGATCCACTGGTTGAGGGAGACGCCGTCGTCCCTGGCCATGCGCACGGCCGCCTCCTTCAGGGAGATCGGCAACTGCAGCGGGTACTTCCAGCGAACGGGTCGGCTCATTGGCGGAGTCTCCTGAGGATCTCGCCGGGGGTGGCGACGTGGATCCCGAATGAGCCCGCGGGCGCGAAGTCCCTCAGGTTGTGTGTCACGATCCCGTAGGCGTCGCCGTTGGTGGCGGTTTCGAGGACCAATTCGTCGTCAGCGTCTCGCAGTACCGGACGAGTCTGCCAGCGGATGTCGACGGGTTCCGCAATGGCCGCGAGGGTCTTCATCACCCGCTCGACGTCCGCGAGCGAATGCCCGGTGGCGGCGCGGGTTTCGGCGCGGCTCAGCACCGCCTCGTACTCAAGGAACAGCGCGGTCGAGCACAGCGACCTGATGGCTCCCTTTTCTGCGCAGCGCAGCAGCACGTTGCTCGCACCCCGTCGGCTTCGAAAAGCGGCGACGATCACGCTCGTATCGAGTACGAGCCGCATCTCCTCAACTATATTGACATCTCAGAGGATGTCAACCTGATCTCGGATTCGCGGGGCGGTGGCGGCCGGCACCGCGGGGCGCCGCGGACCTGGGCGGTGTTGCCGGGCTGTCTCGCGCGCGGTAGGATGCCCATCGCCGGTCGGCGGCGCGTGATCGAGTGCAGGCATCGTGGACCGGCGGCGTCGGCGTAGCCGCTTCACGGAAGGAACGCCACCATGGAGGCCATCGGCAACCTCGTCGGGCAGGTCAACGGCGTCGTGTGGGGCGCTCCGATGCTCGTCCTGATCGTCGGGGTCGGGGCGTTCCTGATGGTGCGGCTCGGGTTCCTGCCGATCACGAAGATCGGCTACGGGTTCTCGCTGCTGTGGGGCGGGCGGGTGCGGGACGGGGCGGGCGACATCAGCGCCTTCAACGCCCTGATGACCTCGCTGTCGGCGACCATCGGCACCGGCAACATCGCGGGGGTCGCCACCGCCATCGCCATCGGCGGGCCGGGGGCGCTGTTCTGGATGTGGGTGACGGCCCTCGTCGGGCTCGCCACCAAGTACGCGGAGGCGGTGCTCGCGGTTCGGTTCCGCGAGACCGACGCGTCGGGCCGGCACATCGGCGGGCCGATGTTCTACATCCAGAACGGGCTGGGCGCGGAGTGGCGCTGGCTCGCGGTCGCGTTCGCCCTGTTCGGCGGGTTCGCGGCCTTCGGCATCGGCAACATGACGCAGTCGAACTCCATCGCGGCGGCGCTGCAGGACAACTTCGCGGTGCCGCCCCTGTGGACGGCGGGCGTCCTGATCGTCCTCGTCGGCGCGGTCCTGCTGGGCGGCATCACCCGCATCGCGACGTGGGCCGGGGTGCTCGTGCCGTTCATGGCCGTGTCCTACGTCGTCCTCGGGCTGGCCGTCCTGCTCGTCAACGCGGCGGAGCTGCCGGCGGCGGTGGGCCGGGTCTTCTCGGGCGCTTTCACGGGCACGGCCGCGGCCGGCGGGTTCACCGGGGCCGCGGTGTGGGCGGCGATCCGCTTCGGGGTGGCGCGCGGCGTGTTCTCGAACGAGGCGGGGCTCGGCAGCGCGCCGATCGCCCACGCCGCCGCGTCGACGACCGACCCCGTGCGGCAGGGCACCATCGCCATGCTCGGCACGTTCATCGACACCCTGATCGTCTGCTCGATCACCGGGCTCGCCATCGTCTCGTCGGGCATGTGGATGGAGACCGACGCCGACGGCAACGGCCTGACGAGCGTCCTCCTCACCGCGTCGGCCTTCGACGAGGCCCTGCCCGGCGGCACCTACGTGGTGACCGTCGCCCTCGCGGTCTTCGCGTTCACGACCATTCTCGGCTGGAGCTACTACGGCGAGAAGTGCTGGCAGTACCTCGCCGGCGCCGGCAGCATCGTGTACTACCGCGCCGCGTGGATCGCCACGGTGTTCGTCGGCCCGTGGGCCCTGACCTGGGAGGGCGGCGCGCGCCAGGGCATCGACTTCATCTGGCTCCTCGCCGACACCCTGAACGCGCTGATGGCGGTGCCCAACCTCGTCGCCCTCGCCCTGCTCTCGCCGGTCGTCCTGGAACTCACCCGCCGCTACTACCGCCGCGGCGCCTGACCGGCGCGGCGGCCTCCGTCGCCGCCGCCACGGTCTCCGTGCGATCGGACACCGCATCGATGAACGCCTGGTCCTCGGGCTCCCGAGGGCTGAGCGCCACCGCGGTCGCCCGCCGGCGGGCTTCGGCACGGAAGTCCGCCGTTTGAGGGGGGAACGGGTCGGCCTTGTCTGTCGGCATCGCGAATACTCCCTTCCGATGGTGCCGTTGTCTATGTTCTCACGTGGTCGTCTTGGCTGCGTGCCGCCCGTGCTGCCGCAGTCGCTAACGGTGTTGCGACTCGTGGGCGCTTGCGACACCGCGCTTGATTGGCCGATGGGGGACGGCTAACATGGTCGCGGAACGCGTGACGGCAAGTCGAGGATGCTGATGAAACGTCGCACAGCGGTTCGTGGAGGCGTGGCCGGGGCTCTGCTCATGGCTGCCGGATTCGTGGCGGGCGCCGGCGCGGTCGTCGAGGCCGGGCCGCCGCTCGCGGACGCCGCCCGGCGCGCCGACTGGGGGGCGGTGCGGGCGCTGGTCGAGCGGGGGGCCGACGTCGCCGCCCGCCAGGGCGACGGGGCGACGGCGCTGCACTGGGCCGCGTACTGGGACGAGGTGGACGCCGCCGGCCTGCTGCTCGACGCCGGCGCCGACGCGGGCGCGGCCAACGACCTCGGGGTGACGCCGCTGTGGACGGCGGCCGAGAACGGCCGGGCGCCCATGGTCGCGCGGCTGATCGAGGCGGGGGCCGACCCCGACGCGGCGCTGCTGTCGGGCGAGACGCCGCTGATGACGGCGGCGCGGGTGGGGGCGGCGGACGTCGCGGGTCTGCTGCTCGACGCCGGCGCGGACGTCGATGCGGCGGGGGCGCGCGGCCAGACGGCGTTGATGTGGGCGGTCGCGCAGCGGCATCCCGGGGTCGTCGAGGTGCTGCTGGCCCACGGGGCGGCCGTCGACGCGCGGTCGGACGTCCGCACCGAGGTGGTCAAGACGACGCCCGAGCCGTGGAACCCCGAGTACGTCACCGAGATTCCCCAGGGCGGCTACACGCCGCTGCTCTTCGCGGCGCGGGTCGGCGACCTCGCGTCGGCGAGGCTGCTCGTCGAGGCCGGGGCCGACGTGGACGACGCCGCGCCCTACGGCACCAGCGCGACCGTGGTCGCCGCCCACAGCGGGCACGGCGGCGTCGCCGCGTACCTGCTGGCGCAGGGCGCCGACCCGAACGCGGCCGGCGCCGGCTATACGGCGCTCCACGCCGCCATCCTGCACCAGGACGCGGCGCTGGTGCGGGCGCTGCTCGACCACGGCGCCGACCCCGACGCGGCGGTCGCGACCTCGACGCCGGTGCGGCGCGACGCCGTCGACTTCTACCTGCACCCCTCCTACGTGGGGGCGACGCCGTTCTGGCTCGCGGCGCGCTTCGGGGCGCCCGGCATCATGGAGATGCTGGCCGAGCGCGGCGCCAATCCCCGGGCCGTCCACCACCCGACGTACTGGCCCGGCTCGCTTTCGGTGCGGGACGAACGCGTGCAGGTGCGCGAGGGCGCCACCACCGCCCTGATGGCGGCGGTCGGCCTCGGCGGGCGCAACCCGCTGGTCGCGCTCGACCGGCTGGGCCGCATCGCCGAGAGCGCCCCGGTCCGCAGCACCCGGCGCGAGCCCGACCCCGCCGAGCGCGAGGCGGTGGTCCTCGAGGCGGCGCGGCTCGCCCTGACCCTCGGGATCCCCGTCGACACCGCCAACGCCCGCGGCGACACCGCCCTGCACGCGGCCGCCGCCCGCGGCTACGATTCGGTCATCGAGCTGCTGGTGGCGAACGGGGCCGACATCGGCCTCGTGAATGCCGACGGCCAGACCCCGCTCGACATGGCGGCGCGTGGCTCCCGGCGTCTCGGCATCGCGTGGGCCACCCCGAAGCAGAGCACCGTCGAGCTGCTGCAGTCGCTCGCCGGGAACTAGTTCACCGTCTTGGAGAGACGTTCCCGGGCTTCGGTCGTTTCTGCGCGGTGGCTACGGTTCGACGATGAACCTGCTTCCGAGACAATCCACGAGTCACCCGCATCGGCGCACGGCGCATTTCCAGGACGGCCGATCTTCGCAGCTCAGCTCATGAGCACCTTCGACGTGGGAACGTTGCGCGGGTTTCAGTGGCCGGCGCCGGCGTTGAGATCGCACCCGGTGCCGATTTCGGGCAACGCGGTCTTGCACGGCGAGTTCCCGGCTCTCGTGATCGCTTCCAGGGAGGACGGATGGCCGGACTGAGAACCGGCACGGTCGTGCACCGGGACATCGTCTCGCAGACCCTGATCCGGTTCCGGCTCGCCCCCGAGGACGGCCACCGGTTCCCCGACTACGAGGCGGGGCAGGCCATCGCGCTGCACCGGGACGACTGCAAGTTGACCCGGAAGACCGGCGTCGGACCCGACGGCAAGCCGATTCGCGAGCCCGAATACGACCCCTGGGGGCGGCAGACCGTCGGCCCCGTCACCAACTACTACTCGATCGCGTCCGCGCCGAGCGACACCGCGGCGCACGACTGGCTCGAGTTCCTCGTGGCCGTCGAGCACGGCGTCCACGGCCTGTCGGGCCGTCTCAGCGAGCTGCTGTTCGGGGCGGAGGGGGACGCCGGCACCTGCGAGGTCGGCTACCAGGACCGCATCGGCGGCGGCTTCACGCTGTCGGCGCGGGCGGGAGACGCCGCGAGCATCTTCATGGTCGGCACCGGCACCGGGGTGGCGCCGTTCGTCTCGATGCTCCGGGAGCTGCGGGCGCGGGACGACGGCGGCGACGGCCGCCGCTACACCCTCATCCACACCGCCCGCACCGAGGCCGAACTGGCCTGCCACGGCGACCTCTTCGAGATCGAGGCGGCGGGCCGTTTCGACCTGTTATACCTGCCGACGGTCAGCCGGCGCGCCGGAACCGCGGGCCTGGACGCGCGCATCGGACTCGGACGGGCCAGCAACCTGGTCCGCCACATCTACGGCCTCCCCACCGCGGAGGAAGAGAAACAGACCCAGGCGAGGAGCGAAGTCACCCGCGCGGCGGCCGAGTTGGCCATCGAGCGGCTGGTCTTCCCCCAGCTTCCCGCCCACGTGAACGCGGCCGAACTCGCCGCCCGCCTCGCCCCGGACGAGACGGCGCTGCTCGCCTGCGGCAACCCCGCCTCGCTCGCCGACCTGGAGGCGACCGCGAACCGCCGTCAAGTGCGCTTCGAGCGCGACACGTGGTGAGCCGCCGGCTTCTCGCGCGCGCCCGCGCGCCGGGCGATCCCGGCTGCGGCTCGAACGCGGCGCGGCAGGGGTGCCGCGGCTTCCCGTCCCGCGGATGCCCCGGCCGGGCTCGGCGACCCACGCGGGTGCTGCGGGTCCCGCGCGCCGCTCACTCCGCGGGGTCGTCGAACGTCACCCCATCGTCGAAGTGCACGCCCTGCGCCAGAGTCTTGTGCACGGGGCACCGCTGCGCCACCTGCGCGAGCCGCGCGCGCTGGGCGGCGGTGAGCTCGCCGTGGATGGCGACCTCGGTGCGCACCCGTTCGATGAGCCCGTCGCCGCGCTCGTCGCAGTCGACGCAGTCGTCCGCGTGCACCCGGTCGAACTCCAGGGTCACCTCGACCCCGGCCAGGGGAAATCTGCCGGCGCTCGGCGTACAAGCCGCAGGGTCATCGCGGTGCAGGCGGCGAGGCTTGCCCAGGAGGAACTCGTAGGGGGTGGGGCCGGAGTCGGCGCCCCCGGCCGGCTTCGGCTCGTCGCTGCGCCAGAGGAAACGGCGGGCGCGGATGTCGACCGCCGTGCCGTGCTTCAGCGATGCCTTGACGGTGGCCACGCGCCTCTCCCCTTTGCCGCCGTTCCCTCCGGCCGGGCGTCGGCCCGGCGGCGGGGGCCGGCCGCAGGTCATGCAGTATAGCCGCACCGGGAGTCCGGGCCGCAG
>CAXXTG010000155.1:0-14084 GCA_963666855.2 Vicinamibacterales bacterium
ACCGCGCGGCGGTGACCGTCGCCGACCTCCTCGAGCACGCCGGCGGCCTGACCGCCCACCTGCCGTTCTTCCGCGACCACCGCGGGCGCCGCGACTACGAGCACGCCATCTCCACCCTGCCCCTGGAGTATCCGCCGCGCCGCCGGTCCGTCTACAGCGACCTGGGGTTCATCCTGCTCGCGTTCATCGCCGCCGACGCGGGCGGGGCCGGCCTCGACGAGCAGTTCGACGAGGTCGCCGACGGGCTCGGCCTCGGCGATCTGCGCTACCGCCCCCCCGCGGCGTGGCGGCGGCGGACCGCGCCCACCGAGGTCGACCCGTGGCGGGGCCGCCTGCTCCGCGGCGAGGTGCACGACGAGAACGGCTGGGCCCTCGGCGGGGTCGCGGGCCACGCCGGCCTGTTCGGGACCGCCCCGGCGGTGGGGCCGCTTCGCCCGCGCGGTCCTCGAGACGCTGCGGGGGCGGCCGAAGCTGGCCCGCCCCGAGACCCTCGCGCGGTTCGTGCGGCGCAGCCGCGTCGCCGGCAGCTCGCGCGCGCTGGGGTGGGATACCATGCTCGTCACGTCGTCGTGCGGGCGCTCGCTGTCGCCCGCCGCGTTCGGGCATACCGGGTTCACGGGGACGTCCCTGTGGGTGGATCCGGCGCAGGACCTCTACGTCGTGCTGCTCACCAACCGCGTCCATCCCACCCGCGCCAACGAGGCGATCCTCGGGGTCCGCCCCGCCGTCCACGACGCGGCGGTCCGGGCGCTGAGCGACGCGGGCTGAAGGCCGAGCCATGGCCCTCACCCCCCTCGACTGGCTGATCCTCGCCGCCTTCCTGCTCTTCCCCGCCGCCGTCGCCCTCTCCGTCGCGGGACGCGCCGGCAAGAGCCTGCGCCAGTACTTCCTCGCCGGGGGCGACCTGCCGTGGTGGCTCGCGGGGACGTCGATGGTGGCGACGACGTTCGCGGCCGACACCCCCCTCGCCGTCACCGGCATCGTCGCCCGCGACGGCGTCGCCGGCAACTGGATCTGGTGGAGCGGCGCCCTCGGCAGCATGCTCAGCGTGCTGTTCTTCGCGCGTCTCTGGCGGCGGGCGGGCATCCTCACCGATGTCGCCTTCGTGGAGATCCGCTACCACGGCGCGGCGGCGCGCCTCCTGCGCGGGTTCCGCGCCCTCTACCTGGGGCTGCCCGTCAACTGCATGATCATCGGCTGGGTCAACCTCGCGATGGCCAAGATCCTCGAGGTCACCCTGGGGTGGACGCGGCTCACCGCGGTCTTCGCGGGCCTCGCCCTCACCGGCGCCTACGTGGCGCTGTCGGGGCTGCGCGGCGTGGTCGTGACCGACCTGATCCAGTTCGGGTTCGCCATGGCCGGCGCCCTCGCGGTCGCGTTCTTCGCCCTCCGCGCGCCGGACGTCGGCGGCCTCGCCGGGCTCGGCGAGCGGCTGCCCGAGTCGACGTTCCTCATGCTGCCGGCGGTCGGCGCGCCCGCGCCCGGCGTCGGGTCGACGCTGAGCCTGTCGGCCGCCGCGTTCGTCGCCTACCTCGGGGTGCAGTGGTGGGCGAGCTGGTATCCCGGCCAGGAGCCGGGCGGGGGCGGGTACCTCGCGCAGCGGATGATGTCGGCGCGGGACGAGCGCCACGCGACGCTGGCGACGTTCTGGTTCACCCTCGCCCACTACTGCCTGCGGCCGTGGCCGTGGATCCTGGCGGCCCTCGCCGCCCTGGTCCTCTACCCCGACGTCGCGGATCGCGAGGCCGGCTACGCCCTGATCGTCCGCGACCACCTCCCCGCCGGCTGGCGCGGCCTCGTGCTCGGCAGCCTCGCGGCCGCGTTCATGTCGACCATGTCGACCCAGCTCAACTGGGGCGCCTCGTACCTCGTCCACGACGTCTACGCGCGCTTCGTGCGGCCCGGCGCCGACGCCGCCCACTACGTCCGCGCCGCCCGCGCGGCGACCCTCGGCATCATGGTCCTGAGCGCGGGGGTCACGCTGTACCTGGACACCGTCCGCCAGGCGTGGGAGCTGATTCTCGAGGCCGGCGCGGGCGTCGGGCTGGTGCTCATCCTCCGCTGGTACTGGTGGCGCATCAACGCGTGGTCGGAGATCGCGGCGATGGCCGCCCCCCTCGTGGGCCACCTCTTCCTCAGCCGGTTCACCGCGGTCGAGTTCCCCGAGTCGCTGTTGTACCTGGTGGCGTGGACGACGGCGTGCTGGCTCGCGGTGACGTGGCTCACCCCGCCCGAGCCCGACGCGACCCTCGCCGCGTTCTACCGGCGGGTGCGCCCCGGCGGCCCCGGCTGGGCCCGGCTCGCCGCCCGCCTCGGCGAGCCCGCCCCCGCGCCCATCCGCGGCCAGGTCGTCGACTGGCTCGCGGGCCTGGGGCTCGTCTACGGCACTCTCCTCGGCGCCGGCGCGCTGGTGCTCCCCGCCGGGGGGGCGGCGTGGCCCTACCTGGGAACCGCGCTGGTGAGCGGGGCCGTCCTCTACCGCCGCCTCGACGCGCGCGGCTGGGCGCGCGTCTTCGGCTGATGGGCTAACATGTCGGCCATGCGGCCCAACGGCGGTCCACGGGACGCGGGCGCCGGCTACGCCATGGCCGGGCTGCTCGTCGCCATCGGGGTCATGAGCATCCTGATGTCGGCGGCGATGCCGGCGTGGCGCACCTACGCCAAGCGCGAGAAAGAGGCGGAGCTGCTGTTCCGCGGCCAGCAGTACATGCGGGCGGTGGAGCTGTATCAGCGGCGCTTCCCCGGCGCCTACCCGACCGATCTCGAAGCGCTCGTGGAGGAGCGCTTCCTCCGCCGCCCGTACCGGGACCCGATGACGGGAGAACCGTTCCGCATCCTCACCCAGAGTTCGGCCGCGGCCGCGGGCGAGGCGGCGGCCGAGACCGGCGACGGGGAGGACCGTCCGCGGAGCCGGCTCTCGGAGCGCGCCGGGCGGGACCGGTTCGGCGCGCCGGGTTCGAACCTCGGAGGCCGAGCCGGCGGGCTCGCCCCGGGGCCGTTCTCGGGGACCCTCGGCGGGGACGACGAGGAGATGGGCGGCATCGTCGGGGTGGTCAGCCTGTCCTCGGAGGACTCGCTCATCGAGTACAACGGCGCCACCCGCTACGACCAGTGGCTCTTCGTCCATCAGCCGCAGGCGGCGGCCGCCGGCACGACGGCCCCGGGCCTCCCGGGCGCCGGGGCCGGACCCGGCGGCCCGGCGGGCATCAGCGGCCCGGGCGACCCGTTCGACCCGTCCGGCCTCTCGCGCCGGCCCGGCCGCGGCGGCTTCGGAGACCGTCCCGACCGAGGTCGCGGACCGGACCGGATGCGCGGGCGCCAGCGTTAGTTGGCCGGCCTGCCGACCCGTCACCTACCTACCGTTCCGCTTGGCGCCCGACCAGCCCTGTAGGACTCCGCCGTCTTCTACGTCACGGCCTTCGCTTCCGGTCAGTGCCGCCGTGCGGCAACGCGGTGCCGCCGTGCGGCACCGTCGGCACGCCACCCGATCCCACCTGCGGGGGCTCGTCCCGCTCTGCGCCGCGAGACTCCCCGGCTCGAAGAGCGTCGGCCAACCGAGGCTCCGCTCAACCGATTCCGCACGCGTGGCTCCCACGCCGAGGCGTGCAGGGGTGACCGCTTCGGGAACACCCCCGAACATCACGACCGTTCATGCGCACAGGCGGCGCTCGATCAGGCGCACGAACTCCGCCTTGAGTTCGATGCCGACCCACCGTCGCCGCAGTTGCGCCGCCGCGAGCAGGGTCGTGCCCGAGCCGGCGTACGGATCCAGCACCACGTCGTCAGGTTCGCTCGTGAGGGTGACGCAGCGCTTGGCGAGGTCGATGGGCATGGGCGCGGGGTGGTCATCGTCCGGAAACCGTCCCCGCCGGCGCGGCTGGGTCGGCAGGTCCCAGACCGTTCTCAACCGCCGTTCGTTGAGGCCCCGGACCGCGTTGACGTCGTAGTGGTAGTCCTGGTCTCTCGACAGCAGGAAGAGCGTCTCGTGGGCTTTGGTGGGCCGGTCAGCGACCGACTCGGGGTGCGCGTTCGGCTTGTGCCAAATGACCTCGGACCGCAGCCACCACCCGTCGTCCTGGAGGGCGAACGCGACGCGCCACGGCAGCCCGATCAGGTCCTTGGGCTTGAGGCCCTGGGGCGTCGTCGGGCGCACCGACATCGCGCGCGCCCGGTTCTTCCGGTCCGGGGCCCGGTAGCGGCGGTTCCCCGAGGTGTAGGCGTCGCCGATGTTCAGCCAGACGGTGCCGTCGCCCGTCAGCACGCGCCGCAGCTTGCGGAAGTCGGCGACGAGGCTCGCCACGTAATCGCGCAGGGTGTCGTCCCGTCCGAAGGAATCGCCGACGTCGTAGTCGCGCAACGACCAGTACGGCGGCGACGTGACGACCGTCCGCACGCTCTCGGCGGGCAGCAGGTCGAGCGCTTCCGAGGCCCGTCCGCGAATTAGCGTGGTGGCCGGCAGGGCCGGGATCTCGCCGTCCGTTTCCGCGTCGAGGCGCAGGTAGCGCGGGGCGTGGCCGCCCCGCAAATCTGTCGGGGCGGCCGGCTCGGTGGACCCGATGGGGAACAGTGTGGCCACGTCCGTCGCTACCACTCGGCGTAGGGCGTGCCGTCGAGGCCGGCGCCGGTCGCGCCGCTGTGCACGTCGAAGACGCCCTGGGCGAGGGGGTCGGCGGGATCGAATTCGGCCAGGACCGGCTGCCAGGTCGCCGTCGACCGGGTGAACGGGTCTTCCGGAATCGCCCGCAGGTAACCCTCGGAGACGAGGTTCTCCAGCGCCGCCGGATATTCGTTCCGGTCGGCATAGTACTGGTCGATGGCGTCGCGCATGCGGAAGAGGTCCTCCTTCAGGACCGCTTCGCGCGCCCGCGTCACCGCCGGCCCGTAGCTGATCATGGCGACGGCCGCGAGGACCGACATCAGGGAGACCACCACCACCAGCTCGATGAGGGTCCAGCCAGCCGCCGAACGCGCCCGAGGCCGCGCGCGACGGCTCCGCGATCCCTGCACCGTCACCATGCCCCGCGGACCTTGTCGCGGTTCCAGCGAGGCACCGACGCCCGGAGGGGAGGAGCGCGCGCCCCGCCTTCCCCTGGACTTCCGCGATGCGGGGCCGAAGCCCGTGGCTGGGAGACCGGTCTTCATCGTCACCACTCGTCGTAGCGCGTGCCGTCGAGGGCCGTCGCCCTCGACGTCGTGTAGACGTCGTACACGTTGTCGCCGCTCCAGCGACGCGAGTCGGGCTCGTCGTCGTAGGCGCGCAGCCCCCAGTCGCGGCTCTGCGTCATCGGGTCGAACGGAATGCGCCGCAGGAAGCGCATCTTCCGGCCGGTCGCGTCGTTCGCGAGCTCGACGCCCTCCACCAGGATCTCCAGGGTCTCGGGGTAGCCCTCGTTGTCCGCGTCCACGTCGGGGCCGGCGATCACCCCGAGGTCGACGGCGTCCTTGTAGCGGTCGATGGCGGTGCGCATCACCCGCAGCGCCCGCCGCAGCTCCGCCTCGCGCTGGCGCTGCATGGTGACCCGGGTCAGCGGCATCACCGCCGACGCGAGGACGAGCACGATGGCGCTGACCACGAGCAGCTCGACGAAGCTGTACCCGGACTGGGCCCCGGCGCGGGCGCGGAGCGCGCGCAGGATCCCGGCGCGCCCGCCGGTTCCGTCGGGAGGCGGCCCCCCGCTCGTGCGCCCGAACCGCGCTTCGCGCGCGGCGGTCGCCCGGCGCCCCGCTTCCCGATCGCCCGAGTCCACCCGGAATGCCCCTTCAGCAACGGGTGGAGGCCCGGCAGCGTCTCGATGAGCCGCTTCCCGATCACCCGAATCCGAGTCCACCCGGAATGCCCCCCTCATGGCCCGGGCGCACCCTCCTCCCCCGGGGACGCCCCCGATTCGTCCAGGTAGTACGTGGACACGCCGAGGGTGAGCACGAGGCCCGCGGCCGACTCGTTCCCCTGGCTCAGCACGACGTCTTCGACGAGGATGAACTCGGGCGCGGTCTCGAGCGCGTGGAGGAACCGGCGCACGTCCTCGTACTCCCCCGCGAGCACCATCGTGGTGCGCAGTCTGGCCAGCCGGCTGTCGCGGTCCCGCTCGGCCACGCTGCTCTGCCGCTCCAGCACCAGCGCCGACTCGGCCGCCAGTCGATCGAGGTACGGCGAGAGCAGCGACCGCGCGCCGGCGAAGTCCGGCGGGAGGACCTGCGTATAGAACTCCTCCAGATGGCGTTGGGCGCGGGACGTGCCGGCGCCGGCCTGGGCCGCCGCGTCGTAGGCGGCGCGCAGTTGGGCGAGCCGGCTCTCGGCCCCCGCCGCGTCCGACTCGGCCTGCGCGACCCTTCTCGACCAGGGGTACACGGCCACCGCGTAGAGCAGGGCGTCGACCGCCAGCAGCAGCGCGACGGCCGTCACCAGCCGCCGGTGGTCCGAGGCGATTCGCCGCAGCAGGGTCGTCGACATTCCGGTCTTCCAGTCGCCCGCCGGCCTGTACGCGCCGTCAGCCGCGGCCCGCGGGCGCGGACGGGCGCGGTTCCGGCGACGCCGTATCCGCCGCCGGCCGAGCGCGTTCCACCGGGTCTCCGGCAGAGTCGACGCCGACGGAAACCGACTCCGGGACGTCGGCGGTCGCCGACTCAGGGGCGTCGGTCGCCGGCCCAGAGACGCCGCCGGTCGCCGGATCGAGGGCGCCGTCGGTCGCCGACTCGGAGCCGTCGGTCGCCGGCCCGGAGACGCCGCCGGTCGCCGGATCGAGGGCATCGGCGGCCGCCGACTCGAGATAGCGCCCCCGGAGGACGGCCCGGTACATCCCGTCCTCGGTCAGCTCCACCTGCCGGTTCAGCACCCCGAGGAACGCGCCGGAGGTCTCGAGCGCGGTTACGAACCGGCTGATGGCGTCGAGGCTCCGTCCCATCACCCCCATCGCGACCTCGACCGTGCCCGGCTCGATCTCCGGGCGCACCTCGGTCACCATCACGTCCGGCGGCAGGGTGGCCTCGATGCGGTTGAAGAAGTCGGTCCACGAGAACACCCGCTGGGTGATCAGGGTGTTGGCCTCGCGCGTCGCGTCGGCCAACGCGGCGCGGTCCCGCGGCGTCGCGGCGCGCTGGGCCTCCGCCGCGCGTCCCGCGAGGTCCGCGGCCGCCCGCGACGCCTCGTCCCGGCGCGCGCTCAGTTCGCCGTGGAGCCCGGCGAGCTCGACCAGGCGCACGACTCCCGCGCCGAGCGCCGCCAAGGCGAGCGCCAGCACCGCGCCGAGCGCGATCCGCGCGAGGCGCTCGTTGTAGAACGGCCGGGTCGCCAAGTTGGTCCGAAGCATCGCCTGTCCAGCAACCTACCACGGATCGCGCGCGGCAGGCTCATCCGGCGCGTTGTGTCCGTCGGCCGAGTGCGAGTCCAAACTCCCGCCCGCCGAACCGCATCGCCGGCCAGCCTCGACGGACGCGGCCACGATTCCGCCGCCCGCGGCGCTCGAGCGGCTCACACACGGTCCCAACGCGGCCGCGACCGCCTCGGACGGCCCCCCGGTCCGCGAAACGGGTCCCCTACGTCGCCGCGCCGTCCGGCGCGTGTTCGCGCATGAGGAGGCCGGCCGGCGCCGCCGTCACGTCGGGAAGCGGGTCGCCGGCGGCCGGCGGCTCGGCCGGCCCGCCGGCGGCGATGGGGGTCACCGCGGTGTCGAGCTGCTCCGCCAGGAGGCGGCGCAGGCGGGCGGCGTCTCCGGCGGTGGCCCCGTCCATGCTGACGGCGAGCACGACGCGCCCGTACCCGCCACCGTCCAACCGGTCCTCGTAGTACATCGTGGTCTGGTGCACGAGGTCCACGAGGTCGTCGTCATCGTCGCCGGCGGCCGGGCGGTGCCGGAACAGAATCGGGCAACCCCCGCGGACGACGGCGACCGACCGGTACCCCCCGGCCGCGTGCACGAGCAGCCAGTCGCCGTCGGCCGCCCCGCCCGCCGCGAGCAGGCCGTCGATCAGGCCGAAGCTGGCCAGGTCCACCACCCCCGCGTGTCCCCCGCCCCGCGCGCACGCCGCCTCGTACTCCTCCACCACGTCCCGCCGCATCAGGCTCACCACGAACTCGCGGCCCCCGCCGTCGAGGGGCGCGCCCGGGGCCCAGGCGACCTGGGCGTCCTCGACGCGGAACGGCGCGGTCCTGCGCGCCCGCCACCGCACGAGCCGGTCGAGGTCGGCGGCGCGCGCCGGCACCTCGTCGAACCGCAGCAGCGACACCTTGGCGGCGCTGTCGGGCACCGCGAGGGCCACCCGCCGGGGCGCGCCCGGCAGGGCCCCGCGCACCTCGCGGACCACGTCGCGCAGGGCGTCGGGCTCGGCCACGTTCGCGGCGTTCGCGGCGGGGGCCACCACCCCGGCCGCCAGGGGCCGGGACACCGCGGCCGACACCCGCCCGCCGCCGTCGAGGACGACGCCGGTGACGCGGTCGGCGGCGATCTCGACCGCCGCGGGGGGCGCGGGGGCGGCGAACAGGCGCGAGAGCCGGGACAGCGCGCTCATCGGACGAAGGTCACCTTGTTGATCTCCTGCAGGGTGGTCAGGCCGGCCAGCACCTTCTCGACCGCCGACTCGCGCAGGAAGCGCATGCCCTCGGCCCGCATCGCCTGCTTGATCTCCGACGTCGGGGCCCGCGCGAGAATCAGCTCGCGGAGGCGGTCGTTCAGGTCGAGCAGTTCGCAGAGCGCGGTGCGCCCGCGGTAGCCCGTGCCGTTGCACTCGATGCACCCCGCGCCCTCGAAGAACCGGCGGCCCCGCGCGAGGTCGGGGTCGAGCCCGGCCTCCTCCAGGACCTCGTCGCCCAGCCGCATCGGCTGGCGGCACTCGGTGCAGATCATCCGCACGAGCCGCTGCGCGAGCACGCAGTTCAGCGACGAGATGAACTGGTAGGCCTCGACCCCCATGTTCAGGAACCGTCCGAGCACGTCGAGCACGTTGTTGGCGTGCACCGTCGTGAACACGAGGTGCCCGGTCAGGGCCGACTGGATCGCGATCTGCGCGGTCTCCGCGTCGCGGATCTCGCCGACCATGATCTTGTCGGGGTCGTGCCGCAGGATAGAGCGCAGTCCGCGGGCGAAGGTCAGCCCCTTGCGCTCGTTGATGGGAATCTGGGTGACCCCGTGAAGCTGGTACTCGACCGGGTCCTCGATGGTGACGATCTTGTCCTCCGGCGAGTGGATCTCCGAGAGCGCCGCGTAGAGGGTGGTGGTCTTGCCGCTGCCGGTCGGCCCGGTGACCAGCACCATGCCGTAGGGCTCCTTGATGGCGCGGCGGAAGCGGCGGAGCTCGTCGCCCGCGAAGCCCAGCACGTCGAGCCGCAGCTCGCGGAACTGCTCGCTGATGGTCTCCTTGTCGAGGATGCGGATCACCGCGTCCTCGCCGTGCACGGTGGGCATGACGGAAACGCGGAAGTCGATGGTCTTCCCCGGCACCCGCACCTTGAAGCGGCCGTCCTGGGGAATCCGCTTCTCGGCGATGTCGAGTTCCGCCATGACCTTGATGCGGGAAAGGATGGCCCCGTGGAACTGCTTGTCGACCGGGCGCATGGCCGGCTGCAGGGTGCCGTCGATGCGGTACTTCACGTGCACCGCGTCGTCGAGGGTCTCGACGTGGATGTCGCTCGCGCGGCGCTGAAGGGCGGTGTAGATCGTCGAGTCGACGAGCCGGATGATGGGGCTGATGTCGCTCGTGAGCCGCTCGACGGTCAGGCTCTCCCCGCCCTCCTCGTCCTCGTGGAGGATCTGCAGCTCGAAGCTCTCGGTCGCCTCGTCGAGGACCCGCTGCGACCCCTCGTTCTTCTTGAGGATGGACTCGATGGCCGACGCCGTCCCCACCGTGACCCGGACGGGGGTGTCGAGCAGCAGGGCCAGCTCGTCGATCTTGGGAAGGTCGGGGTCGGAGACGACGATGACGAGGGTGTCGCCCACCTTGCGGTGGGGCACGAAGCCGTACCGCAGCATGAGGTCGGCGGGGATGGACCGGAACAGGTCCGCGTCCATGCTGAACCGCTCCATGTCCGCGAACTCCACCCGGTAGCGCTCGGCGAGCCGGCGGGCGCGCGCGACCTCTTCGGCGGGGTCGGCGGGCGTCGGTCCGGCCCCCGCCGCCGGTCCGTCCGGCGCGGCCGCGGCGGTCGCGGGGGCGGCCCCCGCGCGGGTGTCGCGGCCGGCATCCTGGAAATCGTCGGCGCGCAGGCCCGCCGGCCCCAGCCCCCCGGCCCCGGCGGGACCCCCGCCGGCGGCCGACGCCGCGTCGGCCGCGCCGACGGCCCGACCGTCCCCCCGCGCCCCCGCGCCGCCGCGCCCGTCGAGATCGCCCGCGCTCATGACAGGACCGTCCCCAACTGCAGCAGGGGCAGGTACAGCGCGACGAGGAGGGCGGCGATGACGACCCCCATCACGATCAGCAGCACCGGCTCGATGACGGCCACGAAGCGTCCGAGCCGGGTCTCGATCTCCTCGTCGAAGAAGTCGGCGACGCTCGTCAGCATCTCGCGCAGGGCCCCCGTCGCCTCCCCCACCTCGACCATCCGGACCACGACCGAGGGGAAGATGCCGCGGGCGGCGAGGGCCGCCGCCAGCGCCTCGCCCTCGCGCACCCGCCGGCCGGCCGTGGCGAGCTGCTCCGCGTAGAAGCGGTTGCCGAGGGCGCGCGACGCGACGTCGATGGCGTCGACCAGGGGGATGCCCCCGCCGAGCAGGGTGGCCAGGGTGCGCGAAAGCTGCGACGTGGCGAACCGGCCCGCGATCGAGCCGACGCCGGGCAGGCGCAGGATGAGCCGGTCGAGCAGCGCCGCCCGGCCCGGCCGCCGCAGCCAGCGCCAGCCCCCCCACGCGGCGAGGCCGGCGGCGGGGACGACGAGCACCAGGTTGCTCCGCGCCGCGTCCGACACCGCCACCACCACGCGGGTCATCAGGGGCAGCTCGGCCCCGAACCCGCCGTAGAACGCCTCGAACTCGGGCACCACCCGCAGCACGATGATGGACACCACGATCAGCGAGAGGCCGAGCAGAATCGCCGGGTAGATCATCGCCGAGAGGGTCTTCCGCCGCAGGGCGGTGACCACCTTGACGTAGTCGACATAGCGGCGGATGACCTCTTCGAGGCCCCCGCTCTTCTCCCCCGCCAGCAGCGAGGCGGTGTACATGCCGGGGACCAGGCCGCCCTGCGCGTCGAACGCCTCCGAGAGGGCGGCGCCGGCGTGGACGCGGTCGTGGACGTCGTTGAGGACGGCCCTGAAGCCCGGGTCGTCCATGCGCTGGCGCAGGATGTCGAGCGACTGCACGAGGGGCAGGCCGGCCCGCAGCAGGGTGGCCAACTCCTGGTTGAAGACCAGGAACTCGCGGGTGCGGATGCGCCGACGCGGCGACGAGGGGCCGGACCATGCGAACGAGCCGCGGCGCCGGAGGGCGAGGACGTAGAGGCCCTTGGCCTCCAGCTCCTTGCGGAGGGCCGCCTCGTTCTCGGCGGCGTGCACGCCCTCGATCACCTCGCCGGTCTCGGTGCCGAGTCTGCAGTGGAACTCCATGCGCGTTCCGGCCCCGCCCGCGCGCCGTGGACGCCCGGGGCCCACCACGGCCGCCTCCCGCCCCGCCGGACGCGATTCTAGCAGCCGGCGGCCCGCCGCGCCACGGCCCCGCCCGCGGTTGCCGCCCGTTTTCGCGGCGTGTTACAGTTCCCACCGGCCCGGGCCCGGCGCAGGTCGCGTTGGAGACGGCGGGTCCCGCGGAGAACACGGCGATGTCCCTCGAAGCGCTCGGCATGGTGGAGACCAAGGGCCTCGTCGGCTCGATCGAGGCGGCCGACGCCATGGTCAAGGCCGCCAACGTCCTCCTCGTCGGCAAGGAGTACATCGGCGCCGGCTACGTCACCGTCTTCGTGCGGGGCGACGTGGGCGCCGTGAAGGCCGCCACCGACGCCGGCGCCGCGGCCGCCCGCCGCGTGGGCGAGCTCGTGGCCGTCCATGTCATCCCCCGCCCCCACGGCGAGGTGGAGAAGATCCTGCCGCAGGCCCGCGACGCCGAGTGATCGACCCGCCGCGCATCCGGCCATGGCTGAAAGGGCCTTCCTGAACGGCGCGGAACCCGGTTCGACAGTCGCTTCGCGCAGGTCCGGCGCACGGCCCCGCGGCGCGTCCCGCCATGGCTGACAGGGCCCCCCGGATCGACACGGACCTCGACTCGATACGCGAGGCGCGCACCCTCGCCCGCCGCGCCCGCGCCGCCCAGACCCGCCTCGCCGAACTGAGCCAGGAGCAGGTCGACCGCATCGTCGGCGCCGCCGCCCAGGCCGCCGCCGCCCAGGCCGGGCCCTTCGCCAAGCTGGCCGTCGAGGAGACCGGTTTCGGCAACGAGGCCGACAAGGTCCGCAAGAACCGCTTCGCGGCCGAGACGATCCACCGGTTCATCGCGCCCATGCGCACGGTCGGGGTCATCCGGCGGCTCGAGGCCGAGCGCGTCGTCGAGATCGCCGAGCCGTTCGGCGTCGTCGCCGCCGTCGTGCCGTCGACCAACCCCACCTCGACCGCCATCTACAAGATCCTCGTCTGCCTGAAGGCGCGCTGCGCGGTGGTGCTGAGCCCCCACCCCGCCGCCGCCGGCTGCGTGCGCCGGGTCGCCGAGGTGATGACGGCCGCGGCCGTCGGAGCCGGCGCCCCCGACGACGCCGTCACCTGCATGACCACGGTGACCCTGGAGGGCACGCAGGAACTGATGCGCCGCCGCGAGGTCGCCCTCATCCTCGCCACCGGGGGCCTGGGCCTCGTCCGCGCCGCCTACAGCGCGGGAAAGCCGGCCTACGGGGTCGGCCCGGGCAACGCCCCCGCGTACATCGAACGGACCGCGGACCTGCCCAAGGCGGTGGCCGACATCATCACCGGCAAGACCTTCGACAACGGCCTCCTGTGCTCGTCCGAGAACTCGGTGGTGGTCGACGAGGCGGTGGCCGGCGAGGTCCGCCGCGAGTTCGAGCGGCAGGGCGCGTACTTCCTGAACGCCGCCGAGGCCGGCCGCCTCGCCGCCGCCCTCGTCACCGCCGACCGCCTGCCCAACCCCGAGCTGGTCGGCCGGACCGCGGCGCAGATCGCCGCCCGCGCCGGCATCGACGCGCCCGACGGGGTGCGCGTCCTCATCGCCCCCCTCGACGGCGTGGGCCGCGACCATCCCCTGTCGATCGAGAAGCTCTGCCCGGTGCTGTCGTTCTACGTCGTCGCCGACTGGCGCGAGGGCTGCGGGCGGTGCATGGAGATCCTGCGCTACGGCGGGATGGGCCACACCATGGCCATCCACTCGCAGGACGAGCAGGTGATCCTCGAGTTCGGCCTCCGCAAGCCCGCGTTCCGCATCGTCGTCAATACACCGACGACCCTCGGCTCGATCGGCATGACGACGGGGCTCGACCCCTCGATGACCCTCGGCTGCGGCGGCCACGGCGGCAACATCACCTCGGACAACATCACGCCGCGGCACCTGCTGAACGTCAAGCGCCTGGCGTGGGAGGGTACGTTCCGCGCGCCGGTCCCCGCCCGACCCGGCCGCCCCCGCCGCGCGGTCACCGGCGGGCTCCGCCGCGAGCCGCATGCCACGCGGCAGGCTCGACCCCGCGCTTCTCACCCGGCGCATCGACGCCTTTCTGGCCGACCGCGGCGTGAGCGCGGCGCCCCCGGCCCCCCGCGGCCCGAGTACCGTGCCGGCCGTCCCCGCGGTGACCTCTGCCCGCCCCGCGCCGGCCGACGGCCGTCCCTCGCGCCCCAGCCCCGCCGATCCGCCGCCTCCCGAGCCCGCCGTCCCGGCTGCGCCGGGCTCCCCCGCCGGCGACGACGCGCCGACCATGACCGACGTCCCGGTCGAGTTCGTCTGCGAGGACGATGTGCGCCAGGCCGTCGAGGCCGGCCGGCGCATCGCGGTGAACGACCGCACCATCATCACCCCCGCCGCCCGCGACCTCGCGGAACGGCGCGGCGTCTTCGTCCGCGTCTGAACCGCCCCCCGAACCCGGAGGGGCGCCGCCGGGGCGCACTGCGGTCGCCGCCGCCCGTCCGACCGTCCCGGTCGCTCACGGCGCGGCGTGGAACTTCCTGCGCG
>CAXXTG010000156.1:0-15121 GCA_963666855.2 Vicinamibacterales bacterium
AGCTCCGGCCGGTAACCCGGCAGGCGGACGGGGCTGCCGTCCCACACGAACTCGGCCGAGGCCTGCTGGGCGTCCTTGGTGATGTCCACGAGCACGGGCCCGGGGCGGCCGGAGCGCGCGACGTAGAACGCCTCGTGGATGGTCGGCGCCACTTCGGACACGTGGGACACCAGGTAGTTGTGCTTGGTGATGGGCAGGGTGACGCCGGTGACGTCCGTCTCCTGGAAGGCGTCCGACCCGATGAGCCGGCTGCCCACCTGGCCCGTGATGCAGACGATGGGCGACGAGTCGAGCATCGCGGTGGCGATGCCCGTGACCATGTTGGTGGCCCCGGGCCCGGACGTGGCCACCGCCACCCCGACCCTCGCCGCTCGCCCGCGCGTAGCCGTCGGCCATGTGGGTCGCCCCCTGCTCGTGCCGCACCAGGACGTGGCGGACGGGGTACTCCAGCATGGCGTCGTAGGCGGGCAGGATAGCGCCGCCGGGATAACCGAACACCGTGGTCACCCCCTCGCGGACGAGGGACTCCCACAATATCTGCGCGCCGGTTCTCATGTTCCCCATCGACCGTACCCGTTCGTGAACTAGCCCGAAAGTCGCCTGCGGCTCCGATTGCCGCCCAACCGACCCGCCGGGAGTCTGCACCGTTCTACGGCGCAGACGCCTACGTTCCGCGGGTCCTTCACGCCGTCGTCACCGCGCCCTCGGCCGCCGACCCCACGAGGCGGCAGTTACTTCGCCATCACCCCCGTCGCGTAGCGCGGCGCCGGAGCCCGCCAGCCTCGCATGCGGTCGGCGATCTCCGCCTCGTCGACCTCGACCCGCAGCTCGCGCGCCTCCAGATCGAACACGATGATATCCCCGTCGCGCACCGCCGCGATCGGCCCGCCCCGCGCCGCCTCCGGCGCCACGTGGCCCGCCATGAGGCCGCGCGTGGCCCCCGAGAACCGGCCGTCGGTCAGCAACGCGACCGAGTCGCCGAGACCGGCCCCGACGATGGCCGCGGTGACCGCCAGCATCTCCCGCATGCCGGGCCCGCCGCGCGGCCCCTCGTAGCGGATGACGACGACGTCGCCCGGCCGCAGCGCGCCCCGCTCGACCGCCTCGAAACAGGCCTCCTCGCCGTCGAACACGCGCGCCGGCCCGCGGTGCCTCCGGTCGCCGTAGCCGCCGGCCACCTTGACGACGCAGCCGTCCGGCGCCAGGTTGCCCTTGAGGATGACGAGCCCGCCCGTCGGGGTTATCGGCTCGGACACCGGGCGCACCACCTCCTGGCCGGGCGCCTCCGTGGCGGCCCGCGCCTCGTCTCCGATGGTGCGGCCGGTGACGGTGACCTCGTCGGACCGCAGCACGCCGGCCTCCTGCAGCCGGCGCGCCACCAGGCGGCTGCCGCCGGCCCGGTACAGGTCGGTCGCCACGAAGCGTCCGCCCGGCTTCAGATCGGCCAGCAGCGGCGTCACGCGGCTGATGCGGTCGAAGTCGTCGATGGAGACGTCGACGCCCGCTTCGCGCGCGATGGCCAACAGGTGCAGGACGGCGTTGGTCGAGCCCCCGGTGGCGGCGACCGACGCGATGCCGTTCTCGAGGGCACGCCGGGTCATGATCTGCCGCGGCCGCCGGTCCGCCTCGACCAGGTCCATGATGAGCCGCCCCGACTCGCGGGCGACCACGTCCTTCTCCCCATCCATCGCCGGCACCGCGTTGTGGCTCATCGGCGAGATGCCGATCAGCTCGCAGACGGTCGCCATGGTGTTGGCGGTGAACTGGCCGCCGCACGCGCCCGGGCCGGGGCACGCCGCGTCCTCCAGCGACTTCAGTTGCTCATCGGTCATCTTGCCGGCGGCGTGGGCGCCCACCGCCTCGAAGACGTCCTGAATGGTGACGTCGTGGCCCCCCCACCGCCCCGGCGCTATCGAGCCGCCGTAGAGCACGAGGCCCGGAATGTCGAGCCGCGCCACCGCCATGACCCCGCCGGGGATGGTCTTGTCGCAGCCGACCAGCACCACGAGCCCGTCGAAGAGGTTGCCGCGGGCGACGAGCTCGATGGAGTCGGCGATGACCTCGCGGCTCACGAGCGAGGCCCGCATGCCGTCGCTGCCCATCGTGATGCCGTCGGAGATGGACACCGTGTTGAACTCCATCGGGGTGCCCCCGGCGGCGCGGATCCCGTCCTTGATCCGCTCGCCGAGCCGCCGCAGATGGAAGTTGCAGGGCCCGATCTCGATCCACGTGTTCGCGACCCCGATGATCGGCCGGCCGAGCGCCTCGTCGTCGAACCCGACCGCCTTCAGCATCGATCGGGCGGGGGCGCGGGACGGACCGTCGGTGATCGCGCCGCTGCGGGTCTTGCCTGGCCTGGCCGTCATGCAGGTATGCCTTCCGACAAAAAAAGGGCCATCACCCGGCTGCGGATGATGGCCCTCGACTCTGCCGCGTCCGTCGAGTACATCATCCATCGGCGGCCGGCGCAACGATGACGCCGGCACCGTGAACGCCGACCACGACGGAGCAACGGGATGCGCGAGCCATGGACGTGCCGGTTTCTTGGACGGCCCCTATTGTAGCGCGGTCCCCGGGCCGGTCTCAAGGCCCCTCCGTCCGCGTCCGCCGCCGCGTTCCGGTCATCGCTCCGGCAGCGGCTCGCCGTCGGGCACGAAACGCAGGGCCACGCCGTTGTTGCAGTACCGCTGGCCGGTGGGCTGCGGCCCGTCCGGGAAGACGTGCCCCTGGTGCCCGCCGCAGCGGGCGCAGTGGTACTCGGTCCGGGGCAGGATCATCCTGAAGTCGCGCTTCGTCCCGAGGCTGCCCTCGATGGGGGCGGAGAAGCTCGGCCAGCCGGTGCCGCTCTCGTATTTGGCGGCCGACTCGAACAACGGCTGATAGCAGGCGGCGCACACGAACGTCCCCGCGCGCTTCTCGCGGTTCAGCGGACTCGACCCCGGCGGCTCGGTCGCCTCCCGGAACAGGACCGCGAAGGACTCCGCCGGCAGCAACGCGCGCCACTCCTCGGCCGATCTCTTCCGGGCCGGGCTCGTCTCGGTCATGGCCGTCTCCCGCGGGAGGATACCACTCCGGCGGGGCGCCCCGGAAGCGGGGCGGGGAGCCCGCCGCCCGGCCGCGGTCCGCCGACCCCCGACGGCCCTCCCGGGGGGGAAACCGGAGAGTCCCGCGGCAACCCGGGTCTACGGCCGGCGCGGCGCGGAATCCGCCCCGGTTTCCACGACGCCGTTCGCGGCCCGCGGCCCGGCCGCCGTCGGCGCGCCGACGCCTCCGGTTGCCCGCCGCGTCCACGCACGCCGGCCCGCCGCCGGCACCGAAAGCCGTCCCCGCGCCGGACGCCCGCGGTATTCGGCGTCCCCCCGCCCCATGGCACGACCCTTGTAACCGTTCAGGGCAGGGACTGTCGAGCCGACTCGACACCCAAGGGCGCGACATGGTGTCGCGCCGAATCCGAGGAGGTTGCCCATGAAGACACGCAAGGTACTCGCGGCGGCGGCGCTGGCCGCCCTCCCCCTCTTCAACGGGGCCATGCACGCCGGCCCGCAGCGGAGCGCGGCGGACGCCGCCCGCGCCCCGCACGTCACCGAGCGTTCGAGCGGCCCGCGGGCGCTCTACTGGGCCGGAGTCGATGGCGAGACCGCGGCCATGGTCTACGCGGGGCTGAGCTACCCGCCGGGGCTGGCCGGGCTGGTCGCGCTGTAGCCGTCCGCGGCACCCCACGTCACCGTCTCACGCAACACGGAGGCCACCCATGAGGACAAGAACCGCCACACCCCGAACGCTGCTGGCCGCGGCGATACTCGCCGCGCTCCCGCTCGCCGTCGGAACGCTGCGGGCCGATCCCGTCCCGCCGGTCGACGACGCCCGGACGCGGAGCGTGGTCGAACACCGCGACGGCCCCCGGTGGATCTACTTGACGGGCGAAGGCCCGCTTGGGCCCGAGCTGATCGCGTGCCCGCTGGGCGGCTGGCGCTGCGCGCTCCACCTGCTGTAGCGACAACGACGCGGCGGAGCCCGCATCGACCGACGGGGCGCGCGGCGGACGAAGGCGTCCGCCTCAGGACCTCGACACGGCGACCCCGGGCCCCGCCGTCGAAACTCGGAGACTCGACCACCCGGAACATGCGGCGATGGTGCCGCGTGTAACATAGCTCAGGAGGGAATCGTGCACAAACGAACACTACTCGCCACCGCGACGCTGACCGCGCTCATGCTCTCGGCCGGAACGCTGCAGGCGGCCCCGATCGGGGCGGATGCGGACCCCGCATCCCAGACGCGGCCGCTCGCGACCCAGACGCAGCCGGCGGCGGAGGATCCGGTTACTCCGCAATGGGGCTTCGCCCTGGGCTTCGACCGCGACGCGAGCCTCCTCTGGAACATCGCCAGCGTGTTCGTCTGCGCGGGGTTCGGGCCGTGGGGCGGCGTCGCCTGCGGCCTTGCGGCAGGAGCCTAGCCACACACACGGGACGGTGAACGCCTCGGAGTGAGAAACGGGAGCTGTGCGACATGGACAAGCTCGATCGATGGTCCCGATCGTGGTCGGGGTTGCTCGCGGTCAACGTCCTCCTCCTCGGCCTCACCGCCTGCGCCGGCTGGATCAGCGCCGACTTGCGGGGAGAACAGCTTCAAGTGCAGCCCTTCGCCGACGTGACCGGCGACCGCATCCACTCGGACGCCGCCTACATCCTGCGCGGCAACCTGCGGGTCGCGGCCGGCATGCTGGCGGGGGCGTGCACGCTGGGGCTGTTCTCCCTCGTCGGGCTGCTCTACAACGGGTTCCTGCTGGGATACGGCCTGTCCGCGCTGGCGCGCGGCGCGGCCGAGGTGCTGCCGTTCCTGGCCAGCTATGTGCCGCTGGAGTTCCTGGGGTTCATTCTCGTCGTCACCGGGGCCCAGCACCTGTCTTTCAGCGTCGTGCGTTGTCTGGCGACCGGCGAGCCGGTCCGGCCCCGCGCCGGCATGGTCGGCCTGCTCGCGGCCGGCGCGCTGCTCGTCGTCGCCGCGGTCGTCGAAGCGAGCGTGATGCCGGCGATCACCGCGGTCGTCGCGCAGGCACCGCCACCGGGAGGCGCGCAGTGAACGAAGACACCTTCCTCGAGATGATAGACGTCCGGCGCCGTTTTCCCGGCTTCGAACTGGGTCCCCTGTCGTTGAAGCTGCGGAGAGGCCGCATCTACGGACTCCTCGGTCCGAACGGCGCCGGGAAGACGACGCTGCTGGACCTCGTCGCGCTGCAGCTCAAGCCCACCGCCGGCACCCTCCGCGCGGACGGCGAGCCCGTGGACTGGGGGTCGCAGGCGTGGAAGGCGCGACTCAGCTACGTCCGCGAGGTCGTCGGGTTCTACGACGAGCTGACCGCGGCCGAGACGCTCCGGCTGGCCTCGCGGCTCTACGCTCGATGGGACGCGGCACTGGCCGCGCGGCTCACCGAGACCCTGGAGCTGCCCCTGGACCGCCGGGTCGGCACGCTGTCCAAGGGCACGAAGGTGAAGCTGGGCATCGCCACCGCGCTGGCCCACCACGCCGAGCTGCTGCTGCTCGACGAGCCGACCGCCGGTCTGGACCCGACGGTCCGCGCCGGCGTCCAGGCCGTCATCCGCGATCTCGCGGCGGAGCGGCCGAACCTCTGCGTCCTGCTCTCGTCGCACATCTTCGAAGATATCGAAGAGACCGCCACCGACGTCCTCGTGCTGCGGCGCGGACGGTTCGTCTTCGAGGCACCGGCGGACGCCCTGAGCGCGGCGGCCCTGTACCGCACCACCGCCGCGGGCGCGGCCATGGACGCGGGCCCCGCGGCGGCGTCGCGCGACCTTCTCGCCCGCTGGACGGGCCGCGGCGCCGAGTGGCTTCTCGTGCGCCGCCGCACCACCCTCCACGCCGAGCTGGAGCGGCGCGCGGACTGCGTCGAAGACCGCCCGGCCAGCCTGCTCGCCGCGGTGTATCACGGCCTGCAACACGACCGCGGAGACGCAAGATGAACAGAGCGTTCTGGACCCTGGTCGCCAAGGACCTCCGACTGCACGGCGTGCCGCTCGCGCTGGCCGTCGGCGGCGCGCTGACGGCCTGCGCCCTGGTGACGCGGCTCGCGCCGCGCGGCGGATCGGTCGAGGCGTTCGTGTTCAACGTGAACATGTTGGCCCCGCTGCTGCTGGCCGAGTGGCTGATCGCGCGGGAACGGGCCGTGCGATCCTTCGCGTGGCTGCGCACGCTGCCCGTGGGCGACCGCACCCTGGTCGCGGGCAAGTTCTTCCTGGCGGCCGCCGTCTGCGTGCTGCTGTGGACGACGTCATCGGGAATCTTCGCCCGCGGGGTCTGGTCACCGTGGGGAACCGGACTCGCGCTGCAGTGCAGCCTGCTGGTGCTGGGCGCGCTCTGCCTCGCCGCACGGTGGCTCGTCAACTGGCACTACGCCCCCGCCCTCGCCCTGGGTGTCTTCGCCGTGCCGGTGCTGCTGTTCATGACCCTGGCGGGCGAGGATACGCCGCGGAGGGCCGCCCTCATCGCGCTGTGGAACGCGCCGTACGGCCGCGGGCTCGCGGCCGCCGGGCTGCTGGCCGTCCATCTCTCGATCATCTGGATCACCGCACGTCGGGTCGAGCGCGCAGACACGTACGAGCTCGTCGACTGATTGGCAAACGGAAACCGCCATGTTCAAACTGTTCTGGAGTCCGGTCCGTTTCTTCGAGGCGCGCCGCGACGGCGGCCTCCACTGGCTCGCGGCGGTGGGCGCGCTGGGGCTTTGCGCGGCGCTGCAGACCGTCGCCGGGGCCATGACCACCGCCAAGATCCTCCCGGCGATGGAGCGCGCCCTCGCGGTCCTCGACGTTCCGCTCACCGAGTTCCCGGTGCAGGGCCTGGCGCTGGTCTCGGGCCTGCTGGGCTATCCGATGTTCTACGGCGTGATGCTGCTCGCCGTGCTGGCCCTCGACATCGTGGCCAGCGGGTCGGAACAGCCGCGCCTGCTGGCCAAGTTCACGGCGGTCAGCTTCTACACCCAGGTGCCGTGGTGCCTCTTGATGATCGCCATCGCCTGGCACTGGACGCCCGAGCCGCTGCGGCTCCCGGTAGGAGCCTCGAACGCCGACGTACTGGAACAAATGACCCGCTACCAGACCAGCGTCCTGTCGGGGCCGCTCATGTCGACGGGGCGGATGCTCGAATACTACTCGCAGCTCTGGCTCGCGGCGATGCTCGCGATCGCGCTCAAGGTGGTCGGCTCGCTGTCCATCCGCGCCACCGTCGCGGTCGGGGCCGTCCTGTTCGCCATCTGCATGGCGGGACCGATCTTCAACTTGGTGCTGACGAGCCTGCGGTGACCGACCTGCTCGAGCGCCACGCCGAGCGCGCCGGGTTCGCCCGCGTGCCGGCCGACCTCTCCTTCGACGCCGGGAGCGAGCGGCCCCGACTCGTCCGCGCGGTCGAGCGCCGGTGTCCGCCCATCCGCGCAATCCTGGCCGGGCTGCGGCGGCGGCTGCCCGTCGCCCGCCACGCCGGCGAGGGAATCACCGGACAGTTCTACCGGCTGCCCGGCCACCACCGCCGCCTCTGCTGCGCCATCCCCGATCTGGGCGGTCCGGAACGGCTCTGGGAGGGCGACGTCATCGCCTTCGAGGGCGCCGAATCGTTGATGGCCGACTTCGACGATTACCTCCGGTGGATGATGACCGCGCCGTTCCGGGACGGGGATCTGCCCATCGGGCTGCACCTTCCGCTCGTCGCCGGCGTCCCGCCCGGTGCGATGCCCCTGGACGAGTGCGACCGGGCCCAGCGGCTGGCGGCGGCGTTGCACGAACGCCATCTGACGATCTACGGCGAGCTGGCGCGCGCGCCGGTTCCCCTCGCGGTGCATCGATGCGCGGCCGAGGACACGGCGCGCTACGTCGATGCCCTGCGCCGACGTCTGCCGGGCCCGGCCTTCGAACGCGCCGCCGCCCGAGCGCGCCCCGGTTGCGGCGTCTCGGTGTGGTACTACCCCGCGGCGCCGATCCGCGTCGACGACCTGCGGCTCCTGGCCGCCGCCGACCCGCGGCTGCGGGCGGCCCCGGAGGCCGGCGAGGAGACCATCGCGGGCTGGTGCCGGCAGTCCGCCCGGCTGCTGCACCTGGGGTTCATGCCGTCCGCGCCCTGGAGCGCCGCCCGCGGATCGTGCGTGGACGCGGCCAGCGCCTGCATCGACGGCGGTTTCGGAGACATCTCCACGCTCGTCACGTTCGAGTCGATCCCCGACGACGGGTGGTTTCGGCGCAGCCTGCTCGACAGCATCCGAAGGCTCTCGCGTACCGTCGCGGTGTTCACGGGCGCGCTCGCCGCCGGGCCGGCCGCTCCGCGCGACCCGGACCTGGACTGGCTGAGCCGGACCTTCCTGAGTCCCCGCCTCCTCGACCAGCTCGAGCGGGAGACGCCGGCGGGGGCCGCGCTCGACTGGCGAATCTCTTCCTGCTTCAGGCTCGACCGCCTCGAGGACCTGGTCGCCGCGGCGGCGGGGGCGCCGCCGGCGTTCCGGCCCTACCGGCGCTCATCACCCTCATCACCGCTCATCACCACTTCATCTTCCACCCCTGTGATAGGATGGCCGCAGTAATGCTCATCATGGATTTCGTCGCTGCCGTCGGGGCACTCGCAGCTCTTCTCGGAGCCGTCTTCGGGTACGTCAACGGACGGGACATCAGAGAGATCAAGGGACGCGTCGACGAAATCAGCCGCACCCTGACCAAGCACGTCAGCGCGCCCGGCCTTCATCGATAGGCCGTTACCCGCCACGGTGCCTGGACCCGCCATGGCCGCACGCGACACCGAGGCCGGCTCCGCGTCCCCGCCCGGCGATTCCCCCGAACTTGACACGGGACCGGACGGGCCGCGAAACCGCTCGATCGGCCTTTGGCTGATCGTGGCCGCGCTCGGCCTGTGGCTCGGCGCGATGCTGTTCACGGTGGGACCGGCGGATCCGGCCGAAGAACCGGCCGGCGGCTCCCTCGGTACCAACGTCGGCGCGCCCGGAGCGGCGCCCGCCAACGCCGGCGAGGCGGACCTGCGCGGCCGATCCGCCGAACCGCGCCTGATTCCCGCCTCCCGCCGCGAGCCGGCGCCCGGCTTCGCCCTGCCGGACATGGACGGGGGCACGGCGACGCTGGCCGACTACGCGGATCGGGTTCTGCTGCTGAACTTCTGGGCGACATGGTGCCTGCCGTGCCGGGCGGAGATGCCGTGGTTCGTCGATTTTCAGACCGCGTTCGGGGACGACGGCTTCGCGGTGCTCGGCGTCTCGGTGGACGAGCCGGGCCGGGCGATCGTCGAACCGTTCCTCGATCGCTCGCCGGTCAACTACCGAATCGCCCTCGCCGACACCGCCCAACGGCTCGCCCCCTTCGGTCCGATGAACACGCTCCCCACCACCTGGCTGATCGACAAGCACGGCCGCATCGCGGCCGAGCACGTCGGCTTGGTGAACCGCGACGCGACCGAGGCCGAGATTCGGCTGCTGCTGGCCGAGCCGGGACGTTGACGGAGGCCGCCGGCCGCGCGCCGGGCGAAGGAACGCGCGCCGGCGGAAGGAACACGCGGGAACCGGCTGCGTCCGCGTGCGGCCGGCCAACCCATGCGGATCGCCGTCCCGAACGAACCGGCCCAGCCGCGCCGGTGACCCCGGCCCGCCACGCCGGCCTGGAACCGTGAGCTACCGCATCGTCAACGCCCGCATCGTCAACGAGGGCGCGGTCGTCGAAGGGGACCTGTCGATCGCCGGCGGACGCATCGCCGGGGTCGGCGCGGCCGCCCCCGACGGGGCCGCCGTCATCGACGCCGCGGGCGCCTGGCTGCTGCCGGGCATGATCGACGATCAGGTGCACTTCCGCGAGCCGGGACTCGAGCACAAGGCCACCATCGCCACCGAGTCGCGGGCGGCGGTCGCGGGGGGCGTCACCAGCTTCCTGGAGATGCCCAACTGCCGGCCCCTGACGGTGACGGCCGCGGCGCTGGAGGACAAGCACGCCCGCGCCGCCGCCGGCTCGATGGCCAACTGGGGCTTCTACCTCGGCGCCACCAACGACAACCTAGAGGCGGTGAAGGCCGTCGACCGACACCGCGCGTGCGGCATCAAGGTGTTCATGGGCTCGAGCACGGGCAGCATGCTGGTGGACGACGAGCGGACCCTGGAGGGCATCTTCGCCGCCGCGCCCCTGCTGGTGGCCACCCACTGCGAGCACACGCCGACCATTCTCGCGAACGAGGCCCGCGCCCGAGAGAAATACGGAGAGGAGATACCGTTCACGGAGCACCCGCGGATCCGCTCGGTCGAGGCCTGCTACCGCTCGTCGAGCCTCGCGGTCGAGCTGGCCCGGCGCCACGGCACGCGCCTGCACGTGCTGCACCTCACCACGGCGCGCGAACTCGGGCTGTTCGAGCCGGGAGACCTCGCCGGCAAGCGGGTCACCGCGGAAGCCTGCGTGCACCACCTGTTCTTCGACGACACCGCCTACCCGACCCTCGGCGCCCGCGTCAAGTGCAACCCCGCCGTCAAGACGGCGGCCGACCGCGACGCGCTGTGGGCGGCGGTCAATGACGGCCGCATCGACGTCATCGCGACCGACCACGCGCCCCACACCGCGGCCGAGAAGGCGCGCCCCTACGCCGCCGCCCCGGCCGGCCTGCCCCTCGTCCAGCACGCCCTGCTCGTCCTGTTCGAGCAGGTGCGGTCGGGCCGGTGCACGGTCGCCACCGTGGCCGAGAAGACCGCCCACGCGCCGGCGCGCCTGTTCGACATCCGGGACCGCGGGTTCATCCGCGAGGGGTACTGGGCCGATCTCGTCCTCGTCGACCCGGCGGCGGGAAGCCGCGACGAGCCGATTCACGCGAAATGCGGGTGGAGCCCGTTCAGCGGCTTCCCGTTCAGCGCCCGCGTGCGGGCGACCTGGGTGAACGGCGAACTGCGGTACCGTGACGGCCGGTTCCTCCCGGGCGCCGGCGGACGCGCCCTGCAGTACGACCGGTGAGGGCCGCGGAAGGGTCGGCGCCGCCACCCGGCGGGTGGCGGCTTCATGCGCTGGAACCCCTAGATGCCGTCTTCCATGCGGACGACGATGGTGTCGCACAGCCCCTCGAGGGTGCGGTGCTCGTCGTCGCCGATCTGCACCGTCAGGCGGTACTCGCCGCCCTCGAGCTGCATCTCCATGCCGTCGGAGCCGTCGCCGAAGTGCACCCAGGGATCGGCGGCGGGGATGATCTCGCCGGGGGGCAGACACTCGGTGTCGAGCGCGAGATGGTAGTGCCCCACGCCCTCCCGCACGGCGGTCACCTCCTCGGGAACGGCGCCGATCTCGAAGTTCTCGATCCCGAACGTGATACCGAGGGGGATCTCGGTCGCGTGATCGGTCTCGTCTATCGGGGCGACGAAGAATACCCGCGGCTCTCCCGACGCCTCCTCGGCCGCCGCTTCCTCCATCGGTTCCGCCGCGCTCTCCGGCGCGGCCTCCTCCGACCCGCCCCCGCACGCCGCCGCACCGACCATGGCGAACGCCGCCACCGCCAGCATCCCCTTCCACTTCAGTGACATCTCCACGTGCACGCTCTCCCCCTTGCTTGTCTATTCGAGCTCCCGTCGTCCAAGTGATCTTAACCGGTCTGGCGCACCGTCAACCTCGCGGCCCGCGCCGGCCCGCGGAGCGCGGCCGCCGCCGAGTCCGCCCGCCCCGCGACCCGCCGGAAGTCCGAGCCGCGCCTCCCGGCCCGGGCGCCCAGGCGGTCCCCACGCCGCCCGAGGGTGGCGCACATTCCAGGCCGCCGGTTCGTCGAGGCCGCGCGGGACTCGTCGCGCGGCGGGCGTCAGCTTGGCCGATAGGCCAGCACGAGCCCCGCCCCGACCGCGGCCATGACGATCCCCAGGAAGAAGACCGGCGACGGCAGGTTCTCCGGCGGGTTGTACAGCATCCCCACGAATACGCTCACCACCGGCGCCCCCGCGAAGACGAGGGGAGGCACCACGGTGGGGCGGCCGCCGTTGACGAGGGCGAACACGATGCCGAGGGCCCCGAGGGCGCCGAGCACGCCGGCCGCCAACGTGAACCCGGCGCCGCCGGCCGTGAACAGGTCCCAGCTTCCGGCGCGGGCGATCATCGTTCCGGGAATCAGGATGGCGACGAGCAGGTAGGCCACGCCCACCATGAGGAAGGCGTGCACACCGCTCCCGCCCAGCGCGACCTGACCCTTGTGCAGCGTCGGAATGTAGGTGCCCCAGCTCAGGACGGTCAGCAGCACGAACGGCAACCAGCTTCGCATTCGGAGAATCTCCTTCTACGCCGGGCGGACCGGCCGCGACGTTCGGACGAACGGCGTATTGTATATTGGCGGCGAGGCACGGCGACGACACAGCTCGACACTGGTTGTGCCGTCTCGCAAGACCGCAACAAGATTCTGGGCTCACAAGGCTGATCCCGTTCACCGCGATCTGCGCCGTTCGTCCGGGGACGTCACGTCTCGGTCGGCCATCGGCATCGGCACCCGTCGTTGCGATGCGAATTCCGGGGCGGCGCACTAGCGACACGGCGGATCCCCCGGGGACTCCGGGGACCAACCCATGAAACGACACCCGAGCCTGATCCCCCTGTCGCACGATCATCACGACACCCTGGTCGTCGCGCAGGGGCTCATCCGGGGACGCCCCACCGCCCCGCGGTCGGACTGGCCGACCGACCGGCGCGCGCAGGCGAACCGCCTGGCGGCCTTCTTCGAGAGCACGCTGCGGCCCCATTTCGCGGCCGAAGAGGCGGAGGTCTTTCCGCTGGCGGCACGCTGGCTCCCGGACCGCGCCGATCTGCTGAAGGCGCTGCGAAAGGACCACGACGACCTGCGGGCCGAGATTCCCGCCCTGTCCGCCCGTTCCGACGCGGACCTCGCGGTGCGCCTGCCCGCCCTCGGCGCCCGGCTCGAGGCCCACGTGCGGAGCGAGGAGCGCGTGCTGTTCCAGGCTCTTCAGAACGCGGCGCCCCCCGCCGAGCTGGAGCGGCTCGGCGCGACGCTCGGGCGGGAGCGGCGGCGGATGGCAGCTTGCGCGATGCCGGATCCGGCCGCCGCCCCGGCGCGCTGAGGCCCGGTGCGCGGGCCGTCCCCGGGCCGCGGCGGCCGCCTCAAGCGCCGGCCGGACCGACGGCAGTCGCTGCGTGCGATGGCCCTTCACGCCCCGGGGCCGTCCTCCCGGGCGACGATGCGCGCGGCCCGGAACAACAGGTCGGCCGACTGCAGGATCTTGGCGCGCAGGCGGGGCGGATAGCCGGCGTCGAGCCCGTCGAGGAACCGGCGGACGACCTCGGCCGCGGCGGCGGAGTTGTGCCCCCCGAGGGTCGCGCCGAGCCAGCCGGCGGGGAAGAAGATGTCGCCGGTGCGCCGGACCTCCGCCAGCAGATCGAGGGCGGGGCGGATGAACCGCCGGGCATGTTCGGCCCGCAGCGGGTGGTGCAGGTAGCCCAGCCCGGCCAGCACCCAGGGCTCGCGCTCCCGGTTGGCGGGGTCGCGCAGGCCGGCGAAGAACCGCTCCCGCACCGCCGGGTCCGGCGAGAGGGCGGGCCGCAGGAACTCGAAGCGGGCGAGCCGGTCCGGGTTCTCGATGCGGGCCGCCTGCAGGGCCAGGATCTCCTCGGCGCCCGCCGCCCCGCGGACCGCGAGCGCGGCGGCGAGGGCGGTGAAGTCCCGCTCGGAGAGGGTCACCCCCGGCGCCGTCTCCTCCTCGGCCCAGATGCGCCGCAACCTGGCCACGCCGTCCGGCGTTTGGACGAGGCCGTGCCACGCGCGGAACCAGGCCGCCTTCAGGGTCGACGCGGCGCTGTTCTCCACCCCCGCCCAGAGGACCGCTTCGACCCGGGGGGCCGCCGCCCGGCGCGCCGCGTCGTCCATGAGCGACCAGCAGGTGGTCGAGAGGTAGCCGAGCAGCCGCTGGACGTTCTGCTCGACGGACTCCGACTCGAGGCCGCGCAGCAGCAGCGCGAACCAGTCCGCGACGGGGACCTCCCCCGCCAGCACCGCGTCCCACAGCGTGCCCCAGGCGATGCCCCGGGTCAGGGGGTCGGCGATGTCCGGGAGCGCCGTCATCAGGTACTCGGTGCTGGCCTCGTCGAGCCGGAAGCGGCCGTACTCGACCCCGCCCGCGTTCGGCAGCACGAAGCGGGGTTCCGGCCGCGCGAGGTCGACGGACGCCGCGCCCCCGTCGAGCAGCAGCGGCGTCCGGACCCGTTCGTCGCCGTAGTCGAGCAGCAGCTCGAGCTGCTGCGGCCAGAGGCGCGCCCGGCCGGCCGGGTCCTCCTGCGCCAGGGTGAGGCGGCCGGCCGCGGCGCCGCCCCCCGATCCCCGCCGCACGGTGACGGTGGGGCGGCCGGGCTCGTCTACCCACACCGCGCTCCAGGCGCGCAGGTCGGTCCCGGTGCGCCGGTCGAGGATGTCGATGAGCTCGGGCCACGTCGCGTTGCCGTACCCGAACGTCCGCAGGTACTCGCGCAGGCCGTCGCGGAACCGCTCCTCCCCGACCAGCCGCTCCAGGTGGTGCATCACGATGGGCGCCTTCTGGTAGATGATCGGCCCGTAGAGCGCCCCCGCCTCGTTCAGGTTCTCCAGCGGCTGCCGGATGGGGTTGGCCCCGGCGGTGCGGTCGATCCCGTAGGCGGCATGGTGGTGCGCGAGGAAGAACCGCAGGTCGTGGTCGACCTCGGGGAACGCGGGATGCACGATCTTGGCGGCGAGGAAGTTCGCGAACACCTCCTTCGTCCAGACGTCGTCGAACCAGTTCATGGTGACGAGGTCGCCGAACCACATGTGGGCGGTCTCGTGGGCAATGAGGCTGGCCCGGCCGAGGTACGCGGCCTGGGTCGCCGACTCGTCGAGCATGAGGCTCGACGCGCGGTAGAAGATCGAGCCGGGGTGCTCCATCCCCCCCGTACTGGAAGGGCGGGATGAGCACGAAGTCGAACTTGCCGAACGGGTAGGGGATCCCCGTATAGTCTTCGAGCCAGTCGAGGGCGGCGGCGTGCAGGTCGAAGACGGCGTCCCGGTTGCGCGCCACCTTCGCGGCGTCGGTCTCGCGGTGGAACATCCGCAGCTTGCGGCCCGCCCGCTCCGCCTCCTCGATCTGGAAGCGGCCGGC
>CAXXTG010000157.1:0-5937 GCA_963666855.2 Vicinamibacterales bacterium
GGGTCAGCTCGTCCGCGGGCAGGTCGAACGGGCCGGCGGCGACGGCGCCGCTGGGAATCTCGATGGCGATCGCCACCCCGGTGCCGGCCGCGGTGACGATCCAGCTCAGGCCGCGCAGCGAGACCTCGCCGGGCGCCGCATCGTCCTTGCGGTTCACCCGGTCGAACACCCCGAGTATCGACAGCAGTACCTCGCGGACATCGCCGTCGGTCCAGCCCGGCGGCTCGGGACCGGCGTAGTTCACCGTCTCCACGACCACCTCGTCGGTCCCCTTCAGCAGCACCTCGACATCGAAGGTCATGCGGTGGCTCCCCGCCCCGCCGCGGCGGAAATCGCCGCGCCTCTATCCGGGGCCGCGTTCTACCGTCGCCGACGCGCAACTTCCGCCGTGACGGGGCCGCCCGCCACGCCGCCGAAGCCCGCCCCAGCCGAAGCGACCGCCGAACCCGCGGCGGGCCGACGCGGCCGCCCGAGGCTCCCCCTGATCAGGGCCGCCCCGCCTGCGAGCGGTGGGCGGTGAGGCCGGCCAGCTTGGCGCGGAACGCCTCGGCGTCGTTCACCGGCTCGTCGCAGGCGCCGTCGCGGCAGAGGTACGCGGTCGGCCGGCCGTCCAGCATCTCCATCGACGCGACCCACGGCAGCCGCGCCCCGATCTCCCGCTGGTGCGCCCCCGGCTCGACGACGAGGCTGACCGCCCCCGGCAGAAAGCACCCGGCGAGCTCCCGGTGCAGGGCCACCGTCGCCGCCGCGTCGCGCGGGCCGAGCAGGATCACCTGCGGCACGCCGGCCCGCGAGACGGAAGCGGCCGCCATCATCATGGGGACGACCCGCGCGAGCTGCGGCGACGCGGGAACCCGGCGCAGGGTCTCCTCGAGCTGCTCCCGATACCCCCCGGCCTCCTCCGCGCCCGCCAGGTGCATCAGGCCCAGGAGGTTCCACGCGGTGACCGACGCGGCCGACGGCTCGGCCCCGTCGTAGTCCTCCTTCAGCCGAAGCAACACGCTGGCGTCGTCGCCGCTCGTGCTGAACCAACCGCCGTCCGCGGCGTCCCGGAACAGGCGGCTCTGGGCCGCGTGGAGCTGCTTCGCCCAGTCGAGCCAGGCCGGATCGCCGCCGGCCTGGAACAGTTCGAGGAGGCCCCACACGACGCAGGCGTAGTCCTCGGCGTAGCCGTCGATGCCCGCGCGCCCGTCGCGGAAGCGCCGCAGCAGCACGCCGCGCTCCGCATCCCAAAGCTGGGCGCGCAGGAAGCGGGCGGCGTCCGCCGCCGTCTCCAGAGGGTCGGGCGACGGGGCCTCGTCGAGCGGGGCGAGCCGCGCGGCGCGGGCGAACGCCGCGATCATCAGGCCGTTCCAGCCCGCCAGCACCTTGTCGTCGAGGGACGGGCGGGGACGCGCGCCCCGCGCCTCGAACAGGCGGGACCGCGCCCCGTCGAGCGCCGCCATGACCGATTCGAGGGTCCGGCCGCTCAGGCGCGCGACGTCGTCGACCCCGCGCGCCACGTACAGCAGGTTCTTCCCCGTGAACTCGCCATGCGGGTCCTGGGGGGCGTTGCCGCCCGGCTCGATCCCGTAGCGGAACCGGACGACGTCGGCGTCGTCCCCGAACAGCGCCTCGATCTCGGACTGGGCCCAGACGTAGAACGCCCCCTCCCGCTTCGCGGCCGCCCCGCCCCGTCCGCCGACGCCGCCCTCCGCCGGCGCGCCGCCCGTGTCCCCCCGCTCCGCGGCCGCTCCGCCCCGCCCGGCGACGCCGCCGTCCGCCGGCGCGCCGCCCGCGTCCTCCCGCTTCGCGGCCGGCCCGCCTTCCCCGCCCGCGCCGCCGTCCGGGGGCAGGCTGTCCGCGTCCTCGGCCGAGAAGAACCCGCCCCCGGGGTGACGCAGGTCGCGGTGGACGTAGGCCAGCGTGTCGTGGGCGACGTCGGCGAACGACGGCTCGTCCCCCGCCTGCGCCGTCTCCAGGAACGCGATGACGAGCTGCGCCTGGTCGTAGAGCATCTTCTCGAAGTGGGGCACGCGCCACATGGCGTCGACCGAGTAGCGGTGGAACCCGCCCCCGACGTGGTCGCGCATGCCGCCGATGGCCATCGCCCGCAGGGTCTCGAGCACCATGTGCCGGGCCTCGACGTCCCCGGTGCGCGCGTGCTCGCGCAGCAGGAAGAGCAGCTCGGCCGGCCGCGGGAACTTGGGCGCCGCGCCGAACCCGCCGTTGCGCGCGTCGAACGCCCCCGCGTACTCGCGCACCCCGCCCGCCAGCAGGTCGCCGTCCGGCATCCGCCCCGCGGACGGCCGGCGGTTCTGCTGCGCCTCGCGCAGCCGCTCGATCACCCCGTCGGCCGACGACGCCAGCTCGGCCCGCGACTCGCGCCAGCGCCGGGCGATCTCGGCCAGGATCTCCGCGAAGCCGGGGCGCCCCCAACGGGACGACGGCGGGAAGTACGTGCCGCCGTAGAACGGCTTCAGCTCGGGGGTGAGCCAGACGCTCATCGGCCACCCCCCGGAGCCGGTCGTCGCCTGCACGAACGCCATGTACACGCGGTCGATGTCGGGCCGCTCCTCGCGGTCGACCTTGACGGGGACGAAGCTCGCGTTCAGGACGCGGGCGATGTCGTCGTTCTCGAACGACTCGTGCTCCATGACGTGGCACCAGTGGCACGTCGAGTAGCCGACGGAGAGGAAGATGGGCCGGTCCTCGGCGCGGGCGCGGGCGAACGCCTCCTCCCCCCACGGATACCAGTCGACGGGGTTGTCGCGGTGCTGGAGCAGATACGGGCTGGGCTCGTCGGCGAGGCGGTTCGGCATCTAGGGCTCTTCCCAGCGCGGATACGACCCGAGCGTCCTCAGCAGCGGGGCGAACTCGGCCAGGTGCATGAGGGCGCGCTTGCAGGGCAGATCGTCGCGCGAAGCGGTGAGGTCGGCGTAGAACAGGAACTCGAAGGGCCGCTCGGGGATCGGCCGGGACTCGAGCTTCGTCAGGTCGATGTCGCGCAGCGCGAACACGCTCAGCGCCTTGAACAGCGCGCCGGCGTCGTTGGTCACGGTGAAGACGATCGTCGTCTTGTTCGCGGGGCCGAGCGGGGTCTGGTCGCGGCCCACCAGCAGGAAGCGGGTGGTGTTGTCGGCGAAGTCCTGCACCCCCGCGCTCAGTATCGACAGCCCGAACACTTCGGCCGCGCGCTCCGAGGCGATCGCCCCGGTGTCGCGGAGCCCGCCGTCGCGTATCAGCTTGGCGCTGCCCGCGGTGTCGTAGGTCGGCACGAGCTCCACGTCGAGGGTGCGGAGGAACCGCTGGCACTGGCCGAGGCCCTGCGGATGCGAGAACACCCGCCGAAGCTGCCCGCGCGTCGTCCCCTCGAGCGCGAGCAGGTTGTGCACGATGGGCTGCTTGACCTCGCCGACGATGGGCAGCTCGTGCTTCAGCAGGAGGTCGTAGTTGCCGTGAATCGTGCCGTGGCTCGAGTTCTCGATGGGCAGGATGCCGTGCGTCGCCCGCCCCCGCTCGACCGCCTCGAACACCGCCCCGAAGCTCTCGCACGGCAGGAGGTCGGCGGACGGCTTGAAGCGCAGGGCGGCGGCCTCGGAGTAGGCGCCGGGCTCCCCCTGGTAGGCGATGCGCATCCCTACAGCTTATCAGGCGGGACGCCGCCGGCCCGCCCGTCCACGCCCGTCCACGCCCGTCCGGCGCTCGTGCGCGGGGCTATAATCGGCGGGCGCCCTCCCGGCTGACGTCCACCCCCATGCGCATCCTGCCGACCAGCGTCGACACCCGCAGCGAGGAGTTCCGGGCCAACCTGCGCGCGATGGAGGCGCTCGAGCGCGACCTCGAGGCCCGGCGGGCGCGGGCCAGGGAGGGCGGCGGCGAGGCGGCGGCGCGCCGGCACGCCGAGCAGGGCAAGCTGCCGGTGCGCGAACGGCTCGCCCGGCTCCTCGACCCCGACACCCCCTTCCTCGAGCTGTCGGCGCTGGCCGCGGGGGGCCTGTACGACGACGGGGCCCCGGGGGCGGGGCTCGTCACCGGCGTCGGGCGGGTGAGCGGCCGCGAGGTGATGGTGGTGGCCAACGACGCCACCGTGAAGGGGGGCACGTACTTCCCCGTCACCGTCAAGAAGCACCTGCGGGCGCAGCAGATCGCCCTCGAGAACCGGCTGCCGTGCGTCTATCTCGTCGATTCCGGAGGCGCCTACCTCCCGATGCAGGCGGAGGTGTTCCCCGACCGCGAGCACTTCGGGCGCATCTTCTTCAACCAGGCGCGGCTCTCGGCGGCGGGCATCGCGCAGATCGCGGTGGTCATGGGCTCGTGCACGGCCGGCGGCGCCTACGTGCCGGCGATGGCCGACGAGACGATCATCGTCGAGGGCACGGGCACCATCTTCCTCGGCGGCCCGCCCCTCGTGAAGGCGGCGACCGGCGAGGACGTCCCGGCCGAGGAGCTCGGGGGCGCCGACGTCCACACGCGGCTCTCGGGCGTGGCCGACTACCTCGCGCGGAACGACGCCGAGGCGATCGAGATGACACGCACCGTCGTCTCGACCCTGCACGCCGTCAAGCCGCCCGCCGGGGACGTCACCGCGCCCGAGGACCCGCGGTACGATCCGGCCGAGATCGGCGGCATCGTCGGCGCCGACCTCCGGCGCCAGTACGACGTGCGCGAGGTCATCGCGCGGCTCGTCGACGGGTCGCGCTTCGACGAGTTCAAGGCCCGCTACGGCCCCACCCTGGTGACGGGGTTCGCCCGCCTCCACGGCTTCCTCGTCGGCGTCGTCGCCAACAACGGCGTGCTCTTCTCCGAGTCGGCCCTCAAGGCGGCCCACTTCATCCAGATGTGCAACCTGCGGGGGGTCCCGCTCGTCTTCCTCCAGAACATCACCGGGTTCATGGTCGGCCGCGAGTACGAGCGGGCGGGCATCGCCAAGGACGGGGCCAAGATGGTGCACGCGGTGGCGAACGCCGTCGTCCCCCGGTTCACCGTCATCATCGGCGGCTCGTTCGGGGCCGGCAACTACGGCATGTGCGGCCGCGCCTACGACCCGCGGCTGCTGTGGACATGGCCCAACGCGCGCATCTCGGTGATGGGCGGACCCCAGGCGGCGGGCGTGCTCGTGACGGTCAAGCGGGACCAGCAGGCGCGCCGGGGCGGCGAGTTCGGGCCGGACGAGGAGGCGGCCATCCGCGACCCCATCCTGGCGCGCTACGACCACGAGGGGTCGCCCTGGTACGCGACGGCCCGCCTCTGGGACGACGGCGTGATCACCGCGGCCGAGACCCGCCCCGCCCTCGCCCTCGGCCTGTCGATGGCCGCGGGCGCGCCCCTCGCCGACCCGAAGTTCGGCGTCTTCCGGATGTGACGGCGATGGCCGCCCCCCATCAGCCGGCTGCTCATCGCCAACCGCGGCGAGATCGCCCTGCGCATCGTGCGCGCCTGCCGCGAAATGGACATCGAGTCGGTGGCGGTCTGCTCCACCGCCGACGAGCGGGCCCCGCACGTGCGCGCGGCGGACCGGGCCGTCACCATCGGCCCGCCGCATCCGCGCGAGAGCTACCTGAATGCCGACGCCGTCATCGACGCCGCCCGCGAGACCGGGGCCGACGCCGTCCATCCCGGCTACGGCTTCCTGTCGGAGGCCCCCGAGATGGCCGCCGCCTGCGCCGACGCCGGCCTGACCTGGGTCGGCCCCCCCGCCGACGTCATCGCGCGCCTCGGCTCGAAGATCGAGGCCCGGCGCCTGATGCAGGCGGCGGGCGTGCCCATCGTCCCCGGCGAGACCCCCGCCGATCAGACCGCCGCCGGGCTCGCCGCCGCGGCCGAACGGGTCGGCTATCCCCTGCTGCTGAAGGCGTCCGCGGGGGGCGGGGGCCGCGGCATGCGCACCGTGCGCGAGCCCGACCGCCTGTCGGAGGCGATAGACGAAGCGCGCCGCGAATCGGCGTCGGCCTTCGG
>CAXXTG010000158.1:0-11896 GCA_963666855.2 Vicinamibacterales bacterium
TGTTCGCGTCGCCGGATGCCGAGTCCCGGTTGTGAGAGCAGACCGGCGCGCCGGGGCGCGCGGGCGGTCCGGGCTGGTGAAGGGCGGGTGGGACGATCAGAGCCTGCGCCGACGCCCCCGAGGGCGCGCCCTGGAGCGCGCCACCCAGCGACGCTCCCAAGGCTCCGCCAAGGCGAGTTGCTACCGTTGCCTGCGGCTCGCCCTCGCGCTCCCACCAGAACGGTCCCGAAGTTGATGAACGGGGCCGCCCTCCTCCGAGATGCGCCGCTGGATGCGGAAGGCGTAGGGCGAGGTCATGAAGGTGCGGCCGCGCAGCCGGACCTGCACGCCCTGGCTCTCGACCGGGGGTGTCTGCCAGTGGTGCGAGAAGAATCCTCCCGGGTCCCCCGCCGACGCGTCCGGCCTTGAGGAACTCGAAGCCCCGGCTGTCGTCCTCGAGGCGCACGAGATAGCCCATCCGGCGGTCGTAGTACATGCGGGACGCGATGGTGAGGGGGTCCGGCCGGCAGCGTCGCCTCGATCGTGCTCTCGTAGGTGCAGCCGCTCACGTGACGAATGGTCTCCGTGCCGGCGAACTCTCCCGCCTCGCCGAGCGCCGACTCCGGGATCACGCCCTCGATCTTCCAGGTGCCGATGAAGTAGTGCGGATCGAACGGCATCGGGTCGTCGCCGATGCCGTCGTCGATGCCCGGAACTCCTTCGACGCCCACCGTCGGCCGGGTGAGCGCTTCCAGGCGGGTGAGCAGGTCGATTTCCTGTTCCGTGAGGCATTCGCCGTCCACCGGCGTCTCTCCCGGCAGGAGCTTGACGAGCGGCTCCCGCTCGACCTCCGCGGGCGTCTGCGCGGCCAGGGGCGCGGCAACCGCTACGGAGAGGGTGGCGGCAAGGGCAAGCTTGGTCATGGCAGGCTCCTGACTAACCCCGACCACACGTGTCGGCGAGGCCGACCACGGACAGCAGGTTGATTCGCGACAGGCCGTCCGCCTCGATCAACAGGCCCTTGACGAGCACGGTGCGGCCGGCGCGCAGCTCCCCGGTGGCGTTGATCTGCTCCGGGTTGGTGAAGATCGCGCGCTGGCCGAAGCGGAGCAGTCCCTCCGCCGTGAGGAAGTCGGCCACGCCGACGAGCTGGAACTCGTGGTCCCCCGGACGTGTTCTCGCGCGCTTCCTCCACCTCGACCTCGTTGAAGACGCGCGGGCGGGTCGTCGTCGGCTCGACGGCGCGCGTCAGCCACCAGGTCGTCTCCTGGCTGATCCGCTGCTCGACGCAGCCGACGGTCTGGACCACCTCCACCTGCGGCTCCGGCCGCCCGGCCGACGGGCGCTGCCCGGCCGCCGTCGCGATCTGCGGAGCGAGGGCGGCGGCCGTCAGCCCCGCCACGAGCAAGGTCCGGGTTGTCATCCCTCGTTCTCTCCCTGAAGCGGGCAAAAGCGAAGGGGGCCGGGCGCGTACGTGTCGCGCGCGGCCCCCTTCCGGAGTCACGGTCGGCCGCAAACCAGGAGCTTGCGCCGCAGAACGCAACGCCGTGGCGTTCCGCGGCTCAAGCTCCTGGGCCGGTGGGGGCTGGGGCCGAACACGGAGCCTGCGACGGGTTCGGCGGCGCTAGTTGTCGTTGGCCTCGCCGGTGTCGATGACGTAATTCGCGCTGGTCAGGAACATGTCGTCCCAGCTCTGCTCGGACCAGTACACTTCCTTGTTCGGCGCCGGGTTGTGGCGGTTCGTGCGCGAGTTGTCGTAGCGCGCCACCGTCTTCAACGTGCTGCCCGCGGGCACCCGCAACGGCTCGGCCAGGTAGTACTCGTACTGCCAGTCGAAGTCGTAGTTCGGCACCCGCATCAGGATCTCCTCCCGGCCGTCGGGGTAGGTGAGGACGTAGGTGAAGTCCTTGCCCCGCAGGTGCGCGTGGACGAACAGGCTCTGGATGATCGAGTCGTTCTGGAACGCGCCGATGCCGGTGACCGTCCAGTTGCCGTCGTGCGGCGGGATCGGGGCCAGCAGCGGGTTGAGCCCCTGGGCCACCCGCCGGAGGGCCGCCTCGGCGCGGCGCTCCTCGGGGGTGAGCGGAGGCGGGGCGACGAGCTGCTCGTTCTCCGACGTGATCTCGTCGAGCGACAGGGTGCGCTGGTAGTGCGTCACCTCGTCCGTGGCGAACCACGCGCCGATCGCCGGGCGGGCCGTTTCGGGCTGGCCGGTCGCCTGGTAGTGCATGTTCCAGACGATGTAGTCGAACAGGTCGCCGCGAATCTCGCGTGCCTGACCCGGCCTCGCGACGTCAGCCCCGACCCCCGGAATGTAGGGACCGAAGCCGACCCGCGCGCGCGCGCGCTCCTCGGCTGCCGCGCGGTCGTCCGCCGTCAGTTCCTCGTCCGCCTCTTCGGCCGCTTCGGCCTCGGCGATCGCTTCGGGATCCGCGTCGGGGTCGGCGACCGGCACGTAGTCGACCAGGGGACCGCCGGGCCAGGCCGGGCCGCGGCCGAGCTTCGTCCCCGGCGGCAGGTTGACCAGACCCGTCGTGATGTGGTGGGTCGCGGCGTAGTTGCCGGGCCGCACCTGCGTCGCGGAGACGCGCATGACGTCGTCGAACGGCAGCGGCTGGAAGAGGTTGAAGTTCGGGGTCTCACCGTCCGGATCCACGTGCCACTCGATCGGGAACTCGATGACGTAGTCCGGATCCAGCCCCTCGGGGTGGCTCCAGCCCGCCTCCGCGAACCGCGGCGGCTCCGGCGCGAGGCCGTCGCCTTCCGGCGCCCCGCCGTCGACCCAGGCCACGATGGCCGCGATCTCTTCGTCGCTCAGGCTGGGGTCGTTGGAGAACTTGCCGAACTGCGGGTCGGCGAACCAGGGCGGCATCTCGCGCGAGACGACCTTCGACTTGATGGCCCGCGCCCACGGCCGCGCGTCCCGGTACGAAAGCAGCGACATCGGCGCCACCTGGTTCGGCCGATGGCAGCTCGCGCAGTTGTCGAGCAGGATCCGCCCGACCTCGTCGTTGAACGTCGGGGTCCCCTCGGCAGCCTGTGCCGGTGCGATCCCCAACGCCACGGCTGCGATCAGCCCCGCCGCCACTGCGATCGTTCGGTTCATTCTGAGCCCTCCCGCTCTGGGTTCAACGTCCGGATCGTGAAAATGTACGTGAGCGGCGCCCGGTTGTCAACGACGCCCGACCCCGGACGAGCGGCCGTCCAGGACGGAATCGACGCAGCCTCCGGCCACGCCCCCTCCGCGCACGCGGCGGCGCGTGCGCTGGCGCCGGCGGGCAGGAACCCGGACGGGTGTCTCCGTCTGCGGACGGGGGCGCATGGACGCGCCGGGCGTGATAGAGGTACCGCACGAAGGAGATCAACCATGAGGCACAACGACTCGCTTTCTGTCGCGGCCGGCCTGATCGCCCTGATCGGCCTGCTGGTTCCGGTCATCGCGCAGGCCCAGGTGGAGTACATCGACCCGATGGGCGGCTTCACGCAGGTCGTCACCACGACCGACCGGGGCGTGAAGACCATCCACGTGTCCGGCCAGGTCGGCCAGGGCGAGACGCTCCAGGAGCACGCCGAATCGGCCCTCGAGGGCGTCGTGCAGCGGCTCGCCCAGGCCGGGGCGACACCGGAGGACGTCGTCAAGATCCGCGTCTTCGTAAAGGACTTCACGCCCGACCAGTACCCGATCGTCGCCGCGGCCCGCTCCGCCGTCTTCCCCGAGGGCCACTGGCCCGCGAGCACGATGGTCGGCGTGGACGAGCTGTTCATCGACACGCTGCGCGTGGAGATCGAGGCGACCGCCGTCGTCGCCGAGCCGGGCGTCGACCTGGAGATCGAGCGCTTCGCGCCGGCGAACGGCTTCAGCGGCGCGGTAGCGGTGACCGCGCACGGGGTCCGGACGGTGTACGTGGCGGGGCAGGTCGGCACCGGCGACGGCCTCGCGGCGCAGACCGCCTCCGTGTGGGGGACGCGTCGGCGAGCGGCTGGCGGAGGCGGGGGCGTCGTTCGCGGACGTGGTGAAGGCGACGACCTACATCGTCGACTTCGACCCCGACACCGACCTCGTCGCGTATCGCGACGGCCGCGTCGCGGCGCTCTCGCTCGACGACATGCCGGCCAGCACGCTCCTCGGCGTCCCCGCGCTGGCCGCGGACCAGTTCCTGATCGAGATCGACGCCGTCGCCGTCGTCGGCGTCGGCGGGCAGGCGATCGAGCGGGACTTCATCGACCCCGCCACCGGGTTCTCGCAGGCGGTGGCGGCGCGCGGGTCCGGACCCGCGACGGTCCGGATATCAGGGCAGGTCGGTACTCCCGGCGACTCCCTCGAGAGCCAGGCGGACCAGGTCTACGCGGGGCTCCGGCAGCGCCTGGAGGCGGCCGGCGGCTCGCCGGAGGACCTGCTGAAGGTCGTGATCTACCTGCCGGACTACAGCCTGGGCGACTTCGAGGCGGTCGATGCGGCGCGCAAGGCGCACGGCTTCCCCGATGCCACCGTGCCGGCGGCGACGCTGCTGGGCATCCAGTCGCTCTACGCGGCCGGCGTGCTGCTCGAGGTCGAGGGCATCGCGGTGGTCGACTGAACGCGCCGCCCGGAAACCGTCGCCTGCGGCTCCGCTTCCCGCCCCGCCGGCCTACAGGAGTCCGCGCCGTTCTTGGGCGCGGGCTCCTGGCCCGGAAACCGTCGCCTGCGGCCCCGCTTCCCGCCCCGCCGGCCTGGCCGCGGGCGCCGGACGAGGCGGCGTGTCGGAAGCGGGCGGCGTCAGAACCGGAACAGGCGCGTCAGCTTGACGATGAAGGCGCGGTTCTCGAGGAACGGCGCCCGGCCGCGGATGGACGTGTCGCGGGTGTCGTTGTAGACGACGAAGAGCTCGCTGCCGGGCTGGTACTCCCAGCGCAGGCGCAGGTTCGTGCCGAGCGAGGAGTTGCTGGAGTTGTACTGGATGAGGCCGCCGAAGAACATCCGCGGCGTCAGCGTGTAGGTGACGCGGCTGGTGACGAGCGGGATCGTCGCCTCGCCGATCATCGGCAGCTCGATGCGGTTGATGGAGATGCCGGGCTCCAGGGAGAACTGCGGCGTCAGCTCCAACCGCCCCCGCTGGAAGCCGACCGCGGTGATGGTGCCGTTGAAGAAGCCCCCGTGCTGCACCGAGAAGGTGCCGGCCAGGCGGCGCTGGGGCCCCATCTGGAACGCCGCGTAGAAGTCCTGGAAGTCGTAGCCGCCGATCGGGATGGTGACCTCGGGCGCGAGCTGGAACGACCGCTCCAGCAGCTCGTAGCTGCGCTGGACGTCGAACGCCACCCTGTCGGCGCTCTCGAACTCGGTCTCGAAGCGCGCCTGGGCGATGCGGGTCTCGACGGCGCCGCCGCCGGTCTCGACGTAGTCGAGGCTCGCGCCGAAGGTGAACTGGCGCACGGCCTCGATGCCGCGCGGCCGCGGGGCGTACTGCGCGGTGGTGAAGGTGCGCCGGAAGTTCCAGCGGCGCATGAAGCCGATCTCGGGGTTGAAGTTGTCGCCCACGTGCAGGTGGTCGACCTGGAAGGCGTAGAGGTCGCCGTTGTAGGTCAGGACACCCTGGTAGCTGTCGTCGTCGCCCTCGAGCCCCAGGGTGCGGGACCGGGAGTAGTAGCCGTTCACGTAGAGGTTGTCGTAGAAGGCGAACTGCCCGTCGACGCCGTAGACCTCGTTCGAGCCCGGTCCCCGGGTCGACACCGAGCGGCGCGTGAGGATGGCGCCGACGCGGCTGCGCCGCAGGACGTCGCGGCTGACCCGGAACACGGAGAAGTTGGTGGCGAGCGCGCCGACGTCCTGCTGGCTGTCGGTCTGGATCGTCAGCGCGCCGATGCTGAACGGCCCGATGCGGCCCGTGAGGCGTCCCCCGCCGAGAATCGGCACGGTTCGGGTCAAGCCGTCCTCGTTGGCCTCGAGGCCGATGCGCCGGCTGAAGAAGATGGTCGGGGCGTCGCCCCCGCCGAAGAAGGCTCCGCCGCCGGCGGCACTGCCGCCGGTGGGCCGGGCGGCCGAGAACCCGCCGCCCCCGCCGCCGAAGTTGGCGCCGACGCCGAAGTCGAAGATGCCGCGGCTCTCGAGGAAGAAGTCGCGCTTCTCGGGGAAGAAGAGGCTGAAGCGGGTCAGGTTGACCTGCTGCTGGTCCACCTCGACCTGCGCGAAGTCGGTGTTGTAGGTGAAGTCCGCCGTCAGGTTCTCGGTCAGGCCGAACTTGACGTCGATGCCGGCGTCGCCCGTCCCGTCGTTCACGATCGCGGGCACGGCGTTGACGTCGGTGGCGAGCCCGCCGATGGCGTACGGCTTGATCTCGAACGTCCGGTTGCCCCGCGGCACCTCGACGCCGGTCAGGGTCCCCGCGGCGGACAGCCGGAAGTCGCCCGGCCCGCCCGAGATCGGGACCGGCGTCATGTGCGCGACCTCGTTCTTCCAGCGGATGTTGCGCGTGAGCTGCAGCCCCCAGACCTGCTCGTCGAGGCCCGGGCGGAAGCGGAGGGACTTGAAGGGGATCTGCGTCTCCAGGGTCCAGCCCCCGTCGAAGCGGCCCGTGGCGGAGTCCCAGATCGGGTTCCAGTCGATGTTCGGGTTGGACTCGTCGGTGATCTGGTAGTCCCCGAAGCCGCCGAGCGGGTTGATCATGAAGTTGAGACCGTTGCGCCGGTCGTAGAACGTGTCGAGGGCGATGCCGAAGTACTCGTTCATGACGAGCTGGAACGAGTCGCGCAGCATCTCGTTGGCCACCCAGCGCGACTCCGGCGCCGAGTCCCACAGCCGCGCGGAGATGTAGACGTTCTCGTCGTCGAAGAAGACCCATGCCTGGGTCCGCTCGGTCGCCGGGGCGCCCTCGAGGGGCATCTGCTGCAGGAAACCGTCCACCGGCGGCACCACCTCGTAGAACCCTTCGTCCAGCACCCCGTCGAGCCGCAACGGCTGCGGGAGCCGTGTCGCCCGCATCGTGACGCGGCCCACGGCGTCGCGGGTCACGGTGGCCGGCGCCACCGGGGCGGGCGGGCCGTCGATGAGGACGCGGGGCGCCATCGCCGAGCCGCCGGCGGCCAGCGAGGGCGCGGGGGGAGCTGCCGCCGGCTCGGCCCGGGCCGGCGCTGCGGGCGGCCGCGCCGCGGCGGGCGGTTCGGGGCGGCCGGGTCTGCGCGCCGCGGCGCCGGGCGCGCCGCCGCCGCCGCGCGCGTCGGGCAGCGACGGACGCAGGTCCGCGGCGAGGCGGTCCTGGAGCGCGAACAACTCGGCCGTCGCCCCGTCCAGGATGGACGTCCGCACCACCGTGCCGCCGGCCGTCTCGACGACGCGAGCCGTGATGCGCAGGCGCTCGCCCTGCCGCTGGTAGCTCCCGCCGATGACCCACGTCGCGCCGAGAGCGCGGCCTGCCTCGGCGTCGGTCGTGGCGGCCGGCCGCTCGCCGTGGACGATCGTCACCCCCGCGCCCTGCAACGACGCCGCGAGCGACTCGGCGATCCCGGCGCCGAACCAGTCGTCGGTCGCGATGCCGCTGATGTTGGCGAAGGGGAGGATGGCGACCGCGCCGTTGTCGTCCGCCGCGCCGGCCTCCTGTGCCGCGGCGGCCGACGGCGCCGACCCCGCAAGGAACAGAATCAGCACCGCTCTGCCGATGCTCTCGAGTCGTGCCATCCCGTGCTCCTAGAAGCGGAACAGCCGCGTCAGCTTGACGATGAAGGCGCGGTTCTCCAGCAGCGGCGCCCCGCGCAACGAGGTGTCCCGGGTGTCGTTGTAGACCACGAAGAGCTCGCTGCCCGGCTGGTACTCCCAGCGCAGGCGCAGGTTCGTGCCGAGCGACGTGTTGCTGGCGTTGTACTGGATCAGCCCCCCGAAGAACATGCGCGGGGTCAGCGTGTAGGTGACGCGGCTGGTGACGAGCGGAATCGTCGCCGCGCCGATCGGCAGCTCGATGCGGTTGATCGAGAGGCCCGGCTCGACCGAGAACTGCGGCGTCAGCTCGACGCGCCCGCGCCGGTAGCCGACGGCGGTGATCGTCCCGTCGTAGAACCCGCCCCGCTGGAAGGTCACGGTCCCCGAGACGCGCCGCTGCGCGCCCAGCGAGTACGACACGAAGTAGTCCTGGAAGTCGTAGTGACCGGGATTGATGGCGACGTCGCCGCCGAGGGGGAAGGCGTACGGAATGAGCTCGTAGTTGCGCTGCACGTCGACGCCGAACCGGTCGCTGTTCTCGAACTCGGTCTGGAAGCGGAGCTGCGCGATGCGGGTCTCGACCGTGCCCGCGCCGGTCTCGATGTAGTCGAGGCTGCCGCCGAACGTGAACTGCCGGACGGATTCGATGGAGCGGGGCCGGGGGGCGTAGTTGGCGGTGGCGAAGGTGCGGCGGAAGTCCGCGCGCCGCAGGAAGCCCATCTCCGGGTTGAAGTTGGAACCGACGCGCAGGTGGTCGAGCTGCAGCGCGACGAGGTCGCCGTTGTAGGTGAACACCCCCTGGTAGCTGGCGTCGTCGCCCGCCCGGTCGGCCGTTCGGGAGCGGGCGTAGTAGCCGTTCACGTAGACGTTGTCGTGGAAGGCGAACTGCCCGTCGGCGCCGTAGACCTCGTTCGAGCCGGGACCGGTCAGCGAGACCGAGCGGCCGGTGTAGATGGCGCCGATCCGGCTGCGGCGCAGGATGTCGCGGCTCACGCGGAGCACGGTGAAGGCGGTCGGCTCGGCGCCGACGGTGTTCTCGCTGCCGGTGCCGATGCCGAGCGCGCCGATGCTGAACGGGCCGACCCGGCCGGTGAGCCGCCCGCCGCCGAGGATCGGCACGGTGCGGCTGACCCCGTCCCTCTGCTCGAGTCCGATCCGCCGGCTGAAGAAGATGATCGGGACGTCGCCGCCCCCGAAGAAGCCGCCTCCGCCGGTCGGCCGGGCTCCCCCGCCTCCCCCGCCCCCGCCGCCGAAGCGGGCGCCGCGCCCGAAGTCGAAGATGCCGCGGCCTTCGAGGAAGAAGTCGCGCTTCTCGGGGAAGAAGAGGCTGAAGCGCGTCAGGTTGACCTGCTGCTCGTCGACCTCGACCTGCGCGAAGTCGGTGTTGTAGGTGAAGTCCGCGGTCAGGTTCTCGGTGACGCCGTACTTGACGTCGATGCCGGCGTCGCCGGTGCCGTCGTTGCGGATGCCGCTGGCGATGTCGCTGGCCAGCCCGCCGATCGCGTAGGGCTTCATCTCGAACGTCCGGTTGCCCGCCGGCACCTCCAGGCCCGTCAGGGTGGCCCCGGCCGACACCCGGAACTCGCCGGGTCCGCCGGAGATCGGGACCGGATTCAGGTAGGTCCGCTCGTTCTTCCAGCTTATGTGGCGGCCGAGCTGCAGCCCCCAGAGCTGCTCCGCGTCGCCGGGGCGGAAGCGGATCGACTTGAAGGGGATCGCCATCTCGACCGTCCAGCCTCCGTCGAAGCGGCCGACGCTGGAATCCCAGACCGGGTTCCAGTCGATGTTCGGATTCCCCTCGTCGGTGAGCTGGAAGTCGATGAAGCCGCCCAGGGCGTTGACCATGAACGCGAAGGCGTTCCGCCGGTCGTAGAACGTGTCGAACGTCGCGATGAGGTGCTCGTTCTGGACGGTCTGGAACGAGTCGCGCCGCATCTCGTTGGCGACCCAGCGCGAGGCGGGCGCGGAGTCCCACAGGCGCCCGGCGACGTACACGGCGTCGTCGTCGTAGAGGATCCACGCGTCGGTCCGCTCGGTCGACGGCGCGCCCTCGACCGGCACCTGCTGCACGAACTCGCCGAACGGCGGAGTGGTCTCGTACACGCCTTCGTCGAGCACGCCGTCGACGCGCAACGGCTCCTCGAGCCGCACCGCGCGCAGGGTGGCCCGGCCGGCGGCGTCGCGGTTGATGGTCGCGGGAGGAACCGGCGGCGGCGGGCCGCCGACGATGGCCCGCCCTCCGGTGGCCAGGCCGGCCGCGGATCGCCCTCCGCCGGCCGGCTCCGGCGCCCGCACCGCCGCGGCCGCGGGAGGCGCTCGGGGCGCTGCGGGTCCTGCCGCGGAGCGGGGCACCGCGACGGGTGCTGCGGTGGCCGCCTCTCGCAGCGGGGCCGCCGGCTGCATGGCAGGTGGCGCGGCGGCTTCCGCCAGGCGCTCCTCCCCCCCGGCCGGGTCGGCGAGCCCCGGCCGCAGATCGGCGGCGAGGCGGTCCTGCAGGTCGAACAGGTCCGCCGCCGCGCCGTCGACGATGGACGTCCGGGCGACCGCGCCCGTCGCCGCCTCGACGACGCGGGCCGTGATCCGCAGGCGTTCGCCCTGCCGCTGGAAGCTGCCGCCGACCACCCACGCCGCGCCGAGAGCGCGCCCTGCCTCGGCGTCGTTCGTAGCCGCCGGCGATTCGCCGTGGACGGTGATCACGCCGGCGCCCTGCAGTGACGCCGCCAGCGATTCGGCGATCCCGGCGCCGAACCAGTCGTCAGCCGGGGCGCCGCTGATGTTGGCGAACGGGAGGATGGCGACGGCGCCGCTGTCGGTTGGGCCGGCCCCCTGCGCCGCCGCGGGGCGCGGTGCGGAGCACGCGGCAATCAGCAGCAGGGCCGCCGCGCCGATGCCCGCGAGGCGTGCCGTCCCGTGTTCCCCTGCCGCCCTGACGGCGACGTCCGGGTCCGAAGGGATCCGGCGCGCCTTCACGGGCGCGTCGGGAGTCCTCGCCGGCGAAACGTCCTGCATCGCGCGCTCCGTGGAACGGACTCCTAGAACCGGAACAGCCGCGTCAGCTTGACGATGAAGGCGCGGTTCTCGAGCACCGGGGCCCGGTCGAGGAACGCCGTGTTGCGGGTGTCGTTGTAGACGACGAACAGCTCGCTGCCCGGCTGGTACTCCCAGCGCAGGCGCAGGTTCGTGCCGAGCGACGAGTTGCTGGAGTTGTACTGGATCAGCCCGCCGAAGAACATGCGCGGGGTCAGGGTGTAGGTGACCCGGCTCGTGACGAGCGGGATCGTCGCCGCGCCGATCGGCAACTCGATGCGGTTGATCGAGATGCCCGGCTCGAACGAGAACTGCGGCGTCAGCTCGACGCGCCCGCGCTGGAAGCCGACGGCCGTGATGGTGCCGTCGTAGAACCCGCCCCGCTGGAAGGTCAGGGTGCCCGACACGCGGCGCTGCGCACCCATCGAGTACGACATGTAGAAGTCGTTGAACTCGTAGTGGCCCGGATCGATCGCGACCTCGGGCGCGAGGTAGAAGGGCCGCACGATCATCTCGTAGTTGTTCTGCACGTCGAAGCCGACGATGTCGCTGCTCTCGAACTCGGTCTGGAAGCGCGCCTGCGCGATGCGCGTCTCCACGGCCCCGGCGCCGGTCTCGACGTAGTCGAGGGTGCCGCCGACCGTGAACTGCCGGACGGACTCGATGGAGCGGGGCCGCGGGGCGTAGTTGACGGTCGCGAAGTTGCGGCGGAAGTCGCGGCGCCGCAGGAAGCCCATCTCGGGGTTGAAGTTCGAGCCGACCCGCAGGTGGTCGAGCTGCACCGCGACGAGGTCGCCGTTGTAGGTGAACACCCCCTGGTAGCTGGCGTCGTCCCCCACGCGGTCGGTCGTGCGGGAGCGGGCGTAGTAGCCGTTGAGGTAGACGTTGTCGTAGAAGGCGAACTGCCCGTCGGCGCCGAAGACCTCGTTCGACCCGGGACCGGTGAGCGACACCGAACGGCCGGTGTAGATCGCGCCGATGCGGCTGCGCCGCAGGATGTCGCGGCTGATCCGGAGAACGGAGAAGGTGGTCGGGTCGGCGCCGACCGTCTGCTCGCCGCCGGTCTGGATGCCGAGCGCGCCGATGCTGAAGGGCCCGACGCGGCCGGTCAGTCTGCCGCCCCCGAGGATGGGCACGGTGCGGCTGACGCCCTCCGCGTTCTGCTGCAGCCCGATGCGGCGGCTGAAGAAGATGATCGGGGCGTCGCCGCCCCCGAAGAAGCCC
>CAXXTG010000159.1:0-11158 GCA_963666855.2 Vicinamibacterales bacterium
GGACGTCCAGGCAGGCGATGATGCGTTTCGACAGCATGGCGCTTCTCAGGGGAGCGTGGCGGGCGCCCCGCCGCGTTCGACTTCGACCATCTACGTAATCCCGGTTCACGTCCCCCGGGGCACCCGGCGCAGGAAGTTGCTCAGAATGCGGAGGCCGACGTCCGACGATTTCTCGGGGTGGAACTGCACCCCGCCCACCGCGCCGCGCTCGACCGCGGCCGCGAATTCGACGCCGTAACGGGTCGACCCCACGCAGCTCTCGGTCACGGGGGCCGCGTAGGAGTGGGTGAAGTAAACCTGGTCGCCCTCGCCGACGCCCTCGAGCAGCCACGAATCGCGGGTGCGGTGCAGCGAGTTCCAGCCGACGTGCGGCACCTTGAACGCCTCCGACCCGTCGTCCTCGTCGGTAATCAGGCTGCACGTGCCCGGCAGCAGCTCGAGGCCCGGGTGGCCGGGGGCCTCGGCGCTGCCGTCGAAGAGCCACTGCATGCCGACGCAGATGCCCAGCATCGGCTTCTCGCGCGCGATGTGGTCGCGGATGGCGGCGCGCCAGTCGTCGCCGAGGGCCGCCGTCACCTCGAAGTTGCCGACGCCGGGGACGATGACGCCGGCTGCCGTCTCGAGGTCGGTCGGGGCGGCGGGGGTCGTCACCGGCGCCCCCAGGTGCGCCAGCGCCTTGCGCACCGACGTCAGGTTCCCGGCGCCGTAGTCGATCAACGCAATCATTGCAGCAAACCCGTCCCGCGCCCGGCTACATCAGCCCCTTGGTGCTCGGCAGCCGCTTGGCCATGCGGTCGTCCTTGTCGCACGCGACCCGCAGCGCGCGCGCGAACGCCTTGAAGATCGCCTCGACCTGATGGTGGCTCGACCGGCCGTAGAGCACCTTCACGTGCACGTTGGCCCGCGCCCCCAGCGCGAACCCTTCGAAGAAGTCGTGCAGCAGCTCCGACTGCAGGTCGCCGACCAGCCTCACGCGCAGGCGCAGGTCGACCACCGCGTGGGGGCGCCCCCCGAGGTCGATGGCGGCGACGCCGAGGGTCTCGTCCATCGGCATCACGAAGTAGCCGGCGCGGTTGATGCCGCGGCGCGTTCCGACGGCCTTCGAGACCGCCTCGCCGAGGGCGATCCCCACGTCTTCGACGGTGTGGTGCTGGTCGACGTCGAGGTCCCCGGCCGCGTCGATCCGGAGGTCGAAGGCGCCGTGCCGCGCCACCAGCTCGAGCATGTGGTCGAGGAAGCGGATGCCGGTGCTGACCTCGTACCGGCCCTGCCCTTCGATGCCCAGCCGCACGGTGATCTGCGTCTCGGTCGTCCGCCGGTCGATCCTGGCGCGTCTCATGGCCGCAGCACCCCGCCGGCGTCACCGGCTCCCCGTCACGCGCACCCGCACCGACTCGGCGTGGGCGGTCAGCCCCTCCGCCTCGGCGAGGGTGAGTATCGTCGGCGCGAGGGCCTCCAGCCCCTCCCGAGTGATGCGCTGCGCGCTCTGCACCGACACGAAGTCCGACGCGCTGAGCCCGCCGCGGAACCGCGCCGCGCCCCCCGTCGGCAGCACGTGGTTCGACCCCGTCGCGTAGTCGCCGGCCGCCTGCGCCGCGTGCGGACCGACGAAGACGGTGCCGGCGCGGGTGGCGCGCGCCGCGACCTCTTCGTCGAGGCACACCAGGTGCTCGGGCGCGATCTCGTTGGCCAGATCGACGGCCTCGTCGAGCGAGCGGGTGACGACGATGACGCCGTTCCGCTCGATGGACGTCCGCGCGGGCCCGTCCGCCGGCAGCCGCTTCTCGACCTGCCGGGCGACGCGCGCCGCGAACCGGCGGTCGGGGGTGAGCACGATGGACCGGGCGTCGGGGTCGTGCTCGGCCTGCGCGATCAGGTCGGCGGCGATCCAGCGCGTCTCGCCGCGCGCGGCGACGATGACGATCTCGGTCGGGCCGGCGTGGAAGTCGATGGGGCAGTCGGCCGACACCAGCGCCTTCGCGGCGGCGACCCACGCGCTGCCCGGCCCGACGATCTTGTCGACGCGGGGGACGGTGGCGGTGCCGTAGGCGAGGGCGGCGACAGCGTGGGCGCCGCCGAGCCGGAACATGCGCGTCACGCCCGCGATGGCCGCCGCCGCGAGGGTCGCGGAATCCGGCCGCGGGCAGGTCACGACGACCTCGGGCACTCCCGCCACGCGCGCCGGGATCGCGGTCATCAGCAGCGACGACGGCAGCGGGTAGCGCCCCGCCGGGACGTAGCAGCCGACGCGCTCGAGCGGCGTCACGCGCTGCTCGATCTCGACCCCGCCGGTGACGGTGGCGCGCCATCCCCGCGGAAGCTGGCGCCGCGCGATGCGCCGGATATGGCCGGCCGCGGTCCGCAGCGCCGCGCGCAGCTCGGCGGGGACGGCCTCGAGCCCCGCCCGCATCTCCTCCGGCGCGACCCTCGACCGGTCCGTCCAGGCCGTCGAAGCGCCGCGCGTAGCGCAGCAGCGCCCCGTCGCCCGAGCGGCGCACCGCGGCGACGATGCGGGCGACCCGCCGTGTGAGGGCGGGGTCGACGTCCCCGCGCCGGTCGACGAGGCGCCGGACGGCCGCACGATCCGACGAGTCGATGGTCCGCATCACAGTACGATCTTGTTGAGCGGGAACTCGACGATGCCCTCCGCCCGCGCCGCCTTCAGCTTCGGGATGAGTTCGCGCACCGACGACTCCTCGATGATCGTCGATACCGCGGCCCACGCGTCGTCGCTGAGGGGGGCCACCGTCGGGTCGTGCAGGGCGGGCAGCAGCCCGAGCACGGTGTCGAGGTCGGCGCGCCGGACGTTCAGCATCAGGCCCACCCGGCCCTGCGCCTCGATGGCCGCGCGCAGCAGCAGCGCGATGTTGTCGATCTTGGTCCGCTTCCAGCCGTCCCGGAGGGCGGCGGGGTTCGCGATGAGCTGGGGGTTCGACTCGATGACGGTGTCGATGATGCGCAGCCGGTTGGCGCGCAGGGTCGAGCCGGTCTCGGTCGCCTCGACGATGGCGTCGGCGAGCAGCGGCGGCTTGACCTCGGTCGCGCCCCACGAGAACTCCACCTTGACGGGGATCTCGAGCCGCTCGAAGTACGCCTCGGTCACCCGCACCAACTCGGTCGCGATGGTCGCCCCGGCGAGGTCCTGCGGGGTGCGGTACTTCGAGTCCTCGGGCGCGGCGAGCACCCAGCGCACCTTGCGGAAGCTCTGCTTCGAGTAGACGAGGTCGGCGACGTCGACGACCTCGTCGCCGGTGGCGGCGTGGTGCTCGGCAATCCAGTCCTGGCCGGTCAGCCCCGCGTCGAGGGCCCCGTGGGCGACGTAGCGCGCCATCTCCTGCGCCCGGATCAGCGTGCACTCGATCTCGGGGTCGTCGATGGTGGGATAGTACGAGCGCGAACTCGTGTAGATGTTGAAGCCCGAGTGCGCGAACAACTGGATGGTCGAGTCCTGCAGTGAGCCCTTGGGGATGCCGAGCCGTAGCGTCGTGTCAGCCATGATCGATGCGTGAGCCGTGATGTTCGCGGTGCGGACCGGACTCTCACCGGGACGACGGGGCCGCGGCCGCCCCCTCGGCGGCCGGCTCGAGCGTCTTGAAGAAGCACGTCCGCTTGCCGGTGTGGCAGGCGTTTCCCTCGCCGTTGCGGGTGACGCGCAGCAGCACCGTGTCGTCGTCGCAGTCGACGAGGATCTTCCGCACGGAGAGGGTGTTGCCCGACGTCTCGCCCTTCATCCACAACTTGCCGCGGGTGCGGCTGAAGAAGGTGGCGAAGCCCGAGCTGCGGGTCAGGTCCAGCGCCTCCTGGTTCATGAAGCCGACCATGAGGATCTCGTTGCTCGAGTCGTCCTGCACGACGGCGGGAATCAGTCCGTCCAGTTTCGAGAAGTTCATGTCCTCTCCTGCCGCGCGCCCGCGCGCGGATCCTCCTGTCCGATGGGCCGCAAAAAAAAAGCCCCGCCGGGGTTATCGGCGGGGCGGTCGCATGCGTTAGCGGTGACGGGCGGTCGGCGCTACCTCACATGCGGATCCGCAGCCCCGCCCCGGTGGACGGTGGGCTGCGCCGCATGATGACCGTGCCGACATGCCATGATGTGCGTTACCCTATCCCACGGGGTCGGACGTGTCAAATCGGCGGCGGCGGGGTCGGGGACACGGCGCATCCCGCGCCGCGCCACCCCCCCGCGGTGCGGGATGCGCCGACGCGCGAATGCCCCGCCATGTAGGGCGGACCGCGCCCGGAGACCGGCGCGGTGGAGCGCGATGCCTGAGAACACAGGGTCGGCCGCGCGTCTGGGCCGCGGAACGGCGCAGACTCCCGGCAGAGCTGGTTCGGCGGCGGCCGGCGCCGCGGGCGGCGGCGTCCCGGCCGGCGCACGGTGGGTGGCCCTCCACTCCGTCAACGTCCGCGTCTGCCACTGGATCAACGTCGTCGCCGGCGCCTACCTGCTGCTCAGCGGCATCCACATCTTCCTCGACTTCCCCGAGCTCTACTGGGGCCATACCGGCTACCAGGGCTATCCCGCGATATTCCGGCTCGCCGACTGGGGCATCTCGTGGGACGAGGCGGGGGCGATGGGCGACCGCCGGTGGGGGCGGAACTACCACTTCACCTTCGCCTGGGTGTTCCTCGTCAACGGGCTCGTCTACTTCGGCTGGAACGTCGCGACCGGCCGCTTCCGCGAGCGGCTCGTGCCGCGCCGCCGCGAGCTTACGGCCGCCCATCTGCGGCGGGACCTCCGCGCGCATCTCCCCTGGCGCCGGCATGCGCGCGCCGCCGCCACCCGCTACGGCGCGCTGCAGAAGCTCTCCTACCTCCTGCTGCTGGTGGTCTTCGTGCCGCTGATGACCCTGACGGGGCTCGCGCAGTCGCCCGGCTTCACCGCCGCCATGCCGTGGCTGCTCGACCTGTTCGGGGGTCGGCAGTCGGCGCGGACCCTGCACACCGTCGGCACCGTGGTGTTCGTCCTCTTCGTCGTCGTGCACGTGCTGGAGGTGGTGGCGGCCGGCGCCGTCAACCGCGTCCGTGCGATGATCACCGGCAAGTTCCGGTTGCCCGCGGAGGAGTCATGAGCACGCCCACAGCCGCCCCGCGCCGTATCGCCCGCCCCCGGACCCTCTCGCGGCGCCGCCTGCTGGCGCAGGTGCCCGCCCTCGGCGCGCTGATGGCCGCGGGATGCTCGCGCGACGTCTACGTGCCGCCGCACGTCCGCGGGGGCCTCGTCGGCGCCGCCGACGTGCTCACCATGAGCACCAACCGCCTCCTGCTCCGCGACCAGCCCCTGGCCCGCGAGTACGGGCCCGAGGACATCGCCCCCGACTTCCCCACGTGGGGCCAGACCAACCCCGACGACGACGAGTACCAGCGCCACCGGCGGGAGGGGTTCCGCGACTGGCGCCTGCCGGTGGGCGGCCTCGTCGGGCGCCCGACGTCGTTCTCGCTCGACGACATCCGGCGGCTTCCGTCGCGCACCCAGATCACCGCCCACGTCTGCGAGCAGGGCTGGTCGGCGATCGCCGAGTGGACCGGCGCGCCCCTGCTGCGGGTGCTCGAGGCGGCGGGGGGCCTGAAGCCCGAGGCGCGCTACGTGATGCTCGACACCGTCGACGGCTGGTACGAGGGCATCGACCTGTTCGAGGTCGTGCACCCGCAGACCATCCTCGCCTACGGCCTCAACGGCGGGGACCTGCCCGTCGGCAACGGCGCCCCCCTGCGGCTGCGCGTCGAGAGGCAGTGCGGCTACAAGAACCTGAAGTTCCTGAAGTCCATCCAGGCCGTGGACTCGATGGCCGGCTTCGGCCGCGGCACCGGCGGCATCAACTCCGACTGGGGATTCCACTGGTACGCCGGCGTGTACGGCCCCGCGGGCGCGCCCCGCGGCTGTCGGCTGTATCGGCGCGGGGGCCGCAGGGGGCGAACCGGAATCGAACGGGTTCGTCGGCCGGGTGACCGCATCGACGACTTCCGGGAACGGGCCGCCCGCATTCCCACGAATCTGTCGTGCACCCCGGAAACGCCCGGCCGGTCGGGCGTGCTCCGCGCGGTCCGTCCGCCGGGAGGAATTTCACGCGGCAGACCCGGTTGCCGATAAACTAGGGGACTGCACCGCGGAACGGTGCAGGCTCCCGGCAGGTTGATTGGGCGGCGGTCGAAGGCCGCGGCGCGACCGCGGGGTCGCGTTCGGCGGCGGTTTCCGGGATTTCCGTCCGCGTGGGCGCACGCGGCGGGGCGGGTTGGACGAGAGGGAAACCGGGAGGCGTCGGCCCTCCGGGTTTGGACGGCTGCATGCACGACAGTACATCGCGCGTACCCGCACGTCGATTCGCACCGCGCCCGCCGGGGGCGCCGCCCGCGGCGGTCCGCCGGCGCGTGGGGACGCTCGCGCCGGCCGCTCGCCGCGGCAGTCTTCGCCGCCCTCGCGCCGCCCGCGGCGGGGCAGGTGTCTCCGGCCGTGGTCGTCGCGCCGTTCGCCAACGTGAGCCGGCAGCCGGCCGACGACTGGATCGGCGCGGGCATCGCCGAGACCATCGCCGTCGATCTGCAGGACGCGGGGACTGTCGGTCGTGCTGGACGGCGCGGGCGGGCCGGGGGGCGTCGGCTACCGGGACGCCGCGGCCGGCCGGGATCCGGCCGCCGCCCTCGACGCGTATCGCCGGCGGGGCGTCGACTGGATGATCGACGGCACCCTCCAGCACGTGGGCGACGCCCTGCGCATCACCACCCGCATCGTCGACGTGGCGACCGGCGCGGTCGCGTTCGGCGCTCGAATCGACGGCGGGACCGCCGACCTCTTCGACCTCCAGGACGAGGTGGCCGCGGCGCTCTCGGAGCGGTTCTCGGGCGGTCCGGGCGGCAACCTGTCCGCATCGGCCGGGCGCGCGTCGGGGGCGTCGGCGGCCTGGGGCGCACCGGACGAATCCGCACCCGCGTTCCGAGTCCGCACCCGACCCCGCGGCACCGGCGTGGGGCAGACCGGACGGATCCACGCCGGCGTTCCGATCCGCACCCGGACCCCGCGGCGCCGGCCTGGCCCGCACCGGGGGGCGGACGCGCATCGGCCGCAACGCCGCCGGCCGGCCGCGAATCCCGCGTTCCGGACCGCGCCGTCGCCGCCGGGCCCGCCCGTCGCCGCCGCGGTCGCCCCCGAGGCGCCGGGTTCTCCGTTCGCCGCCCCCGCCGTTCCCCCCGAGCGGCCCGTCAGCGGCGCCCTGGCCTTCGGCGCGGCCCCCGCGGGCGCGCCCGCGCCGCCCCCGGACGCCGGGCCGCGCCGGCGCCGGCCCGGCGGCGGAGGCGGCGGGTTCGCCCCGAGCCCGCTGGGCCGGCCCACCGCGGTCATCGGGCGGACGAACAACCCGCCCGAGATCGACGGCCGGCTCGACGACTCGGTCTGGGAGACCGCCGCCCACATCACCGACTTCGTCCAGATCGCGCCGGTCGAGGGCGCGCCGGCGTCGGAGGAGACCGAGGTGTGGATGGCCTACGACAGCGACCATCTCTACTTCGCCTTCTACGCCCACTACACGCGGCCCGAGACCATGCGCATCAACCGGGCCGACCGCGAGGAGATCCGCGGCGACGACCGCATGGCGATCCTGTTCGACCCGTTCCTCGACCAGCAGCGCGCCTACCAGTTCGAGGTCAACGGCTACGGCGTGCAGGCCGACTCGCTCGTGAACGCCGACGGCAGCACCGGGTTCTCGCGGTCGAGCGGCAGCGGGTCGGCGAGCCGGGGCAGCGGTCCGCGGCGCAGCGGCGGCAGCGGCATGAGCAGCTCGGGGCAGTTCGGCATCCGCGGCGACGACTCGTGGAACGCGCTGTTCGACACCGGCGGCCAGGTCGTCGCCGACGGCTGGACGGCCGAGATGCGCATTCCGTTCAAGAGCCTGCGGTACCCGTCGCGGGGCGCGGGGCAGCCGCACCGCTGGGGCTTCCAGATCACCCGGGTCATCCGCGACAAGTCCGAGGCGCAGTCGTGGTCGCCGATCTCGCGGGGCGTGGCCGGCCAGCTCACGCAGTTCGGCACCCTCGAGGGCCTGTCCGACATGTCGCTGAGCCGCAACCTCGAGCTCCTGCCCGAGGTGACCGGGTTCAGGCTCGGCTCGCTCGACACCGGCAGCGGCGAGTACTCGACCGACGACCCCACCGGCGAGCTGGGGTTCGGCGTGAAGTACGGCCTCACCCCGAACCTGACCGCCGACGTCACCTACAACCCCGACTTCTCGCAGATCGAGTCGGACCGGCCGCAGATCGAGACCAACCAGCGGTTCGCCCTGTTCTACCCCGAGCAGCGCCCGTTCTTCCTCGAGGGGCAGGAGATCTTCCAGACCGCGACGCCCCTGACCCTGGTCCACACCCGCACCATCGTCGACCCCCGCTTCGGCGGCAAGCTGACCGGCAAGGTGGGCCAGACCACGCTGGGTTTCGTCGTGGCCGACGACGAGGCGGCGGGCCGTCTCGACGACACCGCGCACCCGCAGTACGGCACCACCGCGCAGACCGTCCTCGGGCGCGCCCGCTACGACTTCTACGCCGAGTCGTATCTCGGGGCCATCATGACCGCGCGCGAGTTCGGCGCCGACCACAACCGGGTGGCCGGCATCGACGGGCGCTTCCGGCTGGGCCGGACCCACCGCATCAGCTTCCTCGCGGCGGGCTCCGAGACCGAGGACGAGACCCTCGGGTCGCTCTCCGGGGGGGCGTTCGAGGCCGACTTCTCGAAGCAGGGGCGCAACGTCAGCTACAACGTCGCCCACAGCCGCATCGATCCGGGCTTCGTCACCAACACCGGGTTCCTGCCCCGCGTCGACCTCCAGCAGACCAGCGGCACCGCGGGGTACCGGTGGTGGCCCGAGTCGACCCTGATGACGTGGGGGCCGTCGGTGACCTACCTGCGGCTGTACGACCACGGCGGCACGCTGCAGGACGAGCAGCTCCAGGGGACCGCGAGCTTCTCGTTCCGCAACAACATGGCCCTCACCGGCATGGTCAACCGCGACCTCGAGCGCTACGGCGCCATCGACTTCCGGAAGACCGGCTTCGGCTTCTTCGGGGTCATGAGCGCGCGCATCCTCTCGATCTACGGCGGCTACAACTGGGGCGACGGCATCTACTACGACAGCGACAGCCCCTACCTCGGCTGGTCGACCGTCGGCAACGTCAACTTCCGTTTCCAGCCCACGTCGCGGCTGCGGACGGAGTTCACCATGGTGTCGAGCGACTTCGTCGACCACGCGACCCAGGCCGACGTCTTCAACGTCAAGATCTTCCGCACCCGCACCACCTACCAGTTCACCGACCGGCTGCTCGCGCGCTACATCATGGAGCACAACACCGCGGCCACGACCCTCGGCAACAACGTGCTCTTCACCTACCGCGTGAACGCCGGCACCGTCATCTTCCTCGGCTACGACGACCGCTACCGCCAGGGCATGATGATCGACAGCCTGCTGTTCCCGACCACCGAGCTCCTGCGCACGAACCGGGCTTTCTTCGGCAAGATCTCGTACCTGTTCCGGTACTGATCTTCACGCCGTGCGTCGCCGCGCGGGGGGAGGCCCATGAGCGAATCGGACCCCGGCGTCACCCTCGGCATCGAGGAGGAGTTCTTCCTCATCGACCCCGCGACGCGCGACCTGCTGGCGGACCCCGACCGGCGCATCTTCGAGGCGTGCGAACGCAACCGCGGTCCCCACAACGCGGTGCCCGAGTTCCTGCGGTCGCAGATCGAGACCGGCACCAAGGTCTGCCGGTCGGTGGCCGAGGCGCGGGAGGCGCTCGGCGAGACCCGGCGGCTGGTGGTCGAGGCGGCGGCCGAATACGGCGCCGCGGTGATGGCCGCCTCGACCCACCCGTTCGCGGCGTGGCGGGCGCAAATGGTCACGCCGCGCGAACGCTACGAGCGCTTCGCGGTGACGTTCCAGGAGAGCCTGCGCCGGCTCGTCATCGGCGGCATGCACGTCCACGCCGGCTTCGGCGACGCCGACTCGCGCATCCGCGTGATGACCGCGCTCCGGCGCCACCTGCCGCTGCTGCACGCGCTGTCGACGTCGTCGCCGTTCAACGGCGGGAGCGAGACCGGGTTCAAGTCGTACCGGCTGACCATCATGGGGGCCATTCCGCGCACCAGCGTCCCCGGCCCGCTGTCCTCCCAGGCCGACTTCGACCGGCTCGTGGGCACCTACCGGCGCATGAAGTTCATCGAGAGCGGCAGCGAGCTGTGGTGGGACATCCGCCCGTCCACCACCTATCCCACCGTCGAGATGCGCATCTGCGACACCTGCCCCCGCATCGACGACGCGGTGAGCATCGCGGCGCTGTACGCCTGCCTCGTCCGGCACCTCGCGCGGCTCGACCGCGAAGGCCGGCTGCCCCCCGAGCCGCCCACCGAGATCATCGCCGAGAACCGCTGGCTCGCGCAGCGCTACGGCGTGCTCGCGTTCCTCGGCGACGAGGAGGGCGCGGGCCGCGTCGATATCGAGGACCACGCCGCCGCCCTCGTGGAGCAGCTCGCCGACGACGCCCGCGCCCTCGGCTGCGAGGCCGAGCTGCGCCGCGTCGCCGACATCATCCGCGACGGCACCGGCGCCGACCGCCAGATCGACCACTACCGCCTCCGCCGCCTGGAGGGCGACACCGAGGCGGAGGCCCTGCGGTCCGTCGTCGACCTGGTGGTCGCCGAGACCCGCGAGGGCATCGCCGCCGGCGCGTAGCTCTCCGCCCGCGATGCCGACGGGGCATCGACGCCCGCGCGTGGTTCTCCGCCGCGGCGACGGCGCATCGCCCGACCCGTGGCACCCCTCGCGCACTTCTCCGCCGGAACACGCCGAACGTCCCGCCCATCTCATGCTGAACTTCGCCCCTCGCCCGGGCGCGTGCGGGGCGGCGTCCCCAGCGGCAGGGCGGTCGACGCCTTCACCTCGTTGACGACGATGCTCGTGTGGATGCGGTCGACCCCGTCGATGCGCATCAGGCCTTCGAAGAGCACCGTCTCGAGCGCCTTGTGGTTCGGCACCACGATCTTGATCAGGTAGTCGGACTCGCCCGTCAGGTAGTGGCACTCGAGGACCTCGGGGATCGCCTGCACCTCGTCGCGGAAGCGCGCCACGCAGTCGGGCCGGTGGTGGGCCAGCTTGACCTCGACGAAGCAGAGCAGGTCGAGGCC